>NZ_JAMQOP010000004.1:0-300000 GCF_031624495.1 Halogeometricum sp. S1BR25-6 | reverse complement strand
CATCCGGTAGAGCTCGAATATCGTCCGCTTGAACGAGAACACGTCGCTGCGGAGGATGCCGGCGCTGTCCGTCTCCACGAGGACGCGTTCGGGTCCGTACTCCAGAACCACCTCGGCCACGTCGCGGGGCGTCACGCCGAGCAGCCACGGGTAGCTCACGGTGAAGCTCAGATAGCAGTCGGTGTTCTCCAGCACGTAGGGCGCGATGCCTTGGTCGGCGTGCGACAGCACTACCTTGTCCTCGGCGAGGCCGGCCTCTCCGGCCAGTTCGACGTCGAGTTCCGTCGCCGCCCGCTTGACGTCCTCGGCTTCGAGGACCGGGTCCTGCTGGTAGCTCATGTCGAGTTCGTAGCCCGGGATGGTCCCCCGCTTACGGTACGGGATGTCCACGTTTTCGAGGTCCGGTGGCGTGTGGACGACGGCGGGCAAGTCGTGGTCGGCGGCTATCTCCATCTGTCGGCGCATCACCTCCTTCTGCTCTTCGAGCGGCCACGCCGAGACGTGCTGGGAGGCGGTGATACCGATTTCGCCGACGGCCGCGACTTCGTCCAGCGCGCAGTACTCGGGCATGACGTCGAGCAGTTCCTCGGAGTCTTCGACGCGCGCGCCCGTGTGGACGCCGACGCCGAGTTTCGCGTCGAACACGTGCGAGCGCCGTATCTGCGGGAGGCGGTTGAGCGCGTCGTCCCACAGATACCGCACGTCTTCGGCGGCCACCGGCTTGTAGGGGGTCCAGTAGTATGCCGCCGCCATCATCACCATCCCCTGGCACCCGCTCAGCGCGAACTGCTCGCGCTCGTTCCACGAGAGCGTGTGCGCGTGGTTGTGTACGTCTATCCACGGGACGTTCGTTAATTCCGGTGGGAACGGTTCGGGGGCCTCCCCGGTCCGGAACGCTGCGTCGGTCGGTCGCTTCGTCGGGTAGTTGGTGTCCATCGTCTGTCTGGTATCGGGTATCGAGTGTCGGGACGCGCGTCGGAAATCAGCGGGCGGTCGGAGAGCGCTTCGAGTGCCGGTGAGACTGGGACCGACCCCGTCAGTCGACCGTAATGTCGGGCAGTTGCTCGTCGATGTAGTCGATGTCGACGTCGAGCCAATCCGGGACTTTGAGGTTCTCGCCCAGTTCGTCGACGTCTTCGTCGAGCGTCACGCCCGGCCCGGTGGTCGCGAACTCGAACACCGCTCCGCCGGGTTCGGTGAAGTACATCGACCAGAAGTAATCGCGGTCCTTCCGTGAGGTTGTTATCAGCCCCTCCTCGCGGAACCGATTGCTCCACTCCTTCTGCTCCCACTTCTCGCCGGCGTCGAAGGCGACGTGGAGGAACGTCCCGGTCCCCATGACGCCCTGCGGCGCGTTCGGTCGGATGAGCACGTCGACGAACTCTGCGCCCGTTCCGTCGCCGGGTGCTTGATACCGGACGCGGTCGCCCGCCTGCGGGTAGTTCTGCCGGCCGACGCGCTTCCAGTCCATCGTCTCCAGCGCGCGGAACGTGCCAGCCGGGTCGTTCGAGTGGACCGTCACGCTGTGCAGGCCGCAGATGGCGTGTTCGCCCGGTACGTCGCCGCCGTCCCACGGTTCGATATCGGATTCGCCGGTGACGAGTTCGAACGGGGTGCCGTCGGGGTCGGTGAACTCGATGGCCGTCTCGTCGAAGCGGTCGGTGACGACGTGTTCGACGCCGTGGTCCTCGAAGCGGTCCGTCCAGTAGTCGACCGACCCCTCGGGGATGACCAGCCCGCACCCGCTGAGTCCGCCCTTGCCGATCGAACCCTGTTCCATGTCCTCAATGGGGAAGAACGTGACAATCGACCCCGCCGACCCCACCTCGTCCCCGTAGTAGAGGTGGTATATTTTCTCCGGGATGTCGAAACGGACGGTTCGCTTGACGAATCGCAGTCCGAGAACCTTCCTGAAGAAGTCTAGGTTCTTTTGCGCGTCGCTCGCGAACGCCGTTACGTGATGGATGCCGCCAATTTCTCCCATGATAATCCGTGTTTGACCAAGTGGTAAACTATCAAATCGCTACCGTTACCGGAGATTGTTGACGGTTTTTGTTGTGAGACCGGTCCAACCGCCGTCGACAGCTGTCGGTTCGAGTGCGTGACCGGCCGAGACGACCGCCGACGTCGGAACCCGACCGCGCGTACCCGCGGACGGGTGCGTCGAACGGGAGACCTCGCCCGTCCGACGGACCGGTCGCCCGACTCGCGCGGGACGTCAGCGAACGCGGCGGTTTACCGTTCGGTCAAGTCCAGCGGAGACTGTCTAGAAGAACGCGAGCGATTCAGGGGGAAGCGGGCGACTCCGGTCTATTCGGCCGGTCCGGTCGTCTTCTGCCGCGAGGAGACGACGAACTCCGGTTCGAGCAGCGACGCGAGGACGAACTGGTGGACGCTCCGCCGCGCCTGGTCGGGGGCGTCCTCGTGGCCGAGCGAGATGCGCCGCGCGCGGGCGGCGTGGATGACGTCGGTGATGAACTGCGCCGTCTCCTCGGCGTCGACCGGTCGGAAGGCCCCCTCCTCGATGCCGCGTTCGATGACCTGCGTGATGCTGTCGCGGATGGCGACGTAGTGGTCGTTGAACACCTCGCGGTGGCGTTCGTTGTGTTGCGCCTGCGAGAACAGTTCGTGGTACACCTTCATCCGCTCCCAGTGCCCGAAGTCGCTGTCGAACTCGGGGCCGAACAGGCACTGGTCGATGCGTGCGTTCAGTTCGGTCAGCGGGTCGGCGTTCTCCTCGACGCGCACGCTCCCCTCGTACTGCTCGATAACGTACTCCAAGAACGCCGAGATGAGGTCGTGCTTGCCGTCGTAGTGGTAGTGGATGAGCGTTCTGCTCATCTCGAACTCCTCGCCGATGTCCCGCATCCGGAGGTCGTTGTAGCCGTGCTTGCTGAGCGCCCGGAACGTCGCCTCCATGATTGCCTCCCTCGTCTCCGCAGAAGAACCGGATTCGGCCGACGAGTCCATACGGTCACGTTCGACGGCCGAGGTCTTATACTCGCGGACTCGTCCGCCCGCGCTCAGAACCCGATGTGCGAGGAGGAACTCGGTCCGTCGTCCCTCTGGACGCCGCCCTCGTGCAGGTAGCTGTAGTTGTCGTCGACGAGGTAGACGCTCCCCTCCTCCGCCGCGACGTCGACGTCCGGCAGGGTCGTCCCGGCGGCCTCGCCGTTGTCGCAGGCGCCCGAACAGGCGTCGAACATCGACCCGTGCCGCGGACAGATTATCTGTCCGTCCCGCATGGCGGCGCCGGACCCCCGGTCCAGTCGTTGGTCCTCGTGCGTGCAGTTGTTCACCCACGCCTCGACGCCGGGGTCCTCCTCGCACCGCACGAGGATGACCTCTCGCTCGTTGGTGAAGGCGTCCTCGGCGGTGAAC
Source organism: Halogeometricum sp. S1BR25-6 (assembly GCF_031624495.1). Lineage (NCBI taxonomy): Archaea > Methanobacteriati > Methanobacteriota > Halobacteria > Halobacteriales > Haloferacaceae > Halogeometricum > Halogeometricum salsisoli. Next base: position 296,619 of record NZ_JAMQOP010000004.1, on the reverse strand, counting down.
AGATACGACCCGGTCGCCGGCACGTCGTCGACGCTCGCGATCCGCGTTCCGTCGTCCATCGGACCGACGTACTCGACAGACGCGCAAATAGTCGTCGCCGCGCCGAGAGGAACGGTCCGACCCGCCGCCGAACTTCCGCTTGCGAGACCGTTATCAGCGACGGCGACATTCCGTCGAGTATGGACGAGTACGCCGCCGAGAGCGCGGCCGCGGGACCGGTCGCCGGAGAGACGGTCCGGCACGGAACCGGCGTGAACTCGAACCGCGCGTTTCCGACGAACGGCTACCCCTCGAACCTGGACCCGTTCGTCCTGTTCGAGCGGTTCTACATCGACCCGGACACCGGATTCCCGATGCATCCGCACCGCGGGTTCGAAATCGTCTCCTACATGCTCGACGGCGGGATGGCCCACGAGGACTCCCTCGGCGTCTCCCACGTCGCCCGGGCGGGAAGTGCGATGCACGTCGTCGCGGGGTCGGGCATCGAACACGCCGAACTCCCGGCCGACGGCGCGGGGTGCAGCGGTCTCCAACTCTGGGTGAACCTCCCTCGGGAGAAGAAAGGGATGGACGCGTCGTACGCGGACGCCGAGGCGGCGGAACTCCCGACGGTCGACCGGAACGGAGCGACGGTCACGACGGTCGTCGGCGAGGGGTCGCCGCTCTCTCCCGAGACGCCGATGGAGTACCTCGACGTCCGCGTGGACGACGCGTGAACGTGGGACGCCCCCGAGAACCGAGCGGGGTTCGTCTACGGCGTCTCGGGGTCGGGAACGGTCGACGGCGAGGCGTTCGGCGCGGGGGACGTGCTCCCGGTGGCCGAGACGCGACCGGTCGAACTCCGGAACGAGGACGGTCTCCGCGTCGTCGCCGTCTCCGGTCGCCCGCACGGCGACCCGATTCGACAGCGCGGCCCGTTCGTGCTCTGAATCGGACGGCCCTCGCTCACTCGGCCTCGAGGCGTTCGCCGCCGACCCCGTCGCGGCGATGCGCGGCATCGACGACGCGTTCGGGGAGACGCCGGTCGGGAGCCCCCACGAGTTCTCGGGGTTCCCCGAAGCGGTCGAGTGGGAACGCGAGTACCTCCCGGAGGAGGACCGGCCCTCAGCGACCGCCGACGTCCGGCAGAGGACAGGAGTCGGCGGCGGTCACGCCCGTCGCGTCGGCGCCGACGACGGCCTCGCCCGAACAACTGATTCGCGTGTCCTTGAACTGACCGGCGCCGTCCTCGAACACGACGCCGTGCTGTCCGTCGGCGTCTAACCGGAGACAGCAGCCGTCGAATACCGTCCCGTCGCGGCCGCGAACGCGGACCGCCGCGCCCCCGGACCCGCCGTAGCCCGTGACCGACACGTTCGAGAACGTGATACGGGTGTCGTCCCACTGGACGTTCGGCGACCCGGCGCCGACGACCTGCCCCACGTCGTCCGAGGTAACGCGGACGCGCGTGTCCCTGACGACGGCGGCGCCGACGCTGTTCCCGACCACGATGGCGCCGGAGGCGCGTCCCGTCTCCATGTGGACGTCGCAGTCCTCGACGAGCAGGTTCGTTCGGTTGGCCAGCCAGATGCCGCGGGCGTTGACGACGGGGTCGGGTTCGCTGCCCGACCGCGGCATGATGTCGTACCCGCGGGAGTCCCACGTGTCGCCCGAGGGGTTGCGCTCGTTGACGACGGTGACGCCTTTCACCGAGGAGTCGGTCGTCCCGATTCGGACGTTGGCGATGTTGTTGTTCTTGTAGACGCCGCCGAGGACGTGCACCTCGCCGTCGCCGCGTTCGGTCGTCTCCGTCCCCCCGTAGGAGCCGACGTATCCGGGCGAGGACGCGTAGAGGCCGTTGTCCGACCAGTTCCACACCTCGCAGTCGACCACGTCCAGGCGGCCCGCGTGGGAGTCGGCGACGAAGATGCCGTGCGACGGCGAGTCGTAGCCGCTCCCGTCGCGGGCGTAGAACCGTTCGACGGTTCCGACGCCGTCGGGGTCGTCGACGGCGACCGCCAATCCGTCCACCGAGTCGGGAGCGATGCCCCGGACGCGGACGTCCTCGACGTGGAAGTCGCCCTCGCGGGCCATGAGTCGCAGCGACCCGCCGTACCCCTCCCGGGTGAAGTCGAACTCCACCCCCGAGACGACGTAGTCGCCGCCGGTCTTCAACAGCAGCGTCCAGTCTTCCGACTCGGCGGTGGGTTCGGCCGGGACGAACACGGGGTCGGCGCCGTCGGCGGCGACGAGGCCGACGTTGTCGGACCGAATCCAACAGGAGTCGATACGGTACCGTCCCGTCGGGAACTCGACGCGGGTTCCGGGCTCGACCGATGCCAGCGTCTCGTCGACGACGGCTCCCTCGTCGGGATCCAATCCGAGATCCGCGACGGCGTCGACGGTGCGGTCGAACGTGATGTCGTGGCGCGTCATGTCCCCTCCGAGTCTGACGATTTCCGGTTCACGTTCCCGAAAGACCCTCCCCTCTGGTAGTCGTTCGGGCCGTCCGAACGAGGGGTTCTACCGCGTGACTCACACTCGTGATTCCGCGTTCGGCGCAACTTTCAGTTCGTACGAGCCTCGAACGGTCGAAGAAAAGACTCTATTCTGAAATACGAACATAGATTATCAGATAGAATACCAGACACGAAAATGTCGCTCGACAGCTGCCGAGTACAATTCTATAATCGGCTGAGATAGAAACATAGGTGGTCGAGTAAATCTATCAGCCGTCGAAGAAAACTCACAGGAGGTCGTTCTCGATGGATTTCGCGGTGCTGACGACGAGGCCGGTGATGTCCTCCTCCAACGTCTTGCCGGACATCCGGTCGGTCGGGCCGGAGACGCTCACGGCGGCGACGGCGCGCTGCCGGGAGTCGGTGACGGGGGAGGCGACGCTCTGCCACCCCGTCGCGCTCTCCTCGCGGTCGAACGCCACCCGCCGGTCCCGAATCGACCGAAGCTCTCGGCGCAGTCGGTCCCCGTCGGTGATGGTGTTCTCGGTGACGGCGTCGAGGCCGTCGTCGACGACCCGGTCGACCTCTTCGGCGGGACGGTAGGCGAGTATCGTCTTGCCGCCCGCCGTCGCGTGCAGGGGGACGGCGTCGCCCTCGCTCACCGGCGGGGCGAGGGCGTCGTCCCCGCAGGTCTGTGCGACGACGACGCCGCGACCCGACTCATAGACGACGAGTGTCGCCACGCACCCCGACACCTCCGCGAGTCGCTCGACGGCCGGCAGCGCCACCCCGTAAACGGGGAAACGCTCGCGCGCCGCCGCTGCGAACTCCAAGAAGCCCAGTCCGAGGTAGTAGTCGTCTCCCTCGCGGGCGAGCAGTCCGAGGGAGGTGAGCGTCCGCAGGTGCTTGTGGACCGCGCTCTTCGAGAGGTCCAACCGGCGCGCGAGTTCGGAGACGCCGACGCCGTGCGCCTCCATCACCGCCCGCAGCACCCGGACGCTCGTGTGCGTCGCCTTCACCGGGTAGTCGTCGGTCACAGGCTCACCTCTCGCCTACCGTCGCACCTCGTACTCTCGACGACCCCCACGTCGGGCTGTTTCGACAGCCGTTCTCTATGAGTGAACATAGTTCGAATCGCCGTCGGGTACTGTTATAGCTTTCGCTCGGAGTCCCGCTTGTCGGTATATAGCCTCGTGCAACGTCTCTTCCCTCTGTTTTCCCCCCGAAACCGGTGTACGAGAAGAGCTCGGCAGGCATCCTAAAATTACAAGTCTACAGCTGTAACGGAAGCTGGTCTTTCCGTATCCGTACTCGACGTTCGTTAGCCTCGTGTCGATATCCTCCGTGTACGCCGGTCGCATCAGCCGACTGTGGGAGCCCGTTAACTATCGGAGAACGAGTCGCGGAGGGCTTCCGAACTCTCTGGACTCACAAAGGGGGTGCGAATGCACCGAACTATGGTAAAAGTTCGGTATGAATCATCGCTCATCGAACGGCCGGCCGAACGTCGTTCGTTTACCATTAGGAAACGGACGACGGTCCTCGCACTTCCTTTTCGATGCGCTTCGCCGCGGAGATCGTCAGTCCGACCACGTCCTCTTCCAGCCGTTTTCCGGACATCTGCTGGACGTCCCCCGCCACGCTCACCGCTCCGACGGGCGTCCCGTCGTCCCGGAGGACCGGGGACGCCACGGACTGACACCCGCGGACGTACTCCTCGCGGTCGAACGACGCCCGCCTGTCGCGTATCGACTGCAGTTCGCGGTCCAGCGCCGACCGGTCGGTGATGGTCTTGTCGGTGCACGCCGGCAGTCCCGTCCGGTCGAGAATCCCTCCGCGCGTCTCCTTGTCGAGGTTGGCGAGTATCGCCTTCCCGTCCGACGTCGCGTGCAACGGTGCGATTTCCCCTTCGGTTCGCTCCGCGGGGGCCGACTCGGACGGGTCGGCGCGACAGACGTAGACCACCCGGTCGTTCTCCCGGACGGAGAAGTGAGCGGCGTGTCCGGTCGTCTCCGCCAACCGGGCGACGACCGGTTCGGCGACGTCGTACGGGAGGCGCTCCCGCGCCCGCGTCGCGAGCGTCAGAAAGCGGAGGCTCAGGTGGTATCTGTCCCCCTGACGGACGAGGTACCCGAGTCGGGAGAGCGTCTGGACGTGCTTGTAGACGCCGCTCTTGGAAACGCCCACGTCGCGAGCGAGTTCGCTGATACCGGCGTCTCCGTTGGTCCGAACGGCCTCGATGATGGCGAAACAGGTTGCTGTCGATTTGATCTCGGTTCGTGCCACGGCGTCTCGTCACACGGAGTGGGAGAGCAAAAGTCGTTCGTCGACGGAGCCGGGACCCCGCCGCCAGCCGTTCTCCAATAGTTAACGCCGGCCGCCGGTCACCCGACTCAGTACCGTCCTCGGACCGACGCGGCGTCGACGGAGAACGGGCGGAACGCGAACGTGAACGCCGTCGGTTCCGGTTCGACCCGGTAGCGTTCGAGCGTCGCCGGCCCGCAACTGCCGGACCCGAGACCGCAGTGTGCGGCGTCGAGCGTCACGTGGACGGCGTCCCGACGGGGGAGTTCGTTCCGGTGTGCGGCCGCTTCGAGGTCCGCGGTGGTGTAGCGATGCGCGGAGAAGTCGAACGACTCGCCGCCGGCGACTTGGAGGCCGACGCCGCCGTCGTCCGAGAAGGTGACCCAACGGGTGTCGGTCCGGTTACCGTTCTCCTGGGGTGCGACGTACGGGGTGTGGAGGTCGTCGACGGACGCCTCGTACCGGCCGAGAAGCGCGGCCTCCCTGCTGTCGGCGTAAGACTCCCCCGGACCACGGCCGTACCACGTCGTCCGGTCGAACTCGTCGCCGAGCGTCAGGTCCACGCCGAGGCGCGGGAGCGACGGCAGCGCCGAAAGGTCGCCCTCGGGGTCGAGGCGCGTCTCGACGCTGACCGTGCCGTCGCTCTCTATCGCGTACTCCTGTTCGACGCCGAAGCCGTGCTCGAATATCGGCGGCGCGAGTCGACCCTCAACGGAGATGCGCACGCGGTTGTCGCTCGCCTCGTACTCGACGCCGTCGGTCCGAAATCGGAGGCTGTCGAGGCCGTGTTCGCGCCACAGTTGCGCGAAGCCGACGGTCCGGACGTCGTCCGCGTCGAGTGTCTCCCCCGCCTCGTGACGTCGCACCATCGTCGTGAGGAACGTCCGGGAGAGGGGGAGGCCGCGGTCGTTATCGGTCGGCGCGCGCCACATCCCGACGCGCGGGCCGTCTTCGAGGAGTTCGCGGCCGCGGTAAGAAAACGAGTCGACGACGCCGTGCGTGTCGTCGAAGACGAGTTCGAACCGCGCGTTCGAGACGACGATTCCCCGCTCCGTCTCCTCGCACGTTAGCGGCGACGCTGTTTCGGAGACGGGAAGCGACGAGGCGGCGTCCCGTCCGCCCGCCGCGGCGTCACCGTCGAGTTCGAACTCGCCCGTCGAGATGACGTGGCCGCGTTCGGCCCACGGCGTCTCCGCGGCGAGGGAAGCATCCAACGTGAGGACGAGTTCGCCGTCCGCTCCGCTCGGGTCCCCGTCGACGGGGACCCGAACGGACGCGCTCTCGCCCGGTTCGACGGACGGCAGTTCGAGCGACCCGCTGTCGACGACGGCGCCGTCGACTGCGAGGCGCCACCCGACGTCGAGGTGGTCGAGCGACCGGAAGTCGTAGCGGTTCTCGACCGCGAGTTCGCCGCTTTCGGGGTCGTACTCGTCGAAAACGACCGGCTCGACGACCTTCTTGTACTCGGTCAGTCCGGGCGAGGGCTCCCGGTCGGGGAACACCAATCCGTTGATGTTGAAGTTCGCGTCGTTCGGTTCGTCGCCGAAGTCGCCGCCGTAGGCGAACCACTCCTCGCCGTCCTCGTCGACCTGCCGGAGTCCCTGGTCGATCCAGTCCCAGACGAACCCGCCCTGCAGGCGGTCGTGTTCGTAGAAGAGGTCCCAGTAGTCGCGCAGGCTTCCCGGTCCGTTGCCCATCGCGTGAGCGTACTCACAGGGGATGACCGGGTGTTCGGGGTCCTCCTCCGCGGCCCACGCCTCCAGTTCTTCGAGCGTCGGGTACATCGGACCGACGGTGTCGACGACCTCCTGCTCGAAGTCCTCCTCGTAGTGAATCGGTCGCGTGGGGTCGCGTTCGCGGGTGAGTTCGGCCATCGTTCGGTGGTGCTCGCCGAACCCCGATTCGTTGCCCAGCGACCAGATGACGACACTCGGGTGGTTCTTGTCGCGTTCGAGCATCCGCACCATCCGCTCGACGTAGGCGTCCTCCCACTCGGGGTCGTCGCTGATGTGGTAGGGCGACTCGGCGAACCCCATCCCGTGACACTCGATGTCGGTCTCGTCCAAGACGTACAGGCCGTACTCGTCGCAGAGGTCGTAGAACCGGCTGTCGTTGGGGTAGTGGGCCGTGCGGACGGCGTTGAGGTTGTGCCGCTTCATCATCTCGACGTCCTCGCGCATCGTCTCGACCGGCACCGCGCGACCCCGGTCGGGGTGGAAGTCGTGGCGGTTGACGCCGCGAATCGTCACCGCCTCGCCGTTCACCAGGAACCGGCCGTCCGAAACCTCCACCTCGCGGAACCCGACCGTCTGCGTTGCGACGGCGGACTCGCCGTTCGCCTCGACAGCGAGGGCGAGTCGGTAGCAGTTCGGCGTCTCGGCGGTCCACTTCGCGGGGTCGGACACGTCCGCTTCGAGGTCGACGGTGGCCGTCTCGTCCGCGTCGACTTCGACCGAATCGGCGATTTCGAGTACCGACTCGCCGTCCGGGTCGACCAGTTCCGCGCGGACGTCCGCGGTGGCAGACGATGTCCCGGCGTTGCGGACGTCGACGGCGGCGGTGAGGCGAGCGTCTTCGTACCCGTCGTCGAGTTTGGTCCGCACGTCCGCGTCCGCGACGTGAACGGCGGGAAGCGCGTAGGCGTACACCTCCCGGAAGATGCCGCTCAGCCACCACATGTCCTGGTCTTCGAGGTAGCTCCCGTTCGACCACTTGTACACCCGGACGGCGAGGGTGTTCTCGCCGGGGGTCAGTTCGTCGGTCACGTCGAACTCCGCGGGGAGGCGAGCGCCCTCACTGTACCCCACCTCCTCGCCGTTCACCCAGAGGTGGAACGCGGAGTCGACTCCCTCGAAGTGGAGGCGAATCCGCCGGCCGTCCCACGACTCGGGAACCTCGAACGTCCGCCGGTAGGACGCTGTCGGGTTCTCCGTCGGGAGGTTCGGCGGGTCCAGCGGGAACGGGTAGACGACGTTCGTGTAGTGGGGTCGCCCGTACCCCTCCGTCTGCCAGTTCGACGGCACGTCGATACCGTCCCACCCGCTCGCGTCGAACGACGGGTCCTGGAACTCCGCCGGCGCGTCGGCCGGCGTCTCGGACAACTCGAACGACCACCGGCCGTTCAGCGAGGCGAACCACGGAGACCGACCCCGGGAGCCTTCAACCGCGCTCTCGGCGTCGTCGTAGGGGAGCAGGTCGGCGTGCGGGGCGAGTCGATTTCGGTCGGTCACGCCTAGCTCTCGCCAGTCTTCGGACATCGTGTCGGTCACAACAGAACCGGCCGAGAAGATTCTTTCGGTGACCCTCACGAACTATTTCGATAGACGTCGACGGAGCATCCCCGGCGAGAGGGGTCCGACCGGCGAGAGGCGTGCGGAAACGGACCGAGCGAAGTCTCTCGCGAACGAAGCTGGCTCTTGTGAACGTATCACTCGATTTCCGCAACCTTGATATACACCGTCACCCATGTTCTGATGAGTTAAACATGAACGATTCCTCGGACCCCCGCGTACGCCGCCGTCGATTCCTCACGGCGCTCGGCGTCGTCGGGGCAGGCGGTCTGGCGGGATGCATCAGTACCGGTGGCAGCAGCGACGGCGGGAACGGCGGCGGAAGCGACGGCGGTGGAAGCAGTGGCGGCGGAAGCGGGACGGGAACCGGCGGCGGCTCCGGCTCCCAGATGGCGGGGTCGGCCCAGGGGTGGGGCTGGAACATCGCCGCTCGCGCCCTGCAAGGCGCCGCGGAGACGTACAACGAGGAGAAGGGAGCCGACGTCTCCGTCAAGGAGATGGGCGGCGACACGTGGGAGCAGCGGTTCCAGACGGCCGTCACCAGCGGGACCGGCGCGCCCGACTTCTCGGTCGTCCAGAACTACGACGTGACGGCGTTCGGCAGCAAGAACGGACTGATGGACCTCACGTCCCGCATCGACGAGGCTGACGTCCGCGACGACATCGTCGACGGAAAGTGGCAGACGGTCAGCGTCGACGGGAAGGACTACGCGCTGCCGTGGGACATCGGACCGACGGGCGTCTTCTACAAGCGCGACCGGTACGAGACGGCCGGCATCGACCCCGAGTCCCTGGAGACGTGGGACGACTTCATCGAGGCCGGCAAACAGATGCCGGATGACGTGGCGATGATCAACATCCCGGCGCAGGACTCCCCGCAACTGTGGCGGATGCTGTTCCGCCAGCTCGGCGGTCAACCGTTCACCGAGGACGGCGCGGTGAGCATCAACAGCGAGGAGAGCGTTCGCGCCCTCCAACTCATCAAGGACATGAAGGACGCCGGTATCACCCGTCGAATCGAGACGTGGTCGGGCGGCTGGTTCACCGCGTTCTCCGAGGGGACGCTCGCGTCCGTCGCGACGGCGGCGTGGATGGACGGGACGCTTCGCGCGGAACTCCCGGATACGGCGGGTAACTGGGGGGTCTACAAACTGCCCGCGTTCGAGAAGGGCGGCAACCGAGCCTCGAACCGCGGCGGGTCGAACATGGCGATTCCCTCCCAGATATCCGACGAGGCGACCGTCAACCGCGCGTGGGACTACATCGAGTACGCCATGACGACGCCGGAGGTGCAGAACACGATGCTCGAGGAGTTCGGTCTCTTCCCGTCGCTGACGACGGCGTACGACGCGGACATCTACGACCAGGAGCTCGACTTCTACGACGGTCAGCCCGTCTTCCGCCTGTTCGCGGAGGTCGCACAGGACATCACGCCCTACCGGTACACGACCGACACGCCGGAGGTCCAAGATGCGATGAACACCGAGATCGGACGGATGCTCGACGGCGCGAAGTCCCCGGAGAAAGCCGCGCAGGCGGCCGCACAGACCGTCGCAGACCGGACTGACCGCGAAGTGGCGTAACTCGACCCCGGCGGCGGCACGGCACAATCTTTATAAAATAATACGGTATGATACAAGCAACCGAGAGCACGAGTATGTCGAATCAACTCACTCGGCGGACTCGTTCCGCCTTCGAGAGGACTCCTCCCACGGTCGACGCTTCGCACCGCGGGGCCGGCCGGCGGAGCGTCGGGCCTCCGGAACCGTACGGACGACTACCGACCCTGTCGGCCCGAGACGACGCGAGGGCGGTGAGCGACCGGTGGTACTGAACGCGATTCAATCGAGAGTTCAGGCGTCGCCCGCGTATCGAGCGGTGGCCGACCAGTTCCGCTACCGACGGCAGGACGTTTCCGGGGTCGTTCCGAAGATACCCGCGCTCCCCTACCTGTACATCTCGCCGTTCTTCGTTCTGTTCGCCGTCTTCCTCCTGTTCCCGACGGCGTACACGCTGTACCTGTCGTTCTTCGACTACCTCGGGGCGTCGAACGAGGTTCTGCTGACCGTCGACTTCGTCGCGTTCCAGGTGACGGTTCCGCAGATAGCGAACCTCCGGTTCGTCGGACTCAGCCACTACACACGGCTGATACTCAGGGACTCGCTGTTCCACCAGGCGCTGTTCAACACCTCGTTCATCTTCCTCGTGCAGGTGCCGCTGATGGTGATTCTCGGTCTCGCCACGGCGCTCGTGTTGGACGCGAAGTTCATCCGCGCGAAGAGCATCTTCCGGACGCTCATCGCCCTCCCCGTCGCGACGGGGTTGGTCGCCTACTCCACGATATTCCTGCTGCTGTTCAACGGCGACGTGGGCGTCATCAACTACGCGCTGGAGACGATCGGTCTCGGGCGGGTGCCGTGGCTCACCGACGCGTGGTGGGCGCGCATCACGCTCGTCATCGCAGTGACGTGGCGCTGGCTCGGGTACAACATGATAATCCTCCTCGCCGGTCTCCAGACCGTCCCGGAGCAGTTGTACGAGGCCGCGGAAGTCGACGGCGCGACGCGCTGGCAGAAGTTCCGGTTCGTCACGCTGCCGCAACTCCGCCCAGTCCTCTTGTTCGTCGTCGTCTCTTCGACCATCGGGACGTTCCAGATATTCGCCGAACCGTACGTCATCACCGGCGGCGGTCCGTCGAACGCCACGATAACTATCGTCCAGTATATCTACAACCAGGCGTTCCTGCAACTCAACCTCGGGTACGCCAGCGCCGTCTCGGTGGCGCTCGTGATACTGGTGAGCATCATGTCGATAATCCAGATTCGGTACGGAGGGACGGAGTAATGCGCCGCGAGACGAGAAACGAAGCGCTGTGGAAGTTCGGGAGCTACATCTTCCTGCTCACCATCACGGCGCTGGTGATGATACCCATCTACTGGATGCTGGTCGCGGCGACGATTCCCCAGTCGGAGTTCTTCTCGTGGCCGCCGCGGCTCCTCCCGGGTCTCCACTACCTGCAGAACTTCGAAGCGCTGCAAGAGAGCGTCGACTTCCTCCGGAGCATCGGGAACAGCCTCATCATCGCCGTCTCCTACACGGCGCTGTCGCTCGTGCTCTGCTCGATGGCGGGGTTCGCGTTCGCGAAGTACGAGTTCAAGTTCAAGGAGCCGCTGTTCTACGCCATCCTGGCGACGCTCGTGCTCCCCATTCAACTGCTCATCATCCCCCTGTTCCTGCTCATCACGCAGATCGGGTGGACGAACTCCTACCTCGCGGTCATCCTCCCGTGGGCGGCGAACCCGCTGGGAATCTTCCTGATGCGACAGAACATGAAGGCGATACCCGACGCGCTGTTGGAGTCCGCTCGGATGGACGGCGCGACGGAGTTCCAACTGTACTACAAGATAGCGCTCCCGACGATGATCCCGTCGCTGTCGGCGCTCGCCATCATCCTCTTTCTCAACCAGTGGCAGGCGTTCCTCTACCCGCTCATCGTCCTGCAGGAAGAGGAGATGTTCACCATCCCCATCGCGCTTGCGCAACTCGTCGGGCAACAGCGGGTGAACTTCGATCAGGTGATGGTCGCCACGTCGCTGGCGATAATCCCCATCTTCCTGATGTTCATCTTCCTCCAGCAGTACTTCATCAAAGGCATCCTCTCCGGGTCGGTCAAACAGTAAGGAGACACCAATGGCAACAATCGATATCACGAAACTTCGCAAAGAGTTCGGCGACGAGGGCGAACAGATAGTCGCGGTCGAGGACGTAGACCTCACCATCGAGGACGGCGAGTTCATGGTGTTCGTTGGTCCGTCCGGGTGCGGCAAGACGACCACGCTGCGGTGCATCGCGGGTCTCGAAGACGTCACGAGCGGAACCATCGAGTTCGACGACGTCGACGTCACAGACCAACGCGCCCGCGAGCGGAACGTCGCGATGGTGTTCCAGAACTACGCGCTGTACCCGCACATGACCGTTCGGAAGAACATCGGGTTTCCGCTCCGACTGTCGACGAAACAGTCGAGCGACGAGATAGACGAACGCGTCGAGGAGATAGCGACCCTGCTCGGCATCGAACCGCTGCTCGACGACAAGCCGAAAGAACTCTCCGGCGGACAACAGCAGCGCGTCGCCCTCGGCCGCGCTATCATCCGCGACCCGGAGGTGTTCTTGATGGACGAACCGCTGTCGAACCTCGACGCGAAACTCCGCTCGGTCATGCGGACGGAGCTACAGGAACTCCAGCGGGAACTCGACGTCACCACCGCCTACGTGACGCACGACCAAGTCGAGGCGATGGCGATGGGCGACCGCATCGCCATCCTCAACGAGGGGCGACTCCAGCAGGTCGGCGACGCCAACGACGTGTACCGTTCGCCGACGAACGAGTTCGTCGCGGGGTTCATCGGGTCGCCGAGTATCAACCTCCTGACGGCCGAAGTCGACGGCAACACGCTCGTCGGTCCCGCAGGCTTCGAGTACGAACTCGACGACACGTCCTGGGTCGACGAGCGGAGTCGCGTCCGCGTCGGCGTCCGCCCGGAGGACATGCGCCTCGTCGAGAACGGCGGCGGCGGCGGCATGCCGAGCGAAGTCACCGTCGTCGAGCACATGGGAAACGAGAACTTCCTGTACGCGAAGATGGGCGAGGTGGACCTCACCGCCCGCGTCCCGAGCAAGATGCGTCCGCCCGAGGGGTCGCGCGTCCGGTTCGACTTCGACGAGGAGGACCTCTACCTGTTCGACGCCGACACGCAGGAGTCCATCAAGACGAAGACGGGCGAGACGGACGTCGGCTACGACCGATTCGTTCAGAAAAAGGCCTGAGACGAGCGAATTCGGTCGTCTCGGCGCGGGTCTGCTGCGATAAATGCGGCCGCCGCGTCTCCGAGAGCCGACGGCCCGTCACACCGCGAATAACGGGCGTTTCGTGCCGGATGCCCGCGTTTTTATCACGGTCGACGTGAACCGATACCTATGCGCATCGGAGTCTGTTACTTCCCGGAGCACTGGCCGGCGGACCGGATGGAGGCCGACGTCGAACGGATGGCCGACGCCGGACTGCGGTACGTCCGGATGGGCGAGTTCGCGTGGTCGAAACTGGAACCCGAACCCGGCGAGTACGAGTTCGGGTGGCTGGACCGCGCCGTCGACCTCGTGGGCGATTACGGCATGAAGGCCGTCCTCTGCACGCCGACGGCCGCGCCGCCGAAGTGGTTGGTCGACGAGTACCCGGAGATACGGCAGGAAGAGGCCGACGGGACGACGCGTCACTACGGCGGTCGCCGGCACTACTGCTACAACTCGGAGGTCTTCCGGCGGGAGACTCGCCGCATCGTCGGGACACTCGCGGAGCACTACGCCGACCACCCGGCGGTGGCGGGGTGGCAGACCGACAACGAGTACGGCTGCCACGGCACGCTCCTGTGCTACTGCGACGACTGTGCGAGCGCCTTTCGCTCGTGGCTCCGCGAGCGGTACGGCGACGCGGAGACGCTCAACGAGCGGTGGGGGAACGCCTTCTGGAGTCAGGACCTGAACGACCTCTCCCAGGTGGACCCGCCGCGGCACGCCGCGGCCGACCACCACCCCTCGCGCCTGCTCGACTACCGACGGTTCAGCAGCGACGGCGTTGTCGCGTACAACCGCCTGCAGGTCGAGACGCTCCGCGAGGCGAACGACGAGTGGTTCGTCACGCACAACTTCATGTCGCACGACGGTCTGAACGCCTACGACGTGGCCGAGGACCTCGATTTCGCCTCCTGGGACTCCTATCCGACCGGACACGTGCAGGAGCGGCGCGGTTCGCGTTCGGAAGCGGAGTTCCGCGCGGGCGACCCGGACAACCTCGGCCTCGACCACGACCTGTACCGGTGCGCGGCCGACGGCGCCCACTGGGTGATGGAACAACAACCGGGTGACATCAACTGGCCGCCGTACTCCCCGCAACCCGCCGACGGCGCGATGCGACTGTGGGCGCACTACGCGACGGCCCACGGCGCGGGCGTCGTCTCGTACTTCCGGTGGCGGCGGTGCCGAACGGGACAGGAGCAGTACCACAGCGGCCTGCTCGCGGCGGACGGGACGCCCGACGCCGGGTACCGCGACGCCGCGGACGCCGCCTCCGACCTCGAAACGCTCTGCGACGCCGCGGAACCGGACGAAGAGGACGAGGTCGGAGGCGGCGCGTCGGCGCCGACCGGCGACGTGGCGCTCCTTCACGACTACGACAACCTCTGGGCGTTGGAGATAGAGCCGATGACGCCGGAGTTCGACTACTGGGACCACGCGGAGACGTACTACGCGGCGCTCCGGGAGCGGTCCGTCGGCGTCGACGTCGTTCCGCCGTCCGTCGACTTAACGCCCTACGATGCCGTCGTCGCGCCGACGCTGTACCTCGCGGACGACGACCTCGCCGCGCGACTGGAGTCGTACGTCGCCGACGGCGGCGAACTCCTCGCAACGATGCGCTCGGGCGTCAAAGACCCGTACGACACACTCCACAACGCGCCGCGACCGGGTCCGCTCCGCGACCTCGTCGGCGCGACGGTCGACCAGCACGAGAGCGTCCCCGATTCGCTCGCGAGCGACGTCGTCTACGGGGGCGACCGCTACGAGGCCCGCGTCTGGAACGAGTGGCTCGCCCCCGCCGACGGGGGCGCGTCGGTCGAGGGACGTTACGAGGGCGGGCGCGCGGACGGAACGCCGGCCGTCGTTCGAAACGCCGTCGGCGACGGGTCCGCGACCTATGTCGGGACGTGGCCGGACGCCGACCTCGCGGGGGCCGTCGTCGGCGACCTGCTGGACCGGGCGGGCGTTCCGACGACCGACCCCCTCCCGCCGCAGGTCCGAATCGCGACCCGGGGCGGACTGACGTGGGTGGCGAACTTCGGTTCCGAGGCGTTCCCCGTCGATTCCCCCGTCGGCGCCAACTGGGTCGTCGGCGGCTCGACGGTCGCGCCGTACGACGTGGCGGTCACGGACGCGGCACCGAGCGATCTCTCGGCGGGAGAACGGCCGTGACGCCTCGCGCGCGGCCGTACGCTCCGAACCCGAAAGACAGTAGTCGCCCGCACGAGAGGGCAGGGACATGGCGCCCGAACTCGTGGCCGACTACCCGTGCGAGACCGGCGAGGGGCCGGTCTGGCACGTCGACGAGGAGGTCTTGTACTGGCTCGACATCCCGAACGGACTGCTGTACCGGTACGACCCCGAGACGGGCGAACACGGAGTCGTCCGCGAGGGCAATCCGGTCGGCGGCGCGACCGTCCAAGCCGACGGGTCGCTGCTGCTGTTCGGCGCGGGCGGCGCCGTCGACCGATGGGACGGGGAGACGACGACGCGAATCGCGACGCTCGGCGAGGCGGCCGACACCCGGTTCAACGACGTCATCGCCGACCCCGAGGGCCGCGTCTTCTGCGGGACGATGCCCACCGAGGACCGCCTCGGTGCGCTCTACCGCTTGGACCGCGACGCGACGTTCACCCGCGTCGTCGACGAGGCGGACATCCCGAACGGGATGGGGTTCTCGCCGGACGGGGAGACGTTCTACTTCACGGTCTCCGAGGAGGAGACGATACACGCGTTCGACTACGACGTCGAGACCGGCGGTATCTCGAACCGCTCGGTCCTCGTCGATACGAGCGGCGAGGCGGGCGTCCCGGACGGACTGACCGTCGACGCGGCGGGCGATATCTGGTCGGCGCGGTGGAACGGCGGCGTCCTCGTCCGGTACTCGCCCGCGGGGGCGGAGCGAGAACGGATCGAGTTCCCCGCGCGGAAGGTGTCGTGCCCGGTGTTCGGCGGTCGCTCGCTGGAGGACCTCTACGTCACCACGGCCGGCGGCGACGACCGCCCCGACGAGGGGGACCTCGCCGGGTCGCTGTTCCGGTACGACCCCGACGCGTCGGGAACGCCCGCGTTCCGCTCCCGCGTCGGACTCGACTGAGCGGTCGGCGACGAAGCGGGGGCACCGACCGACGACCCGTGCGAGGAGCTAAGTTCTCGCACGCTCTGCACGCACACGAGACCGCCCGTCCGACCGACGAACCGAATCGCAGACGACAGACACGGACACCGATTACCGATACACCATGAAGATAGTCGACTACGACCTCTACGCCGTACCGCCCCGATGGCTGTTCCTCCGCGTCGAGACCGACACCGGTCTCGTCGGGTGGGGAGAACCCGTCGTCGAGGGCCGCGCGCGAACCGTCAGAACCGCCGTCGAAGAGTTGATGGACACCTACCTCCTCGGCAGCGACCCGCTCAGAATCGAGGACCACTGGCAGACGATGTACCGCGGCGGCTTCTACCGCGGCGGCCCCGTCCTGATGAGCGCCATCGCGGGCGTCGACCAGGCGCTCTGGGACATCAAGGGGAAACACCACGACGCGCCCGTCCACGAGTTGCTCGGCGGGAAGGCCCGAGACAGAATCCGCGTCTACCAGTGGATCGGGGGCGACAGACCCGACGGCGTCGCCGACGCCGCCCGCGAGAAGGTCGAGGCGGGGTTCACGGCGCTGAAGATGAACGCCACCTCGGAACTCCGCCGTATCGACTCGCCGAAGGCCGTCTCGCGCGCCGTCGAACGACTCGGCGCCGTCCGCGAGGCGGTCGGCGACGAGGTGGACATCGGCGTCGACTTCCACGGGCGCGTGACCAAGCCGATGGCCAAGCGCCTCGCGGAGGCACTCTCCGAGCACGACCCCTTCTTCATCGAGGAACCGGTGCTGCCGGAGCACAACGACGCGCTGCCCGAAATCGCCGCTCACACCTCGACGCCAATCGCGACGGGCGAGCGGATGTTCTCCCGGTGGGACTTCAAGGAGGTGTTCGAGCAGGGCGTCGTGGACGTCATCCAACCCGACCTGAGCCACGCGGGCGGAATCACGGAGGTGAACAAGATAGCCGCGATGGCCGAGGCGTACGACGTGGCGCTGGCGCCGCACTGTCCGCTCGGGCCCATCGCCCTGGCCGCCTGTCTGCAGGTGGACGCCTGCGCGCCGAACGCCCTCATTCAGGAGCAGAGCCTCGACATCCACTACAACGAGACGAGCGACGTGCTGGACTACCTCGCGGACCCGAGCGTCTTCGAGTACGACGAGGGCTTCGTCGACATCCCGGACGGACCCGGCCTCGGCGTCGATATCGACGCGGAGGTGGTCGAAGCGCGCGCCGGCCACGACGACTGGCACAACCCGGTGTGGCGCCATCCCGACGGGAGCGTCGCCGAATGGTAGGCGGGGACCCGACGCCCGTTTCGGGGCGCTTCGAGGGCGATACGGCTCTCGTCACCGGGTCGACGCGCGGCATCGGCGCGGGCATCGCGGAGCGACTCGCCGCCGAGGGGGCGAACGTCGTCGTCACCGGCCGAACCGCCGACGCGGGGAAGGCCGTCGCCGAGCGAATCCGCGACGACGGCGGCGAGGCGACGTTCGTCGAGGCCGACATGCGAGACCCGGACGACATCGCCGCCCTCGTCGACGCGGCCGTCGAAACGTTCGGCGGCCTCGACGTCCTCGTGAACAACGCCGGTGTCGAGACTGACACCGGCGCCGACGAGGCGTCGATGGACGATTGGACGTTCGTCTTGGAGACGGATTTCCGCTCGTACTGGCTCTGCGCGAAGCGGGCGTTCGCGGAGATGGACCGCGGCAGCGTCGTCAACGTCTCCTCGAACCACGCCTTCCTCACGATGCCGGGAAAGTTCCCGTACAATGCCGTGAAGGCGGGCATCAACGGGATGACGCGCGCGATGGCGCTGGACTTCGGGCCGACCGTCCGCGTCAACACGGTCAACCCGGGGTGGGTCGCCATCGACCGCACGACCGACGACATGTCCGACGAGCGACGCCGCGAACTGGAGTCGATGCATCCGACCGGTCGCATCGGCACCCCGGAGGATATCGCGGGCGTCGTCTCCTTTCTCGCCAGCGACGACGCCGCGTTCGTCACGGGCGCGCACCTGCTCGCCGACGGCGGGCGGACCGCGGTCATGCAGGACGACACGCTCCCGGACTACCGCGCGCGCAGAAACGAGTAGCAAGCGACCCGTCTTCACTCCGACCGCGCGTCTTCGACCTCGGCGACGAAGGCCCGAGCGTTCTCCTCTATCGTCTCGAAGTCTCCGCGAGCGACGGCGTCGGTGTCGGCGATGGAACTGCCGACGCCGACGGCCGTCGCCCCGGCATCGAAGAACGCGCGGACGTTGCCGAGACTCACGCCGCCCGTCGGGACGGTCGGAATGTGACCGAGCGGTCCCCCGAGCGAGGAGACGAACTCCGGTCCCAGCGTCCCCGCCGGGAACACCTTCACCATGTCCGCGCCCGCCTCGAACGCCCGAACGGCCTCGGTCGGCGTCGCGATACCGACCAGCGAGGGCTTCCCGTAGCGGTTCGCTACCCGGACTACGCCCTCGTCGAACGACGGCGTAACGAGAAACTCCGCGCCGGCGAGCGTCGCCGCCCGGGCCGTCTCCGCGTCGAGCACCGTCCCCGCTCCGACGGTCACCTCGTCGGCCGCGAACGACGAGGAGACGTCTCCAATCATGCCGAGGACGCCCTCCGTGTTCGCCGTGATTTCGACCGTCGGGACGCCGCCGCGTCGAATCGCGTCGACCGTTTCGATGGCCGCGTCGGCGTCGGTTCCGCGGACGATCGCGACGATACCCGTCTCTCGGATGCGACCCGCTGTCGTGTCGCTCATACTCATCACTCGTCGAGCACTCGTTTAAACGCGGGGGTTCGTATCGGCGGCGCGTCGGCGCGGTCGACGACCATGTTCTCGTCTCGCCAACCGTTTGATCGGGGAATTTTCCGATTTATTTTGTCATCTTCCATCGTAGGACCTCCGTCAACGTCGTAATATTGTGCGCGTATGTACCCGTACAGGTACTCTATTCCGACAAATAGATACTATAGGGCCCCAATACACCCGAAACAATCAAGAATATACACTTCGTATGGTATTATATCCGCGTATCTAAATAGAAAATATTAGACTACTTTTCAAGCGACACTTCGGCTATCTGCGTCGTCTAAGCCATCTTATTTTGATAGCTTGTACAGGATATTTAGTTTTGCTAGTTTTGACAACTTTGCTATCTTGTATAGTACTCCTGTCTTTCGCAGATTTGCTGAGGCGTCGACGCTGGACTCGTCGGAGGTCAGGAGAGGTGGTGGATGTTGACGAAGTGCGCGGCCGGATTAGCTCCGACCCGCCGTCGGTGGACCGCCACCGTCTCCAGTGCGTCCTCGAATCCGCCGACAACGGTCGCCGAGAACGAACAGTCGGTGCAGTTCACCCTGTAGAGCGAGGTCACGGTTCGACTCTACAAACTACGAGTCCCGGAAGACGTCGACGGTGCCGGCGGACGTGATCACCACTTCGTAGCCGTGGTAGACGAACTCGATTCTAAGCTGAACGCGACTCCGGTCTCCCTCCTCCCGCACGAGAGCGTCCAACGCTTCCGGGTCGACTACGTCGAGCAGAGGGTCGAGTTCGACCGGATCGACGTTTTCGAGGGAGGCGACCTCCCTGACAACGGTTTCTGTCGGAGTCCGCTGCCAGGGTTGTGGTGTCACGCTCATTGTCTACCCGCGTACAGCGTTCGTCCCGAGATAACTGAGAGGGAAACGGTCGTTTAGATCCGCTCGCAACAAACGCTCGGCGCGCCGGATTCGTTCGAACCGCTCGGATCCGGCGCGGATATCCTGCTCGACGAGCGATCCTGAACCCGACCTCCCGGGAGACTACTTCCCGTCGGTGGTCGGTCGAAACTGTACCGACGGTTGGCTGTACTCGTTGCGTAGGAGTATCTCGTCGGCGACGGAGTAGCCTATCTCGTCGAGTTTGTGCGCGATGCGCGTGATGTCCTCGTTCGAGGCTCCGACGGCCTGGATGTGGACGTTCTTCTCCCCCGTCATCAGTTCGCGGACGTTCAGCACGCCCTCGACGCCGAGCGTTTCGGTGGCGAGGGCTTCTCGCGCCGCGATGGGCGCGGTGCAGACGAACAGCACCTGCAGGGGGAACCCGGCCCGTTCGTAGTCTATCTCCGGCCGATACCCCTTCAGGATACCCTCTTTTTCCAACCGGGCGATTCGCTTGCCGACGGTGCTGGCCGAGACGCTCACCTGTCGACTGATCTCGGCGTTCGTGTTGCGACGGGCGTCCTCCTGTAGAAGGTGCAGGATGATGCGGTCGATTTCGTCGATGGGAACGCCGTCCATGACCCGTACAGACCGTCGAACCGCAAGAAGCTATGGTCAGTTCGGACCGCATCGGTCGGCCGTTGGCGTCTCTCACCTTGACTTCGTCCACCTCGGTGCGGCGGATCGGGCGGATTCGGAGACTCCCAGTTCTCGACTCGACGGCGACCCTTCAGAAATCCCCGAGGGCGGTCTGGTTCCGCTTGAGCGCCGTCGCCTCGTAGCCGCGTCGCGTCAGCGTCTCCGCGAAGGCGTCCGTCGACCCGTGCTGGGTGTACACCCGATCGGGGTCGACGGCGTCGACGAGGTCGCAGAGTTCGGCGAAGTCGCAGTGGTCCGACAGAGGGAACGTCTCGTCGAAGTCGCCGCGAAACTTGAACGCGTCGTCGACAGCCCACCCCGAGAAGCCCGCTTTGACCGCTCCCGTCTCCTCGGCGAGGTTTCCTATCCAGTCGATGCGCGCCGTCGTCATGGGGAGGACAAGGGCGTCGCCCGGACCGAGTTCCGTCTCAGATTCGTACTGTTCCGCGCCGAACGACACGTCGAGGTGCGACTCCACCACGTCGTTCACTCGAAAGACGGCGTCGGTGGTGAACAGTCGCTCGCGGCCCGCCTCCTCGGCGAGCAACTGGAGCTTTTGCGCCCGACCGAGGGCGTAGCCGAACAGCAACACCGGTTCGTCTGTCTCCCGAAGCCACGAGACGATATCCGAGGCGACCGTCTCGTGGTCGGGGAAGACGTACTCCGGTTCGCCGTACGTCGTCTCGACTATGAGCACGTCCGCGTCCGGCGGTTCGAAGCCGTCGAGGTAGAACCGCGACCGGGTGCAGACGTCGCCCGTGTAGAGGTAGCGCGTGCCGTCCGGGTCGGTCACGAGGGCGGCCGTCGACCCGGCGACATGACCCGCCGGGAGCAGTTCGATTCGCTCGTCGGTCGTCGCGTGCAGGGGAACATCGCGACGCGCCGACGCGAGGTCTGCGGTTAGCGGCGAGCACACCGCCGTCGCCTCGCCCTCGGGGAAGTGGTCGCCGTGCGCGTGGGAGACGACGGTCACGTCGCTGTCCGGGGGGTCGTCAGCGTCACCGGACGACGTCCGGTTGGCAGACCCACTGGGTGGGTCGTCGGCGTCGCAGACGACGCGCGTCCCGTCGGAGAGCGTTATCTCGATGCCGTCGCGGTACTGGACCGTCACGTCGGGTTCGTAGCATCCGCGGACGCAAGGCGGTTCCGGGCGGAGCGGGACGAACGGGGTCGTTCACTGCGAGTCGAACAGCGACTCGACCCGCTCTATCGTATCCGCGTCGGTGCGGCCGAGGTCCGCGCGGACGTTCAGGAAGCGCGGGAAGCGGAGCGCGTACCCCGAGTCGTACTCGGAGGAGGACTGTATCTCCTCGTAGGCGACTTCCAGCACCACCTCGGGTTCCAGTTCGACGAGGCGGCCCTCCCGGTTCACGATGCGCGCCTCCAGTTCCTCGGTGAGGTCGGCCAGTTCCTCGTCGGTGTAGCCGGTGGAGAGTCGACCTACTTCGAGGAGTTCGTCGCTCTCGGGGTCGTAGCAGGCGAGGTAGAGCCGACCCAGCCACTCGCTCCGTCGGCCCTCGCTGTACTTCGCGCGGGTCACCACGAGGTCGAGCGGTTCCATCGTCGGCTTGAGTTTCAGCATGCGCCCGACGCGCCGCCCCGGTTGGTACGCCGCGGTCGCGTTCTTCATCATCAGCCCCTCGTGACCGCGTTCCAACGCCTCCTCGTAGAGCGTCGCCGCCGAATCGGGGTCCTCGGACGACGCCGACGCGGACGTCGCCCGTTCGAGTCCGGCGACGCCCCCCTCGGGGTCCGGCGCGACCGACGAGAACGCGGCGCCGAGGCGTTCCAGCCGTTCTGATGCCGGGCGGTCGAGCGTCGTCTCGCCGTCGTACAGGCAGTCGAACAGGTGGACGACGACGGGAATCTCCCCGACCATCGCCTCGATGTCGGACTCGCGTTTGACCCGTCGAGAGAGCGTCTGGAAGACGACCGGCGAGCGGGACTTCTCCCGAATCGTTTCGGGGGCGTACCCGACGAGTTCGCCGTCGAAGATAGCCCGGTCGGCCGCGACGCCCTCCCGAACCGCGCGGACGACGTCCGGGAACTGGAGGGTCACCTCTTCGAGACGCCTCGTGAACAACCGCACCTCGTCCCCGTCGACGTGTATCTGTACCCGGATTCCGTCGTACTTGTACTCGCAGTGGACCGCCTCCCCGCCGTCCCCCGCCGCGTCGGCGAGACCCTCGGCCAGCGTCTCGGCCTTCTCGGCGAGCATCAACTGAATCGGTCTGAACAGTTCCACGTCGAGTTCGCGGAGGGCCTCGACCCCGCCGCCGCGCGCCGTCTCGGCGACGACGCCGAAGTCGTTCGTCACCTGGTAGGCTCGCTCGACGGCGTCGACCGATTCTCCCCCGTCGTCGAGGAACGCGACGGCGAGAGCGTCCCGAATCGTCCCCTCGCCGACGCCGACGCGCAGGTGTCCGAGGGCGGTCCGAACGACGTAGCGCGCCTCGTCGGCCGTCGCGTCGGAGACGAGTCCCGCCAGGGCATCGACGCGCCGCCCCTGACTCCCCTCCCCCTCGAAGTCGGCCAGTCCGCGCAGGTCGTCGTGGACGCGTTCGACGGTCAAATCGCGGGAGAACAGCGTCTGCTGGCCGCCGTTGTCGACGGCCCACGCCGCCGCGTCGCCGAGGTCACCGGTCTCCCGCCACCGCTCGCGCACCGCGTCCTCCGCGGCGCCGGTCGCGGCGAGGACGGCCTCCAAGGTGAGACTGGACGAGACGCCGAGTTCCCCGCGGTCGTACGCGGGGAACAGTCGCCCCCGCGCGAGGACGACCAGTCGCGGCAGGAGGTCGCCGGCGCCGGCGAACGTCTCGGCCAGGATATCGCGCTTCTCGTTGTTCGAGGCCGTCGCCGCGAGGCGGTCGTACACGTCGACGAGGGCGGCGTACTCCATCGGGCGCGCTAGGGGAAGCACGGACAAAAGGCCCTCGCGGTCACCCCGTCGCGGGACGGGAAGACCGGACCGCCGTCGGGGCAACGAGGGGTATTATAGTCGCGTCTGCAAGTCTTCACACACTCGACCGTACGACGGCGTGCGGTCGGACGAGTAATCAGTTGCAGACGCTACTATAGCGTCTCGGAGCCTCAGAAGGAGGCGCGCTCCGCGAACCGCCGCACGAGGTTTCGTATCGTCTTCTGCTTGACGTAGCCGACGACGGAAATCGCGACTATTGCGCCGAAGATGGCCATCGCGCCGACGAACCGTCCGCTCGCCAGTTTGCCGCCGGCGTAGACGGTGAGCACGTAGGCCGGGAGCCGTCCGACCGTGATGGCGGCCATGAACGTTCGGAGCCGCCAGTTCGTGATTCCGGCGAGAAAACAGATGGCGTCGTCCGGGAGGCCGGGGATGACGACGAACGCCAGCAGACCCGGAACCCCGACCCGGTCGACGAACCCGTCGAATCGTTCGACCACCTCCTCGTCGAGCACCTCCTCGACGAAGCCCCGTCCGTACCGGTCGGCCAGCATGAACGCGATGGCGCTCCCGAGGAGCACGCCGACGAGGCTGTAGACGGTCCCCGCGACCGGACCGAACAGGTACCCCGCGACGAGCGCGACGACCTGGCCGGGAATCGGGGCGACGACGACCTGCACCGTCTGAAAGAGGACGAAGACGACCGGCGCGAGTACGCCGAACCCCTCGATCCACGCGCGGAGTTCCTCGGGGTGGAGGACGAACGGCGCGTAGCGCCGGAGACCCGCGTACAGCGCAGCCAGCGCCGCCGCAACGGCGACTAGGAGCGCCGCGCTCCGCCGTCGGGCCGCCGCCGAGGAGAACAGCCTCACTAGCCGACGAGGGTGCGCGAACGGACTTCAATGTGTTCGCCGGGGTGCGCGCTCCCACCGGTGAAGCGACGGTTCCGCGAGACCGGACCCCGAAGAACGTCGGAAACGAGGGGGGTGGGACGCGAACGGTACGCGGCGCCGCCCGCCTCGGACCCGGAAGTTCGCCGACCCGACGTTTCTTACCCGTCGTCCGTGACAGTGAGAACGATGGTGTCGAGTGACGACGTGCTGTCGCGCGAACCCGACGAGACGGTGCAGGTACTGGACGCCGACGGGACCGTCGTCTCGCCGGACCTCCTGCCCGACCTGGGAGCGGAGACGCTCGTCTCGATGTACCGCGATATGCTCTTTTGTAGGCGGTTCGACGAGCGGATGATCAGCCTCCAGCGGCAGGGTCGCATCGGGACGTACTCCTCGCTCGCGGGGCAGGAAGGGTCGCAGATGGGGTCGACGTACGCGCTCGCCCCCGAGGACCTCGTCTCCTATCAGTACCGCGAGCACGGCGCCGTCGTCGGCCGCGGATTCCCGTGGGAGTATCTCCTCTACTGGGCGGGTCACGAGGCGGGGAACGCGGCGCTGGCGGAGTTGGAGATATTCCCGCTAAACATCGCTATCGCCGACCACCTCCCGCACGTCGTCGGCGCGGCGATGGCGATGAAACTGCGAGAGGAGTCGCGGGTGGCGGTGGCGCACTTCGGCGACGGCGCGACGAGCGAGGGGGATTTCCACGAGGCGATGAACTTCGCCGGCGTGTACGACGTACCCGCCGTCTTCGTCTGCAACAACAACCAGTGGGCCATCTCGACGCCGCGGGCGCGCCAGACGGCGAGCGAGACGTTCGCGCAGAAGGCGACGGCGTACGGCTTCGACGGGGTTCAGGTCGACGGGATGGACCCGCTGGCGACGTACGTCGTGACGCGGGCCGCCCGCGAGCGAGCGCTGGACGACTCGGGCGAACACCCCCGCCCGACGCTCGTCGAGGCGGTGCAGTACCGCTTCGGCGCGCACACGACGGCCGACGACCCCTCGGTCTATCGCGACGACGAGGAGGTTGAAGAGTGGAAGCGGAAGGACCCGCTGGACCGCTTCGAGACGTTCCTCCGCGACCGGAGGCACCTCGACGACCAGAGGCGAGAGGAGATGGAAGCGGAGATAACCGAGGCGCTGGCGGACGCCGTCGACCGGATGGAGTCGTTCGAGGCGGACCCCGAGTCGATGTTCGACTACACCTACGCGGAGGCGACGCCCGGAATTCGGGAACAGCGCGAACGCTTCCACGACCTGCGTGAGAAGTACGGCGACGAGTCGTTCCTGCGGGAGTAGCCGCCGACCGGCCGTTTCGGCCCCCGCCGCAGTCATTCGTGGACTCACGGGCGACGACAGCGCTACTCGTATCGGTCCTCGGCGCCGTTGAGCGCCATCCAGTACCGGATGAGCGCCGAGGCGTCCTTCTCCTCGTCGTCGGCGAGGCGTCGGGTCGCGCGGAAGGCCTCGTGGACGACGGCGTTCACCGGCAGGGCCGTCCCCTCCTCGTGGGCGACGGACCGCGCGTACCCGATGTCTTTGTCCCAGATGGCCCGAGCGCCCAACCCCTCGACGTCCCGCGTGAAGTCCCCGGTGACGAAATTTTCCGGGATGTCCATGCCGAAGAACTCGGCGAACAGCGTCGGGTCGACGCCGTTGTCGCGGGCGAACTCGACTATCTCGGCGTCGAGCGCCCGCCGCCCGGCGTAGCGCATCTGGAGGCCGAGTTTGAGTATCGTTCCGTCGGGGACGGGGCCGACGCGGACGTGGGCGTCCGAAAGCACGTCGAGCAACGGCGTCGCCGCCGCGTAGTGCTCCTCGCTCCCGCCGACCATCATCTGATAGCCCTCCCGCGGCGCGGCGCCGGTGATGGGCGCCTCGACGAACCCGGCGCCGGCGTCGGCGCACAGTTCCTCGCAGGCGAGCGAGGTGTCGGGGTGCGTGGTGGTCGCGTCGACGAGGAGTTGGCCCGGCGAGAGCGACCCCGCGAGTCCGTCTTCGCCCTCCATCGTCGCCTCCACCTCCGGCGTCCCGGGCACCGCCATCACCACCGCATCGGTTCCCTCGGCGACCGCCGCCGGGGAGTCGGCCGCCGTCGCGCCGCGGTCGACGGCGTCTTCGACCCGTCGGTCGTCGACGTCGTACACCGTCACCTCGCGGTCGGGGAGCAGTCGGTCGAGGAACTCCGTTCCGATGTAGCCGGCGCCGACGAGTCCGATTCGGTCCATGCGCCTTCCGTGGGCGGCCGCCTCCAATAACTCTCGGGCGCGAATCCAACCCGACGCCCGCCCGGTCGGTGTACTTTTGGAACCGACGGGAGACGTTCGGCCGATGGCCCACGACATCGCGGTGATACCCGGCGACGGCATCGGGAGAGAGGTGGTCGAGGCGGCGTTTCCGCTCGTCCGGGACGCGGCCGAGGCGCACGGCGCGACGCTCGCGGTGACGGAGTACGACTGGGGGAGCGAGCGGTATCTGGACGCGGGTCGGATGATGCCCGAGGACGGACTGGACCGTCTCGAAGCCCACGACTCGATTCTCCTCGGCGCGGTCGGGCACCCGGACGTCCCCGACCACGTCACCCTGCACGGACTGCGCCTCCCGATAACGAAGGGGTTCGACCAGCACGTCTGCAAGCGCCCCTCGTACCTCTTCGAGGGGGTGGACAGTCCCCTCCGCGGGTACGACGCCGGCGAGATAGATTTCGTCGTCTACCGGCAGAACACGGAGGGGGAGTACGCGCACGTCGGCGGCCGGGAACACGAGGGTTCCGACAACGAAGTCGCGGTGCAGAGCGCGGTGTTCACGCGGGAGGCGACGGAACGACTCCTCCGGCCCGCGTTCGAGGCGGCGGCCGCCCGCGACGGGAAACTGACCAACGTCACGAAGTCGAACGCGCAGGCGTACGGCATGGTGTTCTGGGACGACGTGGTGGAGGAGGTGAGCGCCGACTATCCCGGCGTGGAGGTCGAACGACTGCTCGTCGACGCCGCGAGCATGGACTTCGTGCGCCGCCCCGAGGAGTTCGACGTCGTCGCGGCGTCGAACCTGTTCGGCGACGTCCTGACCGACCTCGGCGCGATTATCTCCGGGAGCATCGGGCTTGCGCCCTCCGCGAACGTCGACCCGACGGGGACGAACCCGTCGATGTTCGAACCGGTCCACGGGAGCGCCTTCGACATCACAGGCGACGGCGTCGCGAATCCGCTCGCGACCGTGCTCTCCTGTGCGATGATGCTCGAGCATCTCGGTGAAGACGAGGCCGCCGACACCCTCCGGGGGGCCGTCGCGGCGCAACTCGCGGACTCGTCGGCGCCCCGGACGCCGGACATCGGCGGCGAGGGGACGACCGCGGAAGTCGTCGCGGACCTCCGGACCCGACTGCTCGGATGAGGCGCGACCGGGGCCGCGACGCACGTCGCCGGCCTCCGACTCCGGTCACGAACGCACGTCCCGTCTCACCGCTCGCTCTCACCGGAACGCGGCTACTTTTTTCCGTTACCGGGATTCGTCGCGATGTCGGCCCAGACGAGTCGGTGGTCCGAGGCTTCGTCGACGTCATCCAGGAGGCCGTCCTCCGTCGCGGCCTCGCTCGGCCAGACGACCGCCGAGTCTCGGAGCGAGAGGTCGGGAGACGGAAGGACGTAGTCGATGAGTTCGACGACTCCCTCCACGTCACCGCCGAAGCGTGTCGCCGTGGGAAGACCGTGCTGGAACCCGCCCGAACTCGTCGGGAGACGGTCGGTGTTGAAGTCGTCGTTGTCGACGAAGAACTTCTGTGCGGGTTGGAGCGGACGGGCGTCTCGGCCACGTCCCGGTCCCGCGTTCATGTCGCCCATCAGAACGTACGAGGCGTCGTCGTCGAGACCCCCGTGTACGCCGTCGTCGTCGTAGATGTAGTCCTCGCCGGCGACGTAATCCGCGAAGAACCGGACCTCGTCGTGGTTCCACTTCCCGTTGAAGTTGTTTACGCCGTCGAAACCGGGCGGCGTCGGGTGCGCGAACAGACCGTGGACCGTTCCCCCTTTGACCCGGAACGGGACGTCGACGTGCGTCTTCGAGGAGAGTCGGTAGACGTCGAGTTCGTCTTCGGTGAGGTAGAGCGCCGTCTCGTCGTCCGCGGGGTCCGTGACGACGCCTTCCTCGCCTTTCACCGGAATGAGGTTGTCGGGCATATCGGCCCACTCGAACGTCTGGAACGACCGTATCTCGGACTCCTCGATCGGGTACGTGCTCGCCACCGCGAACGCGTAGTGTCCGGGGAACTCACCGAATCCGAACGCGTCGCCGGGCCGCGCACCGGCCTCTCCGTCTTTGTTGAAGTCGTAGTCCTCATCGGGGAGGACGCCCGTGTTACTTGTCGGCTGATACGTGTGTTCGTAGTCGATGCCGTCGAGGTCGTCCCGTTGCGGGACGCTGAGATAGTTCTCGACGAATGCGTCGATGTTCGCCGTGTCGGTGTGTTCGCCCTCCTGCAGGTTGTTCGTGAGTTCGTTGACGACGAGCACGTCCGGTTGAGCTTCTTGCACGACTCGGGCGGCCGCTTCCGCCTGCTTGTCTCCCTGTTTTTGGACCTGCTCCGTCTCCAGTTCGATCACGTTGAAGGCCGCGTAGCGAACCCCACGTCGCCGATTCCGGTTCCGACTTCGATTCTCCGCTCGCTGTCGACCGCTGACAGTACCGGTCAACCCGGCGGCAGTCGCCGTGCCGCCTATCGTCTTGAGCAACGCTCGTCTCGTTTGGAATAGTGGCATCGACCGTGTTAATACAACGAACTCACATTAAAATCCCTACTATCTAATTTCGAGAATTTTTTGAATCCCACACCGAGGACGCATCACTCGACGATTCACGGGGGCGCTTCCGGTGACCCTCCGATGTTCGTGACTGGTGCGCGAAGAGGCCTCGCAGTCGGGTCGAACTACTCGTCGAGAAGTTCGCTCGCCGCCTCGCCCCGTTCCGCCGCGTCGATGTGCGAGTAGGCCGCTTTCGTCACGGAGAGACTGGAGTGCCGTAGAACGTCGGACGCCAGTCCTCGGTCTTTGCGGAACAGCGCGTCCCCAAGACCGCGACGAGCACCGTGTAGCTTCGGTGCCTCACCGTCGACGTCGACGCCGGCATCGTCGGCGATTCGCGCGAGGACCCGACGCGCGCCGTGAGTCGTGACCGCCGGCGGCGCGATTTCGTACTCGCGGAGGACCTCGTCGACGTCAGCGTCGTCGAGAAGCGCGTCGGCGTCGTCGCGCGCGTCGCGGACCGCCGCGTACTTCGACGGTGCGTGTCCGGTTGGAAACACCGGCCACTCGTCAGTCGGGGGATTCTGCACGCGTTTCCACTGCCGTACGGACTCGCGGGCCTGTTCGAGTACGGAGACATCCTCCCACGATTGCGATTTTCCCCACACGCGGAACGTCCACGAGTCCGTGTCTACCCGTTTCCAGGTGAGTCCTTGCCGACCCGAGCGGTCGTCGCCGCTCACGCGGAAGACCTCCGCCCCTCGGACGCCCGTGTACGCGAGGACGTGAACGAACGCGCGGTCTCGGACGCTCCGCATCGCGTCGAGACCGTCCGCTTCGATTGCTTCGTACGCGCGGTCGTTCGCGTACTCGACGAGCGTTCGACGAACCTCGGGGGTCCAGAACTGCTGCGTGCGGTCTTCGTCGTCGCGAGGCAGGGGTTCGCGAGCGCGCTCCGTGAGAGCCGGGTTTCGCGAGAGAACGCCGTCGCGGACGCAGTAGCCGAGAAAGCCGCTGACGACGTCGTAGTACATCCCTGCCGTCGACGCTTCGATGCCGTCGGCTCGGACGCGCTGATTGAGTCGGTCGGCGTACCGGCGAAGAATCTGCTCGCCATCGCTCTCGAAGGAGTCGAAGGTCTCGAGATCGCGGCGTCGGAGCCAGGTGGTGAACTGTTCGAGGACCGTCTCCGCGGTGTGACGGTACTGGTCTGAGTCCCCGCTGGCGCGGAGGTAGCGGTCGACAGCCTCCGAGACCTCTGAGTCGTCGACGGTCACGAAACTCTCCGTCGCGCTGGAATCGCATTTCGCGGGTCGTAGCCCCTGGATTTCGTCGGTACCATCGGATAGGATGAGGGTACAGCGTGGACCCCCTTAGTTCTACGTACGTGTAGTGACCTACACGTAAGTGAATACTCACGACCACGAGACACCACGGACAATTCTTCTACCTACTGGATTCCGTGGTTGAGCGTCTCAGATCAGACTAATAAACTTTATGATGATATACAGAAACACCCTCCATGGAGTTCGAGACTACGCTGCTTGCAGAGCGACTGTAGTGCGTGTCTTCTCTCGAATTGGGAAGAAGGGAAGATTCGATTACGGGGTCAGCCCGCAGTCCGATTCGGTGTTTTAGCTAATCGCGTCGAACACTCGTCGTCGAAACGGCACCGCCGTTCGCGGTCCATCGCGCATGCGTGATAGAGTTCAGTACAGCCCGCTGTTTCAACAGTGCCAGAGCCGTATTCGCCGTCGCTACCGGTGACCGGTTGTATCCACTCGTGAGCTTGAACCGTACCGGGAGCGTAACCGTCCTCCAAATCGAGTGCGGAAGATACGCGCATGCAGGCAGAAGAACCGCAGCACGAAGTTCTTCGAGCCCGAGTTGTTCGCGGAGTAGAGCCGCTGTTAGCGGTACTCAGTGAGTGCCATCTCGTAGTCCCGCCGAGGTCTTTGAAGGGAAAAGCGTCACCGACCTCGACCGCTGAAATCGAAGCAAATCGAGCGACGGAGTAGTATACGCCGAACCGGCCGAAGTGGTCCCAGACGCTACTTACTTGTCGTACGTATCGGGGACCAGCACCACTCCGTGGAGGTCGAACAGGTCGTCGACGACGTTGCTGATGCGGTCGAGGCTGGGCGAAACTGCCGTCGCAGGTAGATAGAAATTCGTATTCTCCTTCTCGCTAACGTCCGCGTTGAACTTGGTCAGTTCACTCATTGCAACTACTGCTTACGGCTGCCCCTCCTTAGCCGCTAGCGCGTACAACTACGGGGTATTTAGTATGAAAGAATTCGTATAATTGTTACTGATGGACCGATAAGCGGACGGCGGCTTCGGACAGCCGACCGGAGACGGGACGCCTCGATGGGGTGGCGGGAACGGGTTCTCCCGTTCACTCGTGGGTTACCCCGCACGAGGGTCCTAGGTTCGACCCCGTCACACGAGGTAACACACTGCTATGATATATATCGGTCGGTATATTCTACGCCCCATTCTCGTCGCCTTCTATTCCGCCCTGTTCGTTCGTAGCGCCCCTCCGCCGGGTATGGCTACTTCTTCGAATACCGCTCCGAAATCGCGAGGCACCCACTAATCGGCAACATTGTCTTCAATAGATGCGTTTAAGATACATGTATATATTCACATTAGTACTCATCGGAGCATGGATAGTAAGACACACACGCGCGCAAAAACCGAAGGCGTCGAGCCTGTAGGAGTGGTACGGGCGCGCGGGCGACCCTATCGACCGGAAAACGAACTATATCTATGTCAATAACAGCAAAGATCCACATCAGACATGACCGACTCGCGCTTGTTCCGACGCTTCGGTCCCTCGACGACGTAAAAATCAGAGTCATTTCTCAAGGAACGACCAATCCGGGAACGACCGTCTTTCCCTTCCTCGTCGAGTGCGACGACCGGGAGTCATTGGAGAGTGCGCTGGACGACGATCCGACGGTCGCGAGCTACAAACTCGTCGACTGGGACGACGGAAGCGGCATCTACTACATCGAACACGCCGAGGGAACGAAGCTGATCAGCGCCGTCGTGACGGACGTCAACGGCTTCTTGGCCCACACGGAGACGAAAGGAAACGGATGGCTCGTCCGGCTTCTCCTCCCCGACAAAGAGGCGCTCAACTCGGTGTGGCAGTACGCTCGCGAGAACGACATTTCGCTCGAGATCATAGAAATCTACGGAAACGAGAGCGCGGGAGGCGAAAGTTCGTACGGACTCACCCTCGAACAGCGGACCGCTCTCCAAACCGCCTACGAGAAGGGACACTTCCAGGAGCCGCGGGACATCTCGCTGACCGAAGTCGCCGAGGAGATGGGGTTATCGTCGACGGCGATGAGCGGCCGACTCCGACGCGGGATGCGAAACCTCATCGCCGCGACGATCGCTGAGCCGAAAGACGAAGAGTGAACGACCGCGCCCGGAGAACGGCTACACCACCGACCGACTACTCAACCTGCGCCGCCCCCGTCCACCCCGCTCACGACACACCGGAAGCGAACAGCGGTGCACCTACGTCCGAGACGGGCGGCAGTTCGTTCGCCACGTATCGGACTCCGCTCTCCGCGACTTGAAGACGGCGTCGACCGGCATCCTGTATCGACGGCCGACGGTGGCTGCGGACCCTCGCGGCGGTCACATCCCGACTGTGACCCGTTGTTCTCCGACCGAAGGACGCGCGGTGGGCATCTCCGCGTCGCTCTCTGGTCGTCCTCTCGGTCGATAACTCTCGGGCGCCCTGTTGGACGACCTACGACGGACGAGGGGCGGATTCGTCGGTATCTCCCGTCACCGTGTTCGGCTCGGAACTACCATCGAACGCCGTGGATTTTCCGGGAGGGGATATAAAGGATAGACGTGTTGAACACCGTCTTTTATCTAGGTTTACCCTGTTGGATTGAATGCTATGAGAGAGGATGCCGAACACCCGAACCATCCGGGTGTCGACCAGTCAGACCGCGTACTGCCCCGAAACCTCCGCCAGAGCGGAGACCCGGGAATCCAGATGCTCGTTTCGACCCGCGTGCGGAAGTCGCCGTTCTTCGACAAGTCGTTCAACGAAGAGGGCGCCTGGCGCTGCACGGTGTACAACCGAACGTACCACCCGCGCGGCCTCGTCGAACCCGAAGAGGGCGGCGCAATGGCCGAGTACGAAGCGCTGACCGAGAAGGTCACCCTGTGGGACGTCGCCGTCGAGCGCCAGATTCGCGTGAAGGGCCCGGACGCCGAAGCGCTCACCGACTACGTCATCACGCGTGACGCCACCGAAATTGACACGATGAAGGGCAAGTACGTCATCCTCTGCAACGAGGACGGCGGGGTCCTCAACGACCCGATCCTTCTCCGCGTCGAGGACGACGAGTTCTGGTTCTCCATTTCGGACTCCACGCTCATGCAGTGGCTGCAGGGCGTCAACGTCGGAATGGACTTCGACGTCGAGATCGACGAGATCGACGTCGCCCCGATGCAGATTCAGGGTCCGCTCTCCGAGGACGTGATGATCGACGTCGTCGGCGAGGAGGTCAGCGAGATTCCCTACTACGGTCTGATGGACGCCGAAATCAACGGCGCCGACGTGCTGGTGAGTCAGACTGGGTTCTCGGGCGAGAAAGGCTTCGAGATATACGTCAAAGACGCGATGGAGAACGCCGAACGCGTCTGGGACCCGGTGCTCGACACCGTCAAAGAGCACGGTGGGATGCAGATCGCTCCGGGTCACCACCGCCGAATCGCGGCCGGGATCCTCTCGTGGGGTCAGGACATGGACCACGAGACCTCGCCGTTCCAGGTGAACCTGGGGTACCAAGTTCCCGACGACAAGGAAGGCGACTACATCGGGAAGGAGGCGCTGGAGGAGCAGAAAGAACAGATCGAGAGCGGCGAGTACCCGTTCAACCTCAAGATGGTCGGTCTCAAGATGGCCGGCGAACCGATCCGCGACTACGCGCCGGACTTCTGGATCGTCTCCGACCCCGACACGGGCAACGAGTGCGGGTACATGACCTCGCCGTGGTGGAACCCCGAACTCGAGACGAACATCGGACTCGGGTTCGTTCCCGCGGAGAAACTCCAGAACGAGACCGGAGCGGAACTCAACGACGAAATCTACGAGGAGGACCTCGACATCGAGTTCGAGGTGCACCTCCCCGACGAGTACGCCGAAGACGGGGAAGACTCCGTCTACGCCACGGTCGCCGAGGTTCCGTTCAAGGAGTCCGTCAACCCGAGCGCCCGCGAACAGGCGAAACTCAGCGCGGCGCAGGAAGCCAGCGACGACTGATCGACCGAGGCGTCCGCGCCGCGTTCGGCGTCGGCACCGACGCCGACGTCGACCCATCGCCTTCAGCCGTCCATTCTCTTTTTTCCGACCGTGAGCCACGGGACTCGATCGCACTCGGTGCGCCTTAGCATACATTCCGATCAGCGGGAAACGACATCGGAAAATCGGCGTCGCTCTCGCTTGGCACATCTTCGTCGAGCGTGGCCCAGTCACCAGATATGGGAGGCGGCTTCGCGATCGTCGACCTGACGGACGTATCGAAGACGTCGTTTCAGACCTGCAAGACCGGTTCTGTTGAAATCCTCCGTCACTGATCGTTTGCTGAGGCTCCACTGAATGGAGAGCGCGAATGCAGCACGTTACCTCTTTCCGTTATCAGATTCACCCGAATACTCGTTATACAGCTCTGGAGTGAAAATGTTACCACTTCACAATGACGGGCACTCTCTATTAGGTCGAAGCCCAGGGAGGTAACTGACCAATGGCAACACAACAACAGGACAACGCTGACGCCTTGCGTGAGGGGTACAAAGCATTCAACGAACGGGATTTCGAGGCAGTGATGGAACTCTTCGATGAAACGATCGAGTGGATCGAACCTGAAGGATCGCGCTATCGCGGCACCTATCACGGCCCCGAAGCGGTTGGAAGCATGTTCGAACGCCTCCTTTCAGATATTGCTGATTTTGCGGTTGAACCTGACCGAATCCTCCAGGCTGGACAGACAGTCGTTGCGCTCGGTCACCACCGAGGAACAGCCGTCAAGGCGGGCGAGACCCTTACTGTGCCGTTTGCACACGTGTGGGACATGGAAGATGGCCGTGTCACGCGAGTCCAGCATTACACCGATACAGCACAGTTCGAACAGGCTCTCACCGAGTAAGGTCGAGAGCCACTGTGGTCGTCCTCTTTTTATTGCCTCGGTGACCACCGGTTCGATCGTTGCAGTACACTCGCGTATCTCCTGTGCGGTATACATCTCCTTTCAAGTGCGCTTTTCTATCTGTTCGCAACGCTCTTTGTTTTCCAAGACTCCACGATACCGGCGTTATTTCAGTTCTCAGAATCCGTCGGTCTCGGTGCCAATTCGCACCTGCTACTCTCGTACCTTCTCGGTATCCTTGTCAGCTGTGCGTTCGTCTTTCGAGGTGGAATTGAGTATTCGGTTCTCGCTTCGGTCGATAGGAGCCACCTGCTCTGCTGTATGCATCCTCTGTCTGTTCCGTGCGTGTTCGGCAGCTTCAGCAGGATTTGCGTGTGACTCTCTAAGCGAGTCACCTCTTAGTACCCTGGCTCGATACGCTCAACGAGTCCGTCAAAATCTGTGTCGAAGCTCAGCACAGCATCGATACCACGCGAGTCACACAGAGTGACTATTGTCGCGTCAGTGAAGCTGAGGTCGTGATCGTCGTATCGACGAAACGTTTCTAGCGATGTCCGAACGTCGTCCGGTTCGACGTGAAGCATCTCGAAGACATGAGGGAAGGAGTCTTCTCCGAGAATACGACTAGCGACGATGTCCGCAGCCTTGAACGACCCTGTTCGGGCGCGTGTGAAGGTCACGGTCTCGTCGAAAACGTAGTCGTTCGTGTACGGCTGTCCGTGTTCCCCATCAAGCAACTCCTCGAACGCACTGACGGCTTGATCGTGCCGGTCAGCATCCGTATCGTGGTGCGCAAAGAACACGCCAGTATCGACGAAGACACTCATCCGTACAGCATGTCGTCGATGTCTTCTTCGCTCGTCGAGACTCCGGACGAGACCATCCCATCGTGGAACTTCTCGCGCTCGGACTCGGCGAGGGGAACACGTTCCTCTCGGAACGAATCGATGAGATCCGCTTTGGACTCGATGGCCTGTTCGACGAACCGTGCCAAGATTTCCTGTTGTGTCACTCGTCTTCCTACCTTCAGCCGAATCTCGGCCTGCAACCGTTCGAGCCGAGACTTAGTGTCGTCGTCCATCTTCACCGACTGGTCATGCTCTTTAGTAGAGCATACTACTGGGTGAAGTTTGCCACCGGACCACTGGCACAACCAAAGTTTGCTGAACTCATCCTCTCTATTTCGTACGCAACTTCTGTCTGCATATGAGGTTTTAAGCAGAGCTGCGAGACCGATATGAAAAATCTCAGGCGCCCCCTCGGCGCGACCAAGGTGCGCACCAATCAAGTGTTCGTCAACCCCGGCGAGATGAACACACCGGCGAGTCGACGCAGATATGGCTCGCACTCGGCGCACCGCCGGTGGGCTCCGTCGAGGAGTTCGGCGCCTACGTGGTCGACGACCCGGACGGCGAGAACGACTCCGGTAGCGCGGACGAAACCCGTTGAGGCGGCCGGCGTCCTGAGAGACGTTCCCACGACCGACTCTCCGGCGTTCAGTCGTACAGCGGATGCCGCGCGGCCAGGTCGTCGACGCGGTCGCTCACGTCGGCGACGACGTCCTCCGTCGGCGACTCGACGAGTTCGGCGACGAGATCGGCCACTTCCCGGGAGGCGTCCTCGTCGAACCCGCGGGTCGTCAGGGCCGGCGTCCCCGCCCGGATTCCCGACGGGTTGAACGCCGACCGCGTCTCTCCGGGAACGGTGTTCGCGTTCAGGACGACCCCCGCCTCCTCCAGCGCGGATTCGACCTCCTTCCCCGTCGTGTCGGGGTGTGACGGTCGGAGGTCGACGAGTACGAGGTGGTTGTCGGTGCCGCCGGAGACCAGGCTGAGCCCGTGTTCCTGCAGTCGCTCGCCGAACGCTTGCGCGTTGTCGACGGTCTGTCGAGCGTACCGCTCGAACGCCGGATCCAGCGCCTCGCCGAATCCGACGGCCTTGCCGGCGACGTTGTGCATCGCCGGCCCTCCCTGGGTACCGGGGAAGACTGCGCTGTCGATGTCGTCGGCGTGCTCGTCGCCGCACATGATGATGCCGCCCCGGCCGGAACGGATGGTCTTGTGCGTCGACCCCGTCACGAAGTCAGCGACGCCCACCGGGGACTCGTGCACGCCCGCGGCGACCAATCCGGTGATGTGCGCGATGTCCGCGAGGTGGTACGCTCCGACGGCGTCGGCGGTCGTCTGGACCCGCTCGAAGTCGACTTCGCGGGGGTACGCGGAGTAGCCCGAGACGATCACGTCCGGGTCGAACGACTCGGCTATCTCCCGAAGCCCCTCGTAGTCGACGTATCCCGTCTCGGGGTCGACCTCGTACTGCTCGACGTCGTACACCTGCCCGGCGAAGTTCGCCGGGTGGCCGTGACTCAGGTGGCCGCCGTGCGTGAGGTCGAGCGAGAGAATCTTGTCGCCCGGGTCGAGCATCGCCAGGTAGACGGCCATGTTCGCCTGCGACCCCGAGTGGGGCTGGACGTTGACGTGCTCGGCGCCCCACAACTCCTTCGCGCGGTCGATCGCCAACTGCTCGATTTCGTCGGCGACCTCGCAGCCGCCGTAGTAGCGTTCGCCCGGATACCCCTCGGCGTAGTTGTTGGTCAGCTCGGAGCTTTGGGCCTCCATGACGGCTTCGGAGACGTGGTTCTCGCTGGCGATCATCGCCAGCGTGTCGTTCTGTCTGGCTCGCTCTCCTTCGAGCAGTTCCGCGGCGGTCGAATCCGTCTCGCGGACGGTGTCGTACGACATGTACAGGTCTCGGAACCGCCGCCTAATAGTCTACACGCAGACATGAAATGACGGACGAGCAACTGATCGTGTTTGAACCGCGCGAACGAGAATGAAAGCGCGTTCCTCGAAAGCGGCTCTCGACTCGCGGCGCGGCGGCGCGAGCAGCGCTACCGTTCGAGGCGTTCGAGCCGCCAGGACTCGAGGTCCGCCGTCTGGTTGAACGCGTAGATGTGGACGCCGCGGATGTCGTACGCCTCGTTGGCGACGTAGGGTGCGAGGCCGTCGATAAGCTTGTCCGGCTTGTACGTCCCTCGGGAACCGATGAGTTGGCGGATGAATCCGAGGATACCGGTCGTTTTCTTCAGGAACTGGATCGAGTCGCCGACGCCGACCTTCTGTGAGATTTCGAGCAGGCGCTGGTACTTCATCACGCCCGGGATGCCGACCTCGACCGGGAGGTCGACCCCGCGGTCGCGCACGTCCGAGATCCACTCGAGCACCGTCTCCGGGTCGTAGCAGAGTTGCGTGACGATGTAGGTCGCGTAGGGTTCCTTCCGCACCATCGACTCTCGGAGCGTCTCGTCGTCCAGGAAGGCGTGACCCTCGGGGTAGCCCGTGATGCCGACCTCCTCGAACTCGTACTCGGTCCTATCGAGCGCCGTGAGGAGGTCGTACGCCGACTCGAACTCGCCGGCCGGTTCCTCGCGGTCGCCGCCGGGAACGAAGATGTCCGTGATGCCCGCCTCGGTGAGTCGGCGGGCGATCTCCTCCAGATGCTCTTGGCCTTCCACGTAGCGGGCGGCGATGTGCGGAACGACCTCGTATCCCCGTTCGGCCGCCATCTCGGTCTTCTCGACGGTACGGTCGATGCCGAGTTGTGGCGACGTCGTGATGGCAATCGTCGCCCCGTCCGGGAGGTGAGCTATCTCCTCGTCGAAGCTCTCGAACGGCATGAGTTCGTAGCGGGTGTTCCCGAGGAGGAGTTCAACGTTGTCGACGTCGTCGACCGTTTTCGACTCGGATTTCAAGGACATTGCTTGTGCCAAAGATTCGTGTGGAATCACTTCCCTTTGCGGGTGACTCACAGCACCCATTTAAGTAGTAGCGACGGACCCGAGCGGTCGTCCGAGTTCGGGTCGTCGCTTGCGCTGGCCACGGCCGAGGCCGGTTCGGGGCCGACGGCCGGCCTACGCGCTCCCCGTGCTCCGGCGGATCTGTTCGGCGACGTCTTCGTGTGATATCTCTTGTTTCCGCCCCGCCGGGAGTCGTCTGGGGACGAAGTCGAGTAGGTTCAGCTGCCGCAGGAGTTCCCGTGCGTCCTCCTGTTCGAGGTCGAGCCGCCGCGCGAACCCGTACAGAGTCACCGAGACGGTGACTGCGTCGACGACGTCCGGAATCTGAACTCGGTTCGGCAGTCCGATACCGTCGGTGACGAGTTTCTCCGCGCCGACCGCGTCGGGGGACGGTTCGGGCGTCGTCTCGGGCGAGGAATCACCCTCCGACTCCCGTCGCTCGTCGGGGTCCGCCTCCGGCGAGTCGGCATCCGCGCCGTGTACCGCGGACGGGCCGGCGTCGGGTTTCGGGGCGTCCCGCTCGTCGGTATCGGATTTTCGGAGCCGGGGCTTCCCGCTCTCCGACTCCCGGGTTCGGGGGGTCGTGTCGTAGGAGGTCGGAGAGTGGACGCCGGCCTCGATCATGTAGCGTCTGACGGTCTCCGAAGTGACGTCCATCTCGATCAGCCGAGTCATCTCCGTGAACGTCTCACAGCGTTCGTAGAGCCGCTCCAAATACTCGACGTCCTCGCACGGGAGGACCGACTCGTCCCGAATCGCCGCGAGTTCCTCGGCGACGGACGGCGACGGCGTCGGGTCGTCCCCGGTGCACCCGGCCGCCTCGGTTCGGTCTTCTTCCGTCTCGTCGTCGTCGAACGCCTCGACACCGCTCTCGACTGTCTCCTCGGCGCCGTCCGAACTCTCCTCGGACGTCACCCGAGTCTCGTCTGCATCTGCGTCCGTATCGATGTCGGCGTCGTCCGCCGCGGTCGCCTCAGAAGCGCCGGTCAGCGGCTCGATAACGACTCCGACGGTGAGAACGAGTTCGCCGTCGTCGGTGCTCGACGCCTCCCGAACCTCGGCGTCGACGGACATCTCGGTGTGTTCCGCGACGTCCGTGAGATTCGACGCGGAGAACGAAACCTCAACGTCACCCTCGTCGTTGACCGACGCCGATTCGGCGACGAGCGTCGGCTTCCGTCCGCTTTCCGAACCAGGAACGGCGACCGAAACGGTAATCGTCGCCCGAACCGCTCGGTTGTCGTCCGTCGTCGTCGTCTCGACTGCCCGTACCGACCCCCCGTCTGACTCGTACCGCTCGACGATTCGAGAGAGGAGGTCGAAGCAGGTTCCGAGTGACATGTGTTGATAGACCGTAACACACTCTCAAGCATAATCGTACGTGGGGAATAGCGCACCCTTTTAACAGCCCGTTCTGAGAGGACCGCTCATCGCTCGCTGCGGGAGCGAATCAGCACTGCTCGCGGAACCGAGGACGACTCCTAAGCAGGCCGTTCCGCGCTAATCCGCACGCTCCAGCCGACGCTACGTCCATCAAAAACTAACCACGAACCGAAAAAACTAAAACTGTCCGGATTCGTCGTCTCGAAACTTCGAACCATCGGACGACGAACGACTGACGGCGTCTGGAACGCGCCCGAGGGAGTCCCGAGGATAGCCCGCTCGGAGCGTACCTCGAACCCGATCAAAACGTTCGCGAGTCGGGACGCCGAGCGCCGAAACGCGAACGACCGCGCTAATCCGCTAAACGACAGTAAAAATAACGATAGATAATCGGATTCCACGATCACATCCGAAGAAGACGGGTTCAGACGCGACGCGAGGAACGCGAGGATTCGTTCTCGGACGCTCGAAATCCGGGCGAGTACTGGTTAGCTTCACTTCTGCGAACCGAAACTCGACCGGAGACGGATGCGGTGAGCGTCCGCAGAGTCCGGTCTGTTCGGCCCCGTCGATGCCTCCCGCTCCGCGGACCACGAACCGCTCTCCGAGAACCGTCGCCCTCCAGCGCGGAGAGGTCGTCAGCCGTCCGTGCCGCGTATCGTGCGACGCGTCCTGACCGCGGCGGCGTTCTCCGCGACGTCGTGAACGCGGACGACGTCCGCTCCTCGCTCGGCCGCTACCGTCGTGGTCGCTATCGTGGGTGGGAGCCGCTCGGCGGAACTGCAGTCGACGCGTTCGAACATGGACTTGCGCGAGTGGCCGACCAGGATGGGACACCCGAGAGCGCGTAGCTCCCCTAACCGATCGACCAACTCGAAACACTCCGCGGCGGACTTCCCGAAGCCGAGGCCGGGGTCCACGACGATCTGATCGCGACTCAGCCCCGCCTTCTCGGCGAGCAACACCCGTTCGTTGAGCTCTCGGGTTACGTCTTCGACGACGTCGTCGTACGTTACCGTGTGATTCGGATCCACCGGAGCGTCCGCGCTGTGCGCGATAACGATCGGCACGTCGTGATCGGCGGCGACGAAGCGCATGTTCGGGTCCGCCAACCCGGAGACGTCGTTGATCACGTCCGCGCCCGCATCCAAGGCGGCGTCTGCGACGGCGGCCCGCCTCGTATCGACGGAGATTGGCACCGCAACGTCGGAGATGCGTTCGATAACCGGGACGACGCGTTCGATCTCCGCTTCGACCGTAACCGGCTCGGCCCCGGGTCGAGTGCTCTCGCCGCCGACGTCGACGACGTCTGCGCCCGCGGCGACCATCTCGCGGACTCGCCGTACGGCGTCCTCGACCTGCTCGTACCGACCGCCGTCGTGGAAGCTGTCCGGGGTCACGTTCAGAACGCCCATGACTGCCGTGTCGGCGCCCCACGGGCGCCGGTTCCGGTCGGTCGTATCTCCGCCGTCGACGATGTCTCTGAACCGGTCAGACGTGTGTGAAAGCCCCGTATCACCGCGACGCACTTCGTCGGCCAGACGCTCGTACTGTGCGGCGGTTC
This sequence comes from Halogeometricum sp. S1BR25-6, assembly GCF_031624495.1. NCBI lineage: Archaea > Methanobacteriati > Methanobacteriota > Halobacteria > Halobacteriales > Haloferacaceae > Halogeometricum > Halogeometricum salsisoli. Next base: position 254,817 of record NZ_JAMQOP010000004.1, on the reverse strand, counting down.
CGGACAGGACGGCGGGGACGTGCCTGCCGGGAGAATCGGTCTCCGGCAGGACGCACGTTCCGCCGATTCGTTGCATCAGACGCTGTAAGTACTCCGCCTGTCCGTCGTACAGCCAGGTCTTGAACGCGTGCGTGGTAACGTCTCCGGCGAACTCCTCGTCGACGGACGACTCTGCGAGAACGGAGCGTGCGGCGTCGAGCGTATCTACCCGCTTCGGAATCTGAAGCCGCGTCCAGCGGTTGCGAGCTTCGGCGACGACGTACAGCGAACCCGTAATCAGCACGCAGTCGTCCTCGCTCGCCGCGTCGAGTGCCCGCTCGACGGCCGTTTGGACCGCGCCGTCCCGCGCGATGTCGGTCGAACGCGACGCGAACGCGTCCGAGAGTGCGTCGAAGGAGGCGGCCCGACTGACCTCCGGCCGGCAGAGTCGAATCGCGTCGGCCTCGGGGAGTGCGTCCGCCATCTCCGCGTGGTCCTTGTCCGTCATAGCCCCGAAGACGAGGTGCGTCTCGTCGAACTCGTACCGGTCGAGGAGGTCTGCGACAGTTCGGCACGCGGCCGGGTTGTGGGCGCCGTCCAGAATCACGAGCGGCTCGGTGGACAGTATCTCGAATCGACCCGGCCAGTGGGCGCCGCGGAGACCGCGTTCGATAGCCGGCGTCCCGGCGTCCGATACCCGTCGGGCGAGCGTCGCCGCGACCCCGGCGTTCGTCGCCTGGTGTTCCCCCGGCAACGGGAGGTTCGCGGCGACGTCCCAGTCCGGGCCGACGATAGAGACGGACGTTTCGATGCGCGAGGGCATCTCCCCCTCTTGAGCGACGACGTCGGCCTCGGTCCCGCCCACCGTGACGACATCGGTTTCCGCCCGGATCGCTTCGAGCGCTTCGCCGCCCGCACTCGTCACGAGTCGTTTCCCGTCGGGTGCGACCTGCGCTTTGTCCCGCGCGATTTCTTGGACGGTCTCGCCGAGAATGTCGGTGTGCTCCAAACTCACGTTCGTGACCGCACTCGCCACCGGGTCGACCACGCTCGTCGCGTCGTACCGACCCCCGATACCGACCTCCAGCACCGCCACGTCGACGTCTTCGGCCCCGAAGTACTGGAGTGCGAGCACGGTGAGCACCTCGAAGTAAGTCGGACAGTCGTCTTCGTCGCGCAGACGGGAGATACACGGTTCGATCTCCTCGACGAACGACCCGACGTGGTCTTTCGGCACTTTCCGCCCGTTGACCCGGACGCGTTCGCGGAAGTCGTTCAGGTCCGGGGACGTGTAGAGTCCGACGTCGAGACCCGCCTCTCGCAGTATCCGTTCGAGCATCACCGCCGTGCTCCCTTTCCCGTTCGACCCCGCTATCTGGACGTGGTCGACGTGCTCGTGAGGGTCGCCGAGAGCGGACAGCATCCTGGCGGTCGTCTCCGTTCCGAGTTTCGGCCGGGAGCGGTCCAAGCTCTCCAAGTAGTCGACCGCCTCGTGGTAGTCCATACCACGTAGGGATGCCGTGCCTGTATTAATTTATTGCCGCACCCGTACCGGGCGAAACCACCTCGAAACGCCCGCGACCACGCTCCTCGTCGACACGCGGGTGCCCACGAGTGCTCCGAGATGGAGCCGTATCGTCTTCGACTGTCCCACCGTCCGCCGAACACGTACGCGACCGGGCGCAAATCGGTTCGGACGGCGTCGTACTGGCGTGTCCTCTATAGTAGCGTCTGCAACTGTCCACTCATCCGACCGCGCGCTGACGTGCGGCCAAGTGAGTGATGACTTGCAGACGCTACTACAGGCACCGCTTCGGAGCGTTCGTCGCACGCCCGGCGTCCGGAGCGTGTCAATTCCGTCACGTGATGTGCTACGAAACACAACGTATTCCGGTGCTAGCAGGAGAAACAAGGTTAATGACCGGAGACCCAGAAATGCGATGTGAATGCTCGACATAGAAACTCGGAGGTCCGCTTCGGCGGACGACGACCCGTCGCTCGGTGAGCAGACGGACGCTCTCTCCGACAGATCGACGCGTCGAACGAAGAACGGAACGGACGGCGGCGGTCGGAGGAGGGACCCGGTATGAGCCGCGATTGGACCGAGATAACCGTCATCGGGGAGGACGACACCGGCCTCATCGCCGAGGTGACCTCCTTCCTGTTCAAGCGCAACGTCAACATCCTCGACATCAACCAGGCCGTCCGAGACGGGACGTTCCGGATGATGATGCAGGTCGATACGTCGGAGATGGTCACGGCTCGATCGAAGTTCCGAGAGGACCTCGAGGGCCTCGGCGACGACTTCGGCGTCGACATGCAGATCGAGTTCCCGTCCGACAGTCAGAGCCGGTCTATCGCCGTGCTCGTCACCAAGGAGAGTCACTGCCTCGAAGTTCTGCTCGAAGCCGAGGCCAACGGCGACCTCGGCGCGGACATCGAGGTGGTCATCGGAAACCACGACCACCTCCAACCGCTCGCGGCGGAGTACGACGTTCCCTTCCACGACGTCGGCGACGAGAAGGGGACTCCCGACGAAGAGAGACTGCTGGACCTGCTCGGCGAGTACGGCGTCGACCTGATCGCGCTGGCGCGCTTCATCCGCATCCTCTCGCCCGAGGTCGTCTTCCGCTACGAGAGCCAGATCATCAACGTTCACCCGAGTCTGCTCCCCGCGTTCCCCGGCGCCGCCGCGTACAGGCAGGCTCTCGAAGAGGGTGCCCGTATCGCCGGTGTCACCGCCCACTACGTGACGACGGACCTCGACCAAGGACCCATCATCACGCAGCGTGCGTTCAACATCCCGCCGGACGCCACGGAGGAAGACATGAAACGGCTCGGGCAACCGCTCGAAGCCGAGGCGCTCCTCGAGGCGATTCAACTCCACCTCAACGACGAACTCTCCGTGCAGTTCGGTCGGACGAAGTTGGAAAACCCCGAAGAGAGCGATGCGCAACTCGGCGCTCCCGAGGAACTCAACCAGATTATCCCCGAGCGACCGACGGACGGATTCGACAAGACGTCCATCGACCTGGACGAGACGGCCACTGCGGACGACTGATTCGCTGTCCCGAAAGACCGCTCGTGGGTTCGCTCGCGGCGACGGTGAGCGCTCTTCTCGCGTTCTCTGCTTCGGCTTCTTCTTCGAGCGTGACTCCGTCGTGCGTCTCTCGGTCACCTCACGATACTCACAGGTAGTCGACGACGGGGACGCCGGCCGACGACTTTGTAGCCGGTGCCGGAGACGGTCATCCGTCCGACCGACGCGGCCGTCGTAGGTGACCTCGGACTCGCTTAGTTCGGAGTTGGCGAACTCGAACGATACGACCGGCCGGTGAGATGCCCGCGCGCGACGCGAACGAAAGCTCGCACTCTCGAAGGAGGCACGACGATACCGCTGCCCGCGGGAGCTATCTCTCCGTTCGTGCTCGCGACTGAGTTGCGACCGCCGCCGTGTCAAAATATCACGAATCCGTTAATTTATGTTTGAGATGTTCGTGAGGTTGCGAAAATGGGCAATTTTTGGGATAGCGGGCTTCTAAAGACCGATTCGGGACGAGCGTTTCGGAGGTCACCGGTGTATTTAACACACTGACGGCAAGAATCGGCTGTAACAGAGATGAATTCCACGGACCTTCCCGATCAGTCGACGACTGTCGTAATCGGCGCCGGCGCAGTTGGATGTAGCGTCGCGTACCACCTCACCGAACTCGGGGCCGAAGACGTCACCGTCATTGACCAAGGCCCGCTTCCCGTCACCGGCGGGTCGTCGGTTCACGCGCCGGGGATCATGTTCAAGACGTCGCCGTCGAAGGTACAGACGAAGGCTGCCCACTACACCAGTCAGTTTCTCTCGGACATCGGCACGTACGACGAGGTCGGCGGCATCGAGACCGCGCGCAGCGAGGAACGCATGGACTTCCTCGAACGCCGCTTCGAGTGGGCGACCTCCTACGGACTGCCCGACCCCGAACTCCTCTCGCCCGAAGAGGTCGGCGAGCGTCTCCCGTTGGTGAACGAGGAGGAGATTCTCGGCGGCTACTACTCGCCGACGGACGGTCGCGTCGACGGTATCGAGACGCTCCAGTGGTACATCGAGAACACGCCCGCGAACTTCGTCGGCGACACCGAAGTGGTAGACCTCGACGTGTCGAACGGCGAGATAACGTCGGTCCTCACCGACAAAGGGCGGATCGACTGCGACCGCTGCGTCATCGCGACGAACAACTGGGGGTACCAGACCGGCCAACTCGCCGGACTCGACCTCCCCATCGCGCCGGTCGAACACCAGTACGTCGTCACCGAACCGATGGAAGAGTTGTCCGGCGCCGACTCGGCCGTCGGCGACAACACGGCCGGCCTCGACATCCCCGGCGACCGCTCCATCCAGGAGTACATGAGCGAGGGACCCAACCGACCCGTCGGCCGCGACCAGGACCACTCGCTGTACTTCCGAACCCACGGCGACGCGCTCGGTATGGGGTCGTACAACCACGAGGCGTTGTCGGTCGACCCCGAGGAGATGGGTCGAAACAGCGAGGACCGTCAAGCGTCGGTCCGCGGCTTCACCAAGAAGCACTGGGAACGTCCGACGCACCCCGGCCGCGACAAGTCCGCCAAGCAGGCGTTCGACGAACTCCTGCCGGCCAGCGCGGACCAGGAGTACGCCGTCACCGAGAACGGCATCTTCGTGTTCACGCCCGACGGCATGCCGGCGGTCGGTCCGACGGCGCAGGTCGACGGCCTGTGGACCGCGCTGGCCATCTGGTGGACCCACTCGGCCGGCTACGGCCGCATCGTCGCCGAGTGGATGGAGAACGGCGTTCCGCGCCTTCCCTCCGGACCGGTCGACTCCGGCGGCATCCACGTCCGGCGCTTCGAGCCGCACGCCGGCGAGAAGGACTTCTTCGTCGACCGCGGCGCCAAGCGCTACGAGCAGGTGTACAGCATCGTCGAACCGCGCTGGCAGCCCGACGACCACCGCGGACTGCGGACCAGTCCGTTCTACGAACAACAGCGCGACCTCGGTGCCGAGTTCGTTCAGAGCGGCGGCTGGGAGAGCGCCCAGTACTACGAGTCCAACGCCGACCTCGTCGACCGGTACGAAGACCAGATTCCGGAGCAGGACGGCTGGCAGGGGGTGAACCGTTCGCCCATCCAGGGAGCCGAACACCTCCACACGCGCGAGCACGTGTCGATGTTCGACATGACGACGTTCAGCTCGATTATGGTGTCGGGCGAGGGGAGCGGCGAGTTCCTCCAACGGGTGTGTAGCAACGACATGGACATCGAGGAGGGGAAGGTGCGCTACTCGCTCCTCTTGAACGAGGGCGGCGGCATCCTCGCGGACGTCACCGTCGTCCGACTCGGCGACGACGAGTACATGGTGACGACCGGCGGCGGCAACTCCCCGCGCATCCACGGGTCGTGGCTCGAAGAGCACGCCCCTGACACCGTCTCCGTCCACGTCGAGGAGGGCGCGAAGTCCACCATCGGTCTCTGGGGTCCGAAGTCCCGCCTCCTGCTCCAGCGCTGTACCGACGCCGACGTCACGAACGAGGGCTTCCCGTACTTCAGTGCGAAGCAGATGTACGTCGGCGACGTGCCGGTCATCGCCCTGCGCGTCTCGTACGTCGGCGAACTCGGCTGGGAACTGTGGACGCCCAGCGAGTACGGCCGGCGCCTCTGGGAGACGCTGTGGGAGGCCGGTCAGGACCTCGACGTGCGGCCGATGGGCGGCGGCGCCCTCGAATCGATGCGCCTCGAGAAGGGATTCCGCCTCTGGGGGACCGACATCGACACCGACTCCAACCCGTTCGAGGCCGGCCTCCCGTTCGCCGTCGATATGGACACTGACTTCGTCGGCAAGGACGCGCTCGAAGCCGCGAAGGAGGAGGGAATCGACTCCCGAATCACCCCCCTCACGCTCGACGATTCGACCGACATCGCCCTGAGCGGGCGGCCGGTGCTGAAGGACGGCGAGGCCATCGGCTACGTTCAGGCCGGCGACTACGGCTACACGATCGGAGAGTCTATCGCGTACACGTACGTCCCGAGTCAGTACGCCGAGGCCGGAACGGACGTGCAGATCCGGTGCGAGGGAGAACTGTACGACGCGACCGTGCGCGAGGAACCGCTGTTCGACCCCGGCCGGGAGAAGATCATCCGGTAGCGCAACCGGTCGTATCCCACCGATTCGGGACGATACCGCCACTCACGACTGACCCACACTCACGAACGATTCATCCCCACCTCACCTACTACTCATGACCGACGACGACACGGACGGGCTTTCTGTCCGGTACGCAGACATCGAACAGGCGCGCGAACGACTCGACGACGAGACGGTGGTAAAGCACACGCCGGTCGAGCGGAGCACGTCGCTCGGCGGATTCGTCGACGCGGAGGTCTACCTGAAGATGGAGCACCTCCAGTGGACGGGTTCGTTCAAGACCAGAGGGGCGTACAACAAGATCAGCCAGGACGTCGAGCGCGGCGTCGATAGCTTCGTCGCGGCGAGCGCCGGCAACCACGCGCAGGGCGTCGCGCTGGCGGCGACGAAGTGCGGGGCCGACTCGACGATATACATGCCGGAGAACGCCCCGCAGACGAAGGTCGATGCGACGCGCGACTACGGCGCCACAGTCGAACTGGTCGGCAAGGACTTCCAAGAGACCATGTCGCGGGCGCAGTCGGCCGTCGAAGGGACGGACGCGGAGTTCGTCCACGCCTACGACGATACGGACATCATCGCCGGGCAGGGAACGCTGGGCGCCGAGATGTACCACGACTGCCCCGACATCGACACGGTGGTCGTCCCCATCGGCGGCGGCGGACTCATCTCGGGCATCTCGACGGCGATCAAACACCTCTCCCCGGAGACGCGCGTCGTCGGCGTGCAGGCGACCGGGGCGGAGACGGTCCACAAGAGCCTGGACAAGGGAATCCCGGTGACGCTCGACGAAGTCGACACCATCGCGGACGGCATCGCGACCGGCGGTATCTCGCGAACGACGCTCGATATCATCCAGCGCAACGTGGACGAGGTGGTCACCGTCTCGGACACCGAAATCGCCCGCGCCATCCTCGTGCTCCTCGAACGGGCCAAGCAGGTCGTCGAGGGGGCGGGCGCCGCGTCGGTCGCGGCGCTCCTGAGCGACGAACTGGACGTGAGCGGCGAGACGGTGATGCCGCTGCTCTGCGGCGGGAATCTCGACATGACGCAGTTACAGACGGTGTTGGTCCATGCGCTCACGGAGCGGCGACAGCTCCTCCAGCTCAGGGTGCATATCGACGACCAACCCGGGAAGATGCAGGAGATATCCGGCTGTATCGCCGCTCACGGGGCGAACATCCGCAACGTCCGCCACGACCGGTCCATCCAGGACCTCGAAGTCGGCGAGGCATACCTCGTGTTCGACGTCGAAACCAACGGCGAGCAGCACGCGGCGTCCATCATCGATTCGCTCGAAGAGGCCGGCTACCCCGTCGACGACGTGACGAAAGCCCGGTAAGGAACTCCTCGACGAGCGTTACGTCACCGCGGCCGAACGCGACGTCGGATGCGGGACGGACGTACGATGCGAACAGATGGCGACGAGACGGTCGACCACACCGAGGCGGACGGGACGAACGCGGCCGTAATCGAGTCGACGTACTCCGAAGCGTCGGCTCGCTTCTCTCGGGGCGCGGCAGACCCGGCGGTCCGTAGCGTCCGACCGCGCCCGTCGTTCCATCGCCGATGTCGTGCGACGACCGAACCGGGACGAGGAGAGGTCGTCCCGCTCCGTTTTTCATCCACAACCAGACACTATCACGAACAGTACGTGAAGGTTTATGCCTCTCCGTTCGTTCTCCAAGCGTGAGGTTGTGTATCATGCGACAGCACGGCCAGACGAGACGCTGGGCGACTCGACAGCGGCAACTCCGAGGATGACCAACATGAAACAAAGCGACCGACTGCACCGTGCTCGACCGGCGAGCCACCGGGAGGAATCACATGCCAGACGATGAGCAGACGACGGGGGAGATGTCCGAGGGGTTGCAAGTAGAACTGTTCCACCCGGACTCCGACCGAGCCCCCGGCGACACCAACATCGAAAAGTTCGGATTCGACGTTCATCCGGTCGTCTTCCCGGTTTCGCTGGCGATCATCGTCGCGTTCGTCGCGGCGACCATCGTCCTCGGAGACCAGGCGGCCGAGATCTACGGCGCGGTGTTCACGTTCATCAACACGAACTTCGGCTGGTTCTATATCATCGCGGTGAACCTGTTCATCATCACCATCCTCTACTTCGCCTTCAGTAAGTATGGAACCATCCGCATCGGCGGGGTCAAGGCTGAAAAGGAGTTCAGCGACTTCTCGTGGATGGCGATGCTGTTCAGCGCCGGGATGGGAATCGGGTTGATGTTCTACAGCGTCGCCGAACCGATGTGGCACTTCGGCAGCGGCGCCTCCGAGTTCATGGCCGTCCCGCCCGCGTTCACCGCGGAGGGCGGGACGTCCGCCGCCGCCATCGCCGCGATGGCTCAGACGTTCTTCCACTGGGGGTTCCACCCCTGGGCCATCTACGGCCTGGTCGGACTCGGACTCGCTTTCTTCTCGTTCAACCGCGGCCTGCCGCTGACGTTCCGCTCGATCTTCTGGCCGCTGCTCGGAGAGCGCATCTACGGATGGCCGGGTCACATCATCGATCTGGTGACCGTGTTCGCGACGCTGTTCGGCCTCTCGACCTCGCTCGGACTGGGGGTCACGCAGGTCAACACGGGGCTCTCGTACGTCGGAGGGGACATCCTCGGTCTCGTGAGCGTTCCGACGGGAGCGATCCCGCAGGTGGTCCTCATCGCCTTCATCACGGCGATCGCAACGCTTTCGGTCGCGGCCGGGTTGGAAGGCGGGGTCAGACGGTTGAGCACGGTGAACCTCTACTTGATGTTCACCATGCTCGCGTTCCTCTTCGTCGTCGGACCGACGCTGTACATCCTCGGAGTGCTCTCGGGAGGGATCGGTACCTTCCTCGACAATCTGTTCCAGTTGAGCTTCTTCACCGGCATCGTCGGCGGGGGTGCGGAACTCGGCGGGTACTCCGTTCAGGGATGGATGGGGAGTTGGACCGTTTTCTACTGGGGCTGGTGGATCGCGTGGTCGCCGTTCGTCGGGATGTTCATCGCGCGCATCTCGAAGGGCCGCACCGTCAGGGAGTTCGTCCTGGGCGTGCTGTTCCTCCCCGCGCTGTTCTCGTTCGTCTGGCTAGCCACCTTCGGCGGCTCCGCGCTGTGGCTCGAACTCGCCGGAGGCGGAGGCGTCGCGACTTCCGTTGCCGAGCAGGGACAGGCCACCGCGATGTTCGCCATGTTGAACCAGTTCCCGCTGGGCGCCATCTCCGGACTGCTGGCGACGCTGCTCGTCATCACGTTCTTCGTCACCTCCTCGGACTCGGGGTCGCTGGTCATCGACCACCTGACCTCCGGCGGGAAGCACGACGTGCCGAAAGTTCAGCGCATCTTCTGGGCTGTCACCGAGGGTGCCGTCGCGGCCAGCCTGCTCATCGGAGGTGGACTGGACGCACTGCAGACCGCCGTCATCACGACGGGGCTTCCGTTCGCGGTCATCCTCGTCCTGATGTGTTACACGGTGTACCTCGGGTTGGACAACGAGTACGAGATCCTCCGCTCCGAGCAGTTCGCCGACCGGATCGACCACCTGACCGCCGAAGGGGACGTCGACGTCGTCACCAACGACAGCGAACTCGTTACCGAGGTCAGGGGTTCCGACGCGGAAGGAAGCGACTGAACCCATTCTTCCCCGTCAGCGTCTCCGGCGCTATAGTAGTGTTCGCAACTGATTACTCATCCGACCGTACGGTGTTGTGCGGTCGAGTGAGTGAAGACTTGCGAACGCTACTATAGTTCGGACTGACGCCGTCACGTTCCGTTCTTCCGTCGTCAACCCGGTCTAGAATAGGAATCGCACGTCGTTCAGAACGCGCCGGGCGCCCAGTCGCTGTCTCGGACCGACTCGCGGAATCGCTCGCGGTCCGCCGACGACAGTTCACCGACCGATTCGTGCGTCGTCGTCGCCGTCGCCGTCTCGACGCCCCGCATCGCCTCGCACATGTGCGTCGCAGTGACCTCGACCACGACGCCCTCGGCCTCGAGTTCCTCGGCCAGACCGGTCGCGACACCGCTCGTCAGCGCTTCCTGCGTGGTGAGACGCCGCGACCGCCACCGAACGTAGCGGACGAGTTTCGAGAGTCCGACCATCGACTCCCCGGGTTTGTACGCGACGTGTGCGGCTCCGTAGAAGGGGAGCAGGTGGTGCTCGCACATGCTGTACAGCGGGATTCCCGTCTTGATGACGAGGCCGTCGGTCTCCGCCTCGAAGGTGCGCATGGTCGGCTTCGCCGCCTCGCGTCGGCCCTCGGTGAGCGTCTCGAACATCGCCGGCACGCGGCGCGTCCACGTGTCGGAGACGCCGCGCGCGTCGGGGTCGCGGCCGACCGCCTCAAGCAGCAGTCGCGCGCCCTCGCGCGCTTTCTCGTGGTCGAACCCCTCCGCTTCGGTTGACCCGGTCACCTCGGCCGTCCCGGCGGCCTCGGTCGTCGGAGCCGCCCCATCCGACTCGGTTACGCCGGTCGGAACAGTCGACGGCGTCCCATCTCCGGCGTCGTAGCCGCGGTCACGCTGCTTGTCATGCGAATCCATTACTCCGTCTTAGGTGGTCTGCGTGGAAAAAAGTGCCGTCCTCGAGGACAGCCGTGCTACTCGGTCGTCGCGATGGCCTCGATTTCGACCGCCGCACCTTTCGGTACGGCACCGGCCTCGACGGCGCTGCGCGCCGGCGGGTCCTCGTCGAAGTACTCGCTGTACGCCTCGTTGAACGCGTCGAAGTCGTCGATATCGTCGAGGAACACCGTCGTCTTGAGGACGTCGTTCAGCGAAAGTCCCTCGGACTCGAGGATGGCCGCGACGTTGTCGAGACACTGCTCGGTCTGCCGACCCACGGATTCGTCGTCAAGCAGTTCTCCGTCCGCCGTCAGCGGAAGCTGACCGGCCGTGATGAGCAGGTCGCCGTTCGTCGTCGCCTGGCTGTACGCCCCGACCGCCGCCGCTGCGTTGTCGGTGCTGATGGTTCGCTTCACGTGAGTTCGTACCGGCCGGGTGCGACTTAAATCCCGGTCGCTCGACCGGCGGTCGCCACATCGTGACAACCGCCGTATCGGTCGTGGATGGCAGGCGGCCGCGTCCGCAGAGGCGTGCTCGAGGAAAGAGCGGGTCGCGCCCGTGCTCTCGCGCTCTCTTCTGCTCCGGACCGGCGGTCCGTCGTTCCACGCGATTGTCTCTTGGGTTGTCGTCTTCTGTTCGGCCTACCGTGGTACCGACCTATCGGAGGTGCAAGCGACGAACACATCGACGACCGGCCGCCGAAGGAGAGCGAACGCGGACGGTGAGGGTGCCCGCGGTGAGTCGAAACGACCCGCCTCACCCGCTCGCAATCGACGAGCAGAAGTTCTCGACGATGCGCTTGCCCGCGTCGGTGAGGATGCTCTCAGGGTGGAACTGGACGCCGAGATGCGGCCGGTCGGCGTGGCGCACGCCCATCACGACGCCCCGTTCGTCGTTCGTGTACGCCGTCTTGACGAGGTCGGCGGGCAAGTCGCCGTCCTCGACCGCCAGCGAGTGGTAGCGCCCCACCTCGAACGGGTCGTCGACGCCGTCGTACAGCGCCGACCCGTCGTGGCGGATCTCGGAGGGCTTGCCGTGGACGACCTCGGGAGCGTGGACGACCGACGCCCCGTTGGCGGCACACAGCGCCTGGTGGCCGAGACAGACCCCCAGCGTGGGGTAGTCGAGGTCGCGGAACACGGGGATAGAGACGCCGGCGTCGGCGGGGGTCCCCGGGCCGGGCGAGACGACGATTCCGTCGGGGTCGAGGTCGGAGATTCCGGCGACGTCGACCGCGTCGTTACGTCTGACGACGACGTCGTCGAACTCGCCGACGTACTGGACGAGGTTGTACGCGAACGAGTCGTAGTTGTCGACGATGAGTATCATCTCACCGGACCTCCTCTAGCGTGTCCGCGGCGGACTCGACGGCGAACGACCCTCGCTCGCCGAGTGCCTCGTCGACGGCGTTGACGAGCGCTTGGGCCTTGTCCAGCGTCTCTTCGTACTCCGCGACCGGGTCGGAGTCGTGGACGACGCCGGCGCCGACGCGCAGGCGGTACTCGCCGCCGCGGCGGACGAGCGTCCGGATCGTGATGTTCAGCGTCGCCCGGTCGTCGAAGCCGAACACGCCGATGCTCCCCGTGTAGGGGCCTCGACGGGTCGCCTCCACCTCGTCGATTATCTCCATCGTCCGGGGCTTGGGCGCGCCGGTTATCGTTCCGCCCGGGAACACGGCCGCGACGGCGTCGGCGATACTCACGCCCTCGCGGCGGCGTCCCTCCACGAGCGAGACGAGGTGCATCACCTCCGAGTAGCGGTCGACCCGGCGGTACTCGGCGACGTCGACGCTGCCGTACTCGCTGACCTTCCCGAGGTCGTTGCGCTCGAGGTCGACCAGCATCGCGTGCTCGGCGCGTTCCTTCTCGTCGCTCGTGAGGTCGCGCTCCAGTTCGGCGTCGGCCTCGGGGGTGTCGCCGCGCGGTCGCGTGCCCGCGATGGGCTCCGTCGACAGACGGTCGTCCTCGACGTCCAACAGTAGTTCGGGGCTGGCGCTGACGAGGTCGACCCCCGGAAACTCGAGCAAACCGGAGTACGGCGCCGGGTTCACGCGCCGCACGGCGTCGTACGTCTCGACCGGGTGGACGGCGGCGGGGGCGACCAGCCGGTGAGAGACGTTCGTCTGGAAGGTGTCGCCGTCGCGAACGTACTCTTTCACTCGGCGCACCCGGTCGGCGAACGCCGCCTCGCCGCACTCGCTCTCGAACCTCGCCCGTCGGCTCGCGACCGGCGGGGAGCCGACGGTCGGGTCCCCGCGGAGCGCGGATTCGGCCAGGTCGGTCGCCATTTCCACGCCGGCCTCGTAGGCCGCCGCGGGCGACTCGTGTTCGTCGACCACGGGACAGGCGGTCACCCGCAGTCGAACGTCGCCCTCGGTCGGCGCCTCCCAGGCGGCGACGCGGTCGAACACGCCGAGTTGAAGCCGCGGGAGCCCGTCCGGGGTCGTCGTCGACGGTAAGTCCTCCAACTCCCGCGCGACGTCGTAGGAGAGCCAGCCGAACGCGCCGCAGGGATACGGAATCTCACAGTCCCCGCGGACGAGGTCCTCGCGGTCAAGTAGCGAGTCGATGGCGTCGACGGTCGGACTCTCCCCGTCCGGCGAGGTTGCGTCGGCGGCCACCTGCAGGCGGTCGACCGGGTCGACCGCGAAGTACCCCCACCCGGACTGCCCGCCGGTCGTTTCGAGGAACACCCCGTCCGCGTCGCCGTCGCGGGCCCGACGGTAGGCCTCGAAGGGGTCCGAGACGGTGACCTTCACTTCGACCGGGACTCGGGCTCCGACCGGGGCCGAGGCTGCGGTCCGGACGAACGATGCGCGCTCCGTGACAACTGATGGCTGGCTCATGTGAGTCGGACGGTTCTACGGGTACCCGTCGTTAGGGTCCCTACCGCTCGAACTGACACGGTCACTCGCAAAAAATCTTCCGCGCTGGCGCCTCTGACTGGGGCTTCGAGGACCGGCAGACTCGCAATTTTCGGACGGATCCGGTGGCGGTCTTCAACGGGTGGAACATGCCTCACGATGGCTTATTACGGAGGATGCAAAGACCGGAACGGAGAGCCCGTTCAGCGCGACGTTCACCGGCACGTCGGTGCGCCCTCACCGTAGGAACGTGCGACGCAAGCGGCGCGGCGCACCCGACCGGGGCCGACCCGAACGTCGTCGACGGCGCCACCACTCACCATGACCACGATTATCGACGGGAACGAGATTGCGGATCGGATACGGGCAGACGTATCGGACTGTGCGGCGCGACTCGCCGACGAAGGAGTGACCCCGGGACTCGCGACGGTGCTGATGAGCGACGACGGCGCCAGCGAGACCTACGTGTCGATGAAACAGCGGGCCTGCGAGGAGACCGGAATCGAAGGCATCCACCGGGTACTCGACCCCGACGCCTCGGCCGAGACGCTCCTCCAACAGATCGACGACTTCAACGACGACCCGAGCGTGCACGGCATCCTCGTTCAGATGCCGGTGCCGGACCACGTCGACTCCCAGGTCGTACTGGAGCGCATCGACCCGATGAAGGACGTCGACGGGTTTCATCCGGAGAACGTCGGCCGCGTCGTCACGGGAGACGCTCGGTACAAACCCTGTACGCCCCACGGCATCCAGAAACTCCTCGAAGCCGCCGACGTCGAAACCGAGGGGAAGGACGCGGTCGTCGTCGGCCGATCCAACATCGTGGGGAAGCCGATGGCGAACCTCCTCGTTCAGAAGGCACCGGGGGGCAACGCCACTACGACGGTCTGTCACTCTCGCACCGACGACCTCGCCGAGAAGACCCGGGCGGCCGACGTCGTAATCGCCGCGGCGGGCGTCCCCGAGATGATCACCGGCGACATGCTCTCGGAGGGCTGTACGGTCATCGACGTCGGCGTCAACAGAGTCGACGCGGACACCGAGAAGGGGTACGAACTCGTCGGCGACGTGGAGTTCGAGAGCGCGAGCGAGAAGGCGGACGCCATCACCCCCGTTCCCGGCGGCGTCGGTCCCATGACCATCGCGATGCTCATGTACAACACCGTCAAGGCGGCGAGCCTGCAGTCGGGCGTCGACGTTGACCTCCCCTGAGCACGTCCGTTCGAGGGTCGGCGACGCCCCGTCGCGGCACGTCGAATCGGTTCGTTCTCCGGTGGGTGAATCCTTCCTTCGTCCCGAACCCTGAACGTACCTCGACTACCCAGTGTGGAGACCGCTGACTCCGCCTTACTCTTCGTTCCGTCTTACTCAACAGGACGGAGTAGCAGTTGTTGGACCTACTCGAACACGTGCAGTGAGATTCGCGACCGATTGATGTCGATAACCTCCGTCTCGTTTCGCTCGACCCGAGACTCCCGTCGGAGTTTATGGCGATTTTTCCGTTCGGATGATATGATAATTCTGAACGGAGCTACCACGTTTCCTCAAGTTGTTGACCAGTCGAGCATCCTCTTCTACCGTCGATGAGTTCATTCCCGGCGCGTCGTCGACTACGGTGGCTCGTACCGACGAAGGAGCGTATCCTTGGCCGACCTCCTTAGAGTCGTCCGCCGAACGGAGTGACTTGCTTCGGCGAGAAACAATATATTCTCTATTCGAAGAACTTCGAAGTCGGAAGCTGCGTTCCGGAGAACTGTGGAAACCCCGGTCGGTCGCCTGCTGAACTCTGTAAGCCATGAAGAGGGAGAGATCGGTCGGACGGCGCTCGTTCGCTACCCGGAGGGCGACTGCGTCGGTCGAACGTCGTTTCCACCGCCGTAGAACATTACACAAATAGTAGTGTAATGTAGGTCGTTGTTCGGTGGGCTGACGCTGAAGACTCGTAGACGGACCGTAGCGCGTCGTATTTCACTCACCCCACGGCCGAGCCCGCGCGTTCAGTTCGCACTCCTATGCGCAGAGACCTTCGCTCGAAACCGCGCAGTTGCAGAGGTTGACAGGGGAAGTATCGGCATCGGTATGACCGAAGACGGATTCAATTTATAGATAAGATAGAAACTAGCGATTTGTCCTGTATCACCGAGAGAGTATGAGTGGAGTAACGCAGTATGAATTTGTATTTATAGAATATAATACTAAATTTGACGGCATCGGCCGGGCCGACGAGTCTCCTGCAGAGTCTGCGTTCTGAATCCGCAATCTCGTGCGTCGGCGACTCGGTATCGGGAATAATACGAGTAAAGTAGCGGACGGCAATCAACAACGGAACCGTTCGGGACCTGACCGACCGGACCGACGAACCACCTGCCGTCGAATCTTCCTCTGCGTCACGCGAGACGGCGCAGTCGAAGTCTGACACGTACGATACCCGTAGATAACGAACTGGCCGGCTGACTCGCCAACTGTTCATCACTCAATTTCGTGAGCTGGCTCGCTTCGGAGCAGAACGACGGCCACCAACCGACAGTCACCGGCGGGACTTCGAGCCGCCGTTCGCGGACCGAGATAGCAACCGGTTTGACAGTGCTTCCACAATCGAGGACAGCGACCGTGAGCGACCATCCCAACGCAGGCACTTCTCGACGCGAGACGCTCGGTCTCTTCGTCGGATTGTTCGTGCTCTCGACGGCGGCCGCAGCCTACGAAATCGCTCCGGCGAGCGTCCTGCCGCTGATTCAGGACTCGCTCGGACTCACGGCGAGCACGGCGGGGTGGCTCGTCAGCATCATGTACGCGACTGCGGTCGTCACCAGCGTCCCTACCGGTATCGTTCTCGACCGCTTTTCGGTCCGTCGAGTGATTCTCTTCGGGACCGTCGCGCTCGTCGTCGCGGGTGCGTGGGGCTGGTATACGGCCACCGCCGGTGCGTACCGCTGGCTGCTCGTCTCGCGCGTCCTCGGCGGCATCGCATACGTCATCTTCTGGAACGCGGGCGCGAACATCGTCGGTAGCGCCGTCGCGTCTCGGTATCGGGCAACCGCCGTCGGCGTGTTCACCGCGAGCGCACCGGTCGGATTCGCACTCGGTCAGTTCGGCAGTCCGCTCGTCGCAACTGTCGCCGGGTGGCCCGCAATCCTCCCGTTGTACGCCGCCATCGGCGTCGTCGGCGTCGCGCTGTTCTTGCTCGCAACCCGTCGCCACGTCCCCGGCGTCGAGACGGCCACGCCGGACCGAGCGGCACTGAGCGAGTTGTTCACCAGCCGGGCGGTCTGGACCGTCTGCGTCCTCTGTTTTCTCGCCTACTCGCTGTACCTCTTCGTCAACACGTGGCTCCCGAGCTATCTCGTCGACGGGTTCGGCATCTCGCTGGCGGCGGGTGGGCTGCTGACCGCGCTGTTCCCGGCCATCGGTGCGGTCGGACGGTCGAGCAGCGGTGTGGTCTCCGACCGCGTGTTCGGCGGCAAGCGTCGTCCCGTCGTGATATCGGCGTTCGCCGTCGCCGCACCGGCCGTCGTCGCGTTCGTGTTCGTCTCGCGCCTCGAACTCATCGTCGGGGCGGTCCTCGTCGTCGGCTTCGCGATCCAACTCGTCACCGGGTTACTCTTTTCGTACATCACCGAACTCGTCCCGCCGGCGGTGCGGACGACGGCCATCTCACTGCTGACGAGTATCGGTCTGCTCGGCGCGTTCGCCGCACCCATCGCTGCGGGCACCATCATCGACCGCGTCGGCTACGACCCGGCGTTCTTCGTCGCCGGCGGCGTCGCCCTCCTCGGTGTTCTCTTGGCGTTACGTACGCCCGAACCGGCGTAAGAGACCCTCTCGCACGGTCGCGCGGTGAGGATGTCAGCAGCGCACGAACGGTTCGGACTGCGAATCGGCCTCCGCCGTCACCGATATCGCCCCGTCGCGCAACCCGACCGAGAGTCCGTTCTCAGTCGTGCGGCGACTGTGCGAAGGAGACAGGGATGTGATCTATAACGACGCGAATGGCGTCTGTGAACTCTCCGGCAGCCCTGAAGCAGAGCCCAAAGCACGATTTACTCGCAGCGTTGCCAGTTCATGCTGTGACCGTCTGTCGGATCTTTTACTGGCCCGCGATCGTAGCGTGACCTGGCTATGCTATACGACCGCGTCGCTGATCTCGACCTCCGGGTAGAGGGGTACGACCTCGAACGGCACGAACGGGAGACGTCCAGCGGCTTCAGCCGAGCAACGACGGTCGTCTCGTTGCACGGTGACGGTGAAACCGGACAGGGTGAAGACGTTACGTACGATACCGATACGCACGACGCACTTCACGAGTCCTCCGAAGAGTTCCCTCTCACCGGGGAGTACACGCTCGATGAGCTCTCGAAACAGCTTTCCGAGATCGACTTTTTCCTCGGAGACGAGCCGAATCAACCGATATTCCGGAACTATCGGCAGTGGGCGTTCGAGAGCGCTGCATTAGATCTCGCGTTGAAGCAGGCCGAGACCAACTTCGCCGACCAACTGGAACGCGAGTACGACTCCGTTCGGTTCGTCGTGAGTACGCGATTGGAAGACCCGCCAACCGGCGACCGCGTTATCGACTGGCTCGACCGAAATCCCGATTTGGAGTTCAAGCTCGATCCCACGTCCGACTGGACCGACGAGGTCGTCGACCGATTGGCAGAGACCGATGCAGTGGTGACGCTCGATCTGAAAGGGCAGTACCACGGGACGACGGTCGATCAGCCGGCCGACCCCGCTCTCTACGAACGGGTCGTCGAGGGCTTTCCGAACGCGCTCGTCGAGGACCCGGAGTTGAACGACGAGACTCGGCCGTTGTTCGAGGGCCAGGAGGAGCGCGTGACTTGGGACTATCCCATCCGAAGCGTCGAGACCATCGAGGACCTACCGTGGGACCCCGAGTGGCTCAACATCAAGCCGTCGCGGTTCGGGTCGGTGCAGTCACTGTTGGATACGATCGAGTACTGTGAGGACCACGGAATTCGGATGTTCGGCGGCGGTCAGTTCGAGCTCGATGTCGGCCGCGAACACATCCACGCGGTTGCATCACTGTTCTACCCGGACTCACCGAACGACGTCGCTCCGAAAGCGTACAACGACCCGAATCCGAGCGATGAGCTTCCGTCGAGTCCGCTCTCGCCGCCGACTGCTCCACGAGGACTCGAGTGGAAATGAGGACGGACTGAAGTCGGAACGGAAATTTGAGTCGCGCGCTTCCGGCGCGCCGCTACCGGTGCAGTCGGGACGGTTCGGGCCCGCTCATCGCTCGAATTCGGGGTCGACCAGCGACGCGACGCGCTCGCGGTCCGACGCGGTGAACTCGACCCGGGCGGCGGCGAGGTTCTCGACGACGTGGTCGGTATCCGTACTCGACGGAATCGGGACGACGCCGCGGTCGACCTGCCAGGCGAGTGCGGCCTGCGCCGGCGAGACGCCGCAGTTGTCGGCCACTTCGTGCAGGGCCGACTCTTCGAGGAGTCCGGGCGCGGAGAGCGGCGAGTGGGCCATCACGCGGATACCCCGCTCGTGACACCACTCGACGAGTTCCCGACGGGGCACGTACGGATGGGACTCCACTTGGACGACGGCCGGCAGAACGTCGGCAACCGCCGCAATTTGGTCGAGTTCGTCGACGGTGACGTTACAGACGCCTATCGTCCGGGCGAGACCGCGTTCGTGAACGTGCTCCAGCCGCTCCCACGTCTCCGTCAGCGACGTGTCCGCGGTCTCCGGGTCGCCGTCCTCGTCGGTCGGGAACGCGAGAGCGTCTTGTTCGGCGGGTGAACAGTCGGCCAGGTCCCGCAGCGGTCCCTGGTAGGCCCAGGCGGTCGGCCAGTGGAGCATGTAGCAGTCGAGACTCGCCGCGCCGAGCGCGTCGAGCGTCCCTCGACAGGCCTCGACGACGTGTTCGTGGTTCGTGTTCCAGACCTTCCCGACGAGGAACAGTCCCTCGCGGCCGGGACTCCCGGGCGCGTCCAGCAGGTCGCCGATTCGCGCCTCGTTCCCGTACAGTTCGGCCGAATCGAGCAGACGATAGCCGGCGTCCAGCGCCGTCGCTATCGAGTCGACCCGGTCGACGTAGTCGCCGTCGCGGTACCGCGAACACCCGAAGCCCACGGGCGGGAGTCTGACGGCCGCGTCGCGAGAGCGGGGTGCGGTCGCGTCCCCGACATCGCGTTCGTCCCGGACCTCCCGCCCGTCGCGGGGGGGCCGCACCGGAGGCGGAGACAAGTCGGGAACGCCGACCCCGTGGGCGTCGACCGCGACGGGGCCGCCCGCTTCGACGGCTGACTCGACGGCGTTGCAGACGGCGACCACGTGGGTCGCCCGCCGCGCGCTCGCGACCGGGCGGGCGCCCGACGCGACGGCGGCCGCGAGACGCGCCGGCCCGTCGAGGTACGGTCGTTCGCGCCGCCTCGCGGGGTGGGGCGCGTCGACGTACGGTCTCCCGTTCCCGCCGACCCTGACGGTCTCGGGGTCGGCGGCGAGCGCACCGCTGTCGGCGAGGTACAGCGACCCGTCGTCGCCGTGGAGTTCGAGGGTGTTGAATTCGCGGCTCCGGTGGGGGGCGTACAGGCTCGCAGTCAGCCGAATCGTCGGGCCGCTCTCGAACGCGAGGGTGGCTTCGACGTGCGAGTCCCGCCCCGGCGTCGCCGCCTCCCTGTCGGGCCAGACGTCGAGACCGTCGGCGACCCGGACCTGCTCGACCGGCCCGAACCAGGAGACGAGACAGTTCAGCGGGTAGACGGCGCCGTCGTACAGCGGTCCGACGGACAGAAACGACTCCGGGTTGTCGTGCCACTCGGTGACGCGGCCGACGTGTGCGTGCGCGTATCCCAGTCCGACTCGTCCGAGTCGGCCGTCGCCGAGCAACCAGCGAACGTGACGCTGCGGGTCGCACCGGTTGTTAATGGGCGCGCATCCGAGCGCGAGACCATCACGCTCGGCGGTTCTGACGAGGTCGGCCGCCCGGTCGGCGTCCAGCGCCAGCGGTTTCTCGCTGTAGACGTGCCGTTCGTCGGCGAGCGCTCGTTCGGTCACCGGCGCGTGCGCCCCGTGGCTGGTCAGGTTGATCACGAGCGGTGCCGCGTCGTCGGCGAGCATCGCGTCGACGTCGGCGTACGCCGTCGCGCCGTGAGGCTCCGCGACCCCGCGCGCTCGCTCGAGATCGAGGTCACACACCGCCGTCAGTTCGAGCGACGACTCCTCGAATCCGGCCGCGTAGCGCCTCGCGACCGCACCGGCACCGACGAGCGCACAGTTCATTGGCGGATGTTCGTTTATATCGACAAAAGTGTACGGGAGCGGTCATCTCGCGGCAGTCGCCGGTCGAGCCGTAGATTGAAGACACCTGTATCCAATGAACTTACATGTCGACCGATACCGCATCCCGAACGGGCGTCGAAACGGCGTCGCTGTCGAGGCTTCACCTGCTCGGAATTGCTCTGGCGGCCGTTTCGGGCGTGTTGCACCTCTATCTGGGAGTGCTGTTCGTCTCGAGTCCGCTCGGGTGGTCGTTCCTGTTCGCCGGCGTCGGCTTTCTCGCCGGGTGCGCGGCCGTCGTCCTGAACTTCCGGCGTCGGCTGGTGTACCTGCTCGGTATCCCGTTCACGCTCGGACAGGTCGTCGCTTGGTACGTCGTCAACGCGCCCGACTTCTCGACGCTCGGGTACGTGGACAAAGCCGTACAGATCGGTCTCGTGGCGGTGCTGGTCCTCCTCTACCGGCGGGAGTTTTAGCGAGTGCGCCTCCGCCAGTCCCGGTCAGTCCCGCGTCTCGCCGGACGGGCGGTCGGCTCGGGCGTTTCGTAAGAGAACGACGCCGAGACCGGTCCAGAAGGCACACTCGAGGAAGAACGACGGCGACCAGAGATAGTAGAAGAAGAACGCGCCGGGCGGGAGCGCAAGCGGGTCCGGGGGGACCACGACCGGCCACCCCAAGAACAGAGCGTCACCGTACCGGCCGTTGAGGACGATGTGAAACGCGTCGAGGAACAGGTGCGACGCCCATCCGACCGCGAGCGCTCGACCCGCCGAACTCAGGAGCGCGGCGACGACGGCCAGGGGAGCGAGCAGCGCCGTGTGGCCCACGGTGTGGTACAGGTCGACGACCCCGAGCATCGCCAGCGGTTTGTCGACGACGTCCGGGAGCGCCGTCCCCGCGACGACCCAGGGTACGGGCAGTCGCGACCACCGACCCAGGAGCGCCCCGACGGCCAGGTGCGTTACGAAGTACACGAGGAGCAGTGAGGCGGTCGACCCTCATCGGTCTTCCCCCGGATAGGTTCCGGCGGTGGCGGTCGGCAGCCGAGTCGCCTTGCCGTTTATCCGTGACGGCGCTGAAGGCTTGCGCATGGAATTCGATCCCGACAGCTTCAGTGCTCGCGACTGGGAACGGCCCACGGACGCCGACCCGATTCGGTTCGCCATGGTCGGACTCGGGTGGTGGACGCGCGAGCAGGCGATTCCCGCCGTCGAAGACGCGGACTACTGCACGATGACGGTCCTGGTCAGTTCCAGTACCGAAAAGGCAGCGGACCTCGCGGCCGACCTCGAAGGAATCGAGGAGACGCTCACCTACGAGGAGTACGCCGACGGCGCGGCGACCGACGCCTACGACGCGGTGTACGTCTGCACGCCGAACGGACTCCACCGCGACAACGTCGAAGCCGCGGCGACGCACGACAAAGCGGTTCTCTGCGAGAAGCCGCTGGAAGCGACCGTCGAAGACGCTCGGGCGACCGTCGATACCTGTCAGGAGGCGGACGTCCCGCTGATGGTCGCCTACCGAGTCCAGACGGAACCGGCGGCCCGCCGCGCCCGAGAACTGATCCGAGACGGCGCAATCGGGGACGTCGTTTCGATACTCGGGCACATGTCGGACACGATTCTCGACTCCGTCGACGAAACGAGTTGGCGGTTCGACCCCGACCTCTCCGGCGGGACGACGATCAACGATATCGGGATTTATCCGCTGAACACGATTCGGTTCGTCCTGGAGGAGGACCCCCAGGCGGTGTACGCTCGGACGGAGTCCGAACAGTCGGCCTACGAGGGGACTGACGAGCACGCGGCGTTCCAGTTAGAGTTCCCCGACGGCAAACTCGCCTCGTGTACGGTCACACACAGCGCGGCGGTGACCTCGAGCCTCCGGTTCGTCGGCACCGAAGGCGAACTGAGCATCGAGGGGCTGTTCTTCCCGAACACTCGGAAGGTGCTCAGGGTGTCCGGACCGGACATCGAGAGCGAGTACCGACCGGAACCGGTCGACCAGATGCGCGAGGAGTTCGACTACTTCGCCAACCGCCTCCAGCACGGTCTCGACGTCGAACCCGACGGCGAACACGGGATGGTCGACATGCGCGTCGTCCGCGCCCTCTACGACTCCGCCGAGCAGGAACGACGCGTCGAACTCGACCGGTGAGCGCGAACGGGGGCGGGGCGCCTCGGTACCGAGCGACGTGAGCCGTCTTCCGGCACCCGCCGTCGACGTCGGTTCCGAGGCCGACATCACGCGGGTTTATCGACCCGCGGTTGATTGCTACCGGTGTGAGCAACGCGACAGACGTCGACCTGGACTACGTTCGACTCGGTGAGACGGGCATCCACACCAGCGAACTCCAGTTCGGCACGTGGCGGTTCGGTAAAGAGACCGAGCAGGGGAACGTCGAAATCGGCGAAGAGCGTGCCCACGAACTGTTAGACGCCTACGAGGCGGCCGGCGGTCGCTACATCGATACCGCCGACGTGTATGGCGGCGGCGCGAGCGAGCGATGGATCGGCGAGTGGCTGAACGACGGCGACCGCGACCGAGAGCGGTACACCATCGCCTCGAAGATTTACTGGCAGATTCGGGACGGAGACCCGAACAGTCGCGGCACGAACCGCAAGAACCTCCGTCACCGCATCGATGCGCTGCTCGACCGCCTCGACACCGGGTACGTCGACGTGCTCTACATTCACCGCTGGGACGACCAGACCCCCACGCGCGAGATGATGAAGACGCTGAACGGACTCGTCGACGACGGGAAGGTCCACTACCTCGGCGCGTCGACGCACCGGCCGAACGCCTGGAAGGTGGCGAAGGCCAACGAGATCGCCCGCGAGAACGGGTGGGAGCCGTTCACCGTCTCGCAACCCCGATACAACCTCGTCGACCGCGAGACCGAAGGCGACTACCTGGAGATGACGCGGTCGTACGGGATGGCGGTCTGTCCGTGGAGTCCGCTCGGTCAGGGCTTTCTCACCGGCAAGTACTCGCGGGAAGACGGCCTCACCGGCGAATCGCGCGCCGCGGAGTCGAGCCGATTCGAGGACGCCTACCTCACCGAGGAGAACTTCCAGGTCCACGACGAACTCGAAGCCGTGGCCGACGAGGTGGGAGCGACACCCGCACAAACCGCTCTCGCGTGGCTGCTGCACCGTGACGGCGTCACCGCGCCCATCGTCGGCGCCCGCACCGTCGAACAGCTCGAAGAGAACCTCGCGGCGGCGGCGGTGACGCTCTCGGACGAGCAGGTCGACCGGCTGACCGAAGCGAAGGGCGGGCCGTACGCCGGCCTGTAAGCGGCCGACGTCCGGGACGCGCCTTCAGCGCTCCCCGCGAGCGAGCGTCACTGAGACGGCTTCGTAGTCTTCCAAGAAGCCGCCGGTCCCCCCGACGGTCACGCGGCCGTCGTCAGTCTCCACGACGAGTGTGTTCTCCATCCCGAACTCGACGTTTCGGGGGTCGACGAGACTCTGCCGCGTCTCGACGAGGCGGCCGCGAACGTCCGCGACCGACCGTCGGCCCCGGCCACCTCCCCCGGCGGGCCTGACTCGCGCCTCGACGGCGACGTCGTCGCCGTTTCGGAGACGGAGCGTGGCGTCGTAGACGGCCCGCCTGAACCCGCGGTACGTCGTTGGCAGGGATGATGGCTCCCGGAGCGCCGCTTCCTCCGACGCGGGCCAGACCGTGCCGAGGAAGGCGGCCTCGACGGCGACGGCGACCGACCGGTTGACGAAGCCGATGGCCTCGGCGTCGCCGTGTTCCCAGCCGAGCAGCGAGGACGGCGAGATGACGCCGCGGGTCTGATCGGCACAGACGTACACCGTCGTGCCGCGGACCCACGACCGGACGGCCGTCGCCAGCGACGAGACGTCCTCGTCGACCGCCTCGAGGTCGCCGGCCGCAGCGAGCAGCACGAACACGCCCCTCTCGACCGCATCGGACAGCGGACCGGCGAGGTCCGAGAGGAGTTCGACCGGAACGGCCAAGAACAGTTCCGATTCCGCGCGTTCGGCGTGGGCACGAATCCGCTTCCGAAGGGTCTGACGGGACTGGACGATTTCGAGCGCGTCGTGGTCCTCTGGGGGCCGTTCGTACCGCTCTGTTACCTCCGACATCGTCTGCTGCATCGTCTCTAGCCGGTCCCGCAGCGACTCCGCGGGCGGATGCGCTCGAACCCGCGTCGGCGAGCGGTGGTCGTCGACGCTCACGAACCCCGCGTCCGCCAGTCGGTCCGCGAGTTGGTAGACGTAACTCGCCGACACGCCCGTATCCGAGGCGACGACGCTGGGGGTCGCCTCGCCGCGGCGGACGACGGCGAGGTAGACGCTCGCCTCCGTCTCCGAGAGGCCGAACTGTTGGAGTCGCCCGACGAGGTCTGCGTCCCGTGTCATCGCTTCGATGCACGGCGCGGGCGAACCATGACGCTATCGCTCGCGCTCGGGGTCGGGCTTCCGGCGGCGGGAACCGCGCCGTGACGACGAAAGATTCTGAGCGCTCGAAAAATATTTTTTACTAACCTTGTGAACGATTGTTAACATTTATGCGCCGATGGGGAGAGGGCGACGTGATGACAGACAACCCAGACGACGGCGGCGAACCGGACGACCGAGGCGGACTCGGAGCGTCTCGGCGGACGTTCCTCCGAGCGACTGGCGGACTCGCTCTCTCGGGCGCGTTCCTCGGGAGCGCCGGGTCGGTCGCCGGGGACGAGGAAACCGAGGCGGAACTCGAAGAACTGGTCGCGGAGATGACGCTCGAAGAGAAGGTGAGTCGAACGCACGGCGCCGACGGCGGCCCGGAGGGCGTCGCGGGGTATCTAACCGGCGTCGAGCGACTCGACGTGCCGGGGATGGTCATGGCCGACGGACCGCCGGGTGCGTCGCTCGGTACGCCGACGACGGACTTCCCGCACCCCGTCGCCGCCGCGGCGACGTTCGACCCGGAACTGATTTCCCGTGAGGGGCGAGCCATCGCCCGCGAGGCCAAAACCGAGGACGTGGCGGTGCTACTCGCCCCCTCGCTCGACCTCTTCCGGGTGCCGACCCACGCCCGCGGCGGCGAAACCTACGGCGAGGACCCCTTCCTCGCCGGTGAGATGGCCAGAGAGTACGCGTCTGCCGTCCAGTCGGAAGGCGTCGTCGCGACCCTGAAACACTTCGTCGCGTACAACCAGGCGAGCACCACGGGGAACGTGCTCGACTACTTCTCGTACTCCGAGCACAACGTCATCGTCGACGAGCGGCCGCTTCGCGAAATCTACTGCCGACCGTTTCGGGAGGCCATCGTCGAGGGCGGCGCCGGCGCGGTGATGCCCGCGTATACCCGCATCAACGGCACGTTCTGCTCCGAACACGACTACCTCCTCGAAGAGGTGCTGAAAGAGGAGTGGGGCTTCGACGGCTTCGTCGTCTCCGACTGGGGGGGCACGCACAGCACCGTCGACGCCGCGGTCAGCGGTCTCGATATCGAGATGCCGTCGGCGCAGTACTTCGGCGAGGCCCTCGCGGAGGCCGTCGAGAACGACGATCTCTGGGTCGGGAACGTGGACGAGCAGGTCCGGCGGGGCCTCCGGTCGCAGTACGAAATCGGCGCTCTCGACGGCGACAGGAAGGGTAGCGACCCCGTTCGCGGAACGGACGAACACTTCGCGCTCGCCCGACGGATGGCCGAGGAGGGGTCGGTCCTCCTGAAGAACGAGGACGACCTCCTCCCCCTCGACGAGGACGTGACGGACGTCGCGCTGGTCGGACCCAGCCCGACCGAGTTCAAGAACGACGTGGGCGGCAGCGACGCGGTCACGGGGATTCGGTACGTTAGCCCCGCCGACGGCATTGAGGCGGCGGGCGGCGACGGCGTCTCGGTGACCGCGGTGGCCACCGACCGCTACGAACCGGCGGGACCGACCGACTTCACACCCGCGGGCGGCGACGGCGGGGAGGTGGCAGCGACGGAGACAGAAGTGCAAACGGCGAGCACCGATGAGACCGAAATCGGAACCGAAACCGAATCCGGCGACGCGAGCGAGAGCGACAACGGGACGGAGAACGGGAACGGCTTCGTCGCGGAGTACTACGCGAACGGGGCGTGGGAGGGGTCCCCCGAACTCGTCCGACGCGAGAAGAGCGTCGACCTCACGGAGGCGGACCTCGAACGGTTCGCCGACGCCGACGCGGTCTCGGTCCGTTGGCGCGCGACGTACACGGCGCCCGAGACGGGGACGTTCGCGTTCCTCCTGACGAGTCAGGGCGCGAGCACGCTCTCCGTCGACGGCGAGACGGTCGTCGACAACGAGGGCGGCGGCTTCGCCGGGCCCAAGGGCGAGGAAGCGACGCTGGAGTTCGAGGAGGGAGAGACGTATACGGTCAGCGTCGAGGCGGCAGGCGCCGTCCCCGTGTCGTTGGAGGTGAACCCGCCGTCGTCGCTGGACGAAGCGGTCTCCGCGGCGGCGGAGGCGGACGTGGCGCTGGTCCTCGCTCGGACCGATACGTTCTACGGCGACGACCGACACGAGTTCGAACTCCCGGGCAACCAGAACGCGCTCATCGAACAGGTCGCGGCCGCGAACGGGAACGCCGCCGTTCTCCTGAACACGGAGACGCCGGTGGCGATGCCGTGGCTCGACGACGTACCGGCCGTGATGCAGGTGTGGTTCCCCGGACAGGAGGGCGGAGCGGCCCTCGGAAGTCTACTGTTCGGCGATATCTCCCCGTCCGGGAAGACGCCGGTCACGTTCGCCGAGTCGATGGACGACTACCTGCCCGGCGAGGTGACGACGCTCCCCGACGACGGACGCGCGTATCCCGGCGTGCGGGGGAACGTCTTCTACGACGAGGGCGTGTTCGTCGGCTACCGGCACTTCGACGAGGCGGACATCGAACCGCTGTTCCCGTTCGGTCACGGGTTGAGTTACGCGGCGTTCGACTACGGCGAGATAACGCTCTCGCGTAGCGAGACCACACCCGACGAGGGGTTGACCGTCAGCCTAGACGTGACGAACGAGAGTGAGACGACGGGGCGGGAGGCCGTGCAACTGTACGTCTCCGAGGTCGACCCGGCGGTCGAACGCCCGCCGAAAGAGCTCAAAGGCGTCGCGAAAGTCGAGATTCCGGCCGGCGAGTCCAGAACAGTCGAAATCGAACTCGGACGCGGCGCGTTCGAGTACTGGGACCCCGAGACGGAGGACTGGACCGTGAACCCCGGCGAGTTCGAGATACTGGCCGGTAGCTCCTCCCGAGATATCCGACACAGCGCGTCCGTATCTGTCGTCGAAAGGGAGTAGAAACCGAGCGGCGATACGTCCCCTCGCCTAACCCAGTCCTCTTCGCGACGGTTGTGCGCGAAGCGTCCGCTCCGGTGCGCGAGTCCGTTCGACGCTCTACGTTCGATATATGGCGCACGGACGCGTTTGGAACGACGTATCGAATATGAGTCTTTGACGTTATATTCCTCGGAAAAAGAACTAAAGGTGCACTTGATATAAACAGAGTAGGGAAGAGAGATGTCGAACTGCCCGGCGGACGGTCCGAATGATGGGCGCGCGTCGGTTCCACTGAACGTTGCGGGCGTCACCCCTTTATCTAGCGCGCCGGTAGGAGGAAGCGTGTTCGACGACGACACGCGACTCGGACTCGGGACGTACAGCCTGAAAGGCGACGAGGGGGCCGACACCATCGAGGCCGCCATCGACGCCGGTTACCGACACCTCGACACCGCCCGCCTCTACGAGAACGAGGAGACGGTCGGCGAGGCCATCGCCGCCTCGGACGTCGACCGCGAGGACCTGTTCGTGGCGACCAAGGTGGCACACTTCGAGGAACCGGAAAAGACCGAGGAGTACGTGCGAACGGCGGCCGAAGAGAGCTTCGAGCGACTCGGACTCGACCGCATCGACCTGCTGTACCACCACTGGCCGAAGGGACAGGACGACGTCGAGACGGTGCTGCCCGTCCTCGAAGAGTTCGTGGAGTCGGGCCGAGTCTCGAACCTCGGCGTGAGCAACTACACCATCGACGACGTGTCGCTGGCGCGCGACCTCGTGGACGTCCCCATCGAGGCCAATCAGGTGGAGATGCATCCGCTGCTTCCCCAAGAGGAGATGCGCGAGTTCCTCTACGGGAGCGACACCGACCTCGTCGCGTACTCGCCGCTGGCGCAGGGAGAGGTGTTCGAGGAGGACGCCATCGTCGAGATAGCCGACAAACACGGCGTCTCGCCGCCGGCCGTGAGCCTCGCGTGGGTGCTGGAGAAGGGCGCGACGCCGATTCCGCGGACGAGTTCCGTCGACCACCTCCGGGACAACCTCTCCGCTCGGACCCTCGAACTGGACGACGAGGACGAGAAGCGCATCGACGCTATCGCCCGCCGACACCGGTGCGAAGACCCCTCCTGGATGTCCTGGTAGGCTGCCGCGGCCGCCGATCGAATTTCCCGTCGCAGTACTGCGCTCTCGACCTCGTACGACGGTTCTGCCCAAATTCTTATCAGCTCTACGACCCTCGAATTAATCCGTATGAGCGACTCCGGTCAGCAGCTCGAGGACGTATCGGTCGCTATCTTCGTCGCCTCCGCGGGTTCGGAGGAAGTGGAGTTCACGGAGCCCAGAGAGGCCGTCACCGACGCCGGCGCCGACGTCACGGTCGTCGGACCCGAAACCGGCGACGCGGACCTGGTCAACAACGACCTCGAAGAGGGCCAAACCGTCGAAATCGAGGAGGCGTTCGAGGACGTCTCGGCCGACGACTTCGACGCGCTGGTCATCCCGGGCGGCACCGTCGGCGCGGACCGAATCCGTCTGGAGGACGAGGCGACGACGTTCATCGAAGAACACGTCGCGGACGACAAGCCGGTCGGCGTCATCTGTCACGGCCCGTGGACGCTTGTCGAGGCGGGCGTCGTCGACGGTCTGACGCTCACCTCCTTCCCCAGCCTGCAGACGGACATCCGCAACGCCGGCGGCGAGTGGGTCGACGAGGAAGTCGTCACCGACCAACGCGTCGTCACGAGTCGCAAGCCCGACGACATCTCGGCGTTCTGCGAAACCATCGTCGAGGAGTTCGCGGACGCGGCGTAGCGACTCGGCCGCACCCCGGACGCACCGAGCTTTTTCTTCGACCCGCCGACCGCTCCCGCGAGAACGTTTAGGGACCGCCGGACGGTAGTTCGCCCGTGACGATGGACCTCGATACTCGCGACCTCGCGATTCTCCTGGCACTCGGGGACGACGGCCCGGCGACCGCGAGCGACGTACAGACGGCGGCGCGCGAGGACGCCTCGACCGAGGCGGTCGAAGAGCGTCTTTCGCGCCTCGCCGAGGGCGGACTCGTCGCCCAAGCGGACGGCGGCGAGTACGAACTCACCCCGAGCGGTCGCCGGTTGCTCCGGACGGAGACGGACGATTCGGCGTCGCGTCCGGATGTCCCCGCGGAGGCCGAACGCGCCATCGAGACGGCCGACCTCCACCCCGGCGTCGCGGACGCCCTGGCGCGCGCGGTCGTCTTCCTCCGTAACTGGGGGTCGGCGACGTCCGAAGAGATAATCGACGCCGCGTACAGCGAGACCGACCTCGGGTACGACGACGGCGAGCGGTGGTGGGACGAACTCGTCCGCGACCCGTTCGGCGCTCTCCCCGGCGTCGTCCCGCCGTCGGACGAGGGCGGCGAGTGGCGATACGACGGGAGCGAGACGCCGTCTGACGACGCCGAGGAGGCGACGGGCGCGAACCGCGAGGGTGACGACGGGCGCCGCGTCCTCGACGGCGCCGACGACCGTTACGGGAGTGCGAAGCACGCCCTCGAACGCGAGGCGATGGACGACGCCGAGGCGGCGGCGTTCGCGGCGGCGTTCGAGGCGTTAGCCGCGTCGGACGACGCCGGCGCGACCGCCGCCGACCTCGTCGAACGCGCGGCGTCGGAGACCGGTTCGAGCGTCGACGCCGACCGACTGACCGAGGCCCTGGAGTCGGTTCCGGGCGTCCGGAGAGAGGGTGGCCGGTGGCGGTACGACCGGGACAAACGGTTCTGGAACGAGGAGGACTCGACCGGTGAGTAGCGTCGAGTCTGTCCGGACGGTCGGCGCCGCGCGCGACCCGTTCGGCTCCGACGCTGTCCCGACGCCGGAGTGGCGCCGGGCGTCGTAAGCCGTTCGGGCTCGCTCCCCGACCGCGTATAGCCGGCCTGCTTTCTATGTGAAGGCGTTTATCCGACCCCGGCAGGCGCTTCAGAAACGCCTGGTGTGTCCGTCGATAATCGGCCTCTCGAACCTGCTCCCGACGCTTCGAGGGGCCGTCACGCTTATCGAAACCGGGCCACTTCCGACGACGTACCCATGGCACTTCTACGGTCGGCGCGGCGAGACGACGGCGGCGACTCGGACGGCGCGTCGACGCTGAAAACCGGCGTCGTCGCGGGGTTCGTGGCGACCGTCGTGATGACGGCGTTCCGCGAACCGACCGCCCGGTCGCTCCCTCCGACGTCGAACTTCCTGAGCCGATGGCTCGGCGGCGACTCCGAGGACTACCCCATCTCGTCCGTTCTGCTCCACCTCGCGTACGGCGTCGGCGGCGGCGTCGCCTTCGGATTCGGTTGGACCCGCCGCGGCGTCCGGACCGACGAACCCGAGACCGTCGGGTTGATTCTCGGATCGCTGTACGGCGTCGCGCTCTCTCTCTTCGGCGAGCACGTCGTCCTGAAGTACCTCGTCGCGATGGAGCTAGATACGGACGAGTCGGCCGTGTTCCACGCGGGACATCTGATATACGGTCTCACCGTCGGCGTCTGGTTCGGGTCGCGCGAACGAGACGACGAGTCCGCCTGAGTTCGACTCGTCTCCCTCTTCAAGAGATTGCGTATCCGGCCTGAACGACTTTGAGGACCGCCCCCGACCGACCGAGTATGAACAGTCGTACCACGGACCGCGTCGGACGGGCGACCGCGCCGAGAACGACGGGTCGGTGCTGACCGTGCGACCCGACGCGCCGTCCGACGGCATCTGTCCGAACTGCCGAGCGTCGCTGTCCGCCTCGGAGGCGGTCGTGGCGTTCGAGTCGGACGCCTCCGACGCAGACGGCGTCACCCTCGTCGAGTGCCCCTCCTGTGGTTCGGTCGTCCGGCCAGCGTCCCCCGGTCCTGCTGACGACGGCATTCGCGTCTTTCGAGGGCGGTCCGCGTACGCGCTCTGTGCGACGTGCGGCGCCCCGGTCACGCTCGTCGTTCCCGAGCGCTCGGTGGTGACCGACCGACACCCGGACGGCGTGGTGAACGCGCGGTGCGAACGCTGCGCCGGCGTGACTACCGTCGGGTTCAAACGCAGGGGCGAGTGAGCGGGGCGGAAAAGGTGGGCGGAGAGACGAGACGGCTCGACCCGTCGGCTACAGTCTGTCGGACTCGGGCACCACTTCGTCGCCCGACTCGTCTCCGCTGGACGAGATGGCTCTCGCGGAGACGAACGTCAACAGTCCGAGCAGGACCAACGGAATGAGCGTGAGCATGTGCGTGAGGTTCATCGCGAACGGGTCGTAGGGGTACGGGTTGAACACGAGGTTCACACCGACGAAGAAGAGGAGGATGCCCATCGGCACGAGATTGACCGTGATGTCGAGGAGCGTCTCGTAGTCGAATCCGGCGATGGACGTGAGCGACGGACTCATGTCAGAGAGAACCGCTCCGACGTAGATAGTACTGTCGCCCGAACGGCGCTCGGGAGTTATCCCTTGCTCGCGCGCGACGCCGGGTCGTCGGTTTCGACTTCGATGGGCGAGCGGATGAGGTTGCCCCACTCGGTCCACGACCCGTCGTAGTTGCGCACGTCCTCCCAGCCCAGCAGTTCGTGCAGGGAGAACCAAGTGATAGAGGAGCGCTCGCCGATGCGGCAGTAGGTCACGACCTGACTGTCGCCCTCGATGCCGTGTTCGGCGTACATCTCGCGGAGTTCCTCGGGGTCTTTGAACCGGCCGTCGTCAGCGAGGTTCTCGCTCCACGTGATGTTCTCCGCGCCGGGGATGTGGCCCGCGCGCTGGGCCGTCTCGGGGCTCCCCTCGGGCGCTATCTTCTCGCCGCGGTACTCCTCGCCGCTCCGCACGTCGACGAGGGGGACGTCGAGTTCGAGGGCGTCGTCGACGCCTTCCCGGTAGATTCGGAGGCCGTCGAACGGGCCGCTGGCGTCGTACTCTCGCTCGGAGAAGTCGGGTTCCTCCTCGCTGGTCGGGAAGTCGTTCTCCATCCAGTAGGGTCGACCCCCGTCGAGCAGTTTCACGTCGTCGTGGCCGTAGTACTTGAACTGCCAGTAGGTGTAGGCGGCCCACTGGTTCGACTCGTCGCCGTACAGCACGACGGTGGAGTCCTCCGTAATTCCGGCCTCGCCCATTATCTCCGCGAACTCCTCCTTGTGGAGGATGTCGCGCTGGACGGAGTCCTGAAGGTGCGACCCCCAGCGGAAGCCGACGGCGTTGGGGATGTGCGACTCCGCGTAGGACTCGTCGTAGTCGATGTCGGCCTCCACGAGACGGTAGTCGGGGTCGTCGCTCCCGAACTCCTCGAGGTGGTCTTCGACCCATTCCGGCGAGACGATGGCGTCGCTGTCGTGCGCGGTGGAACTCATGCGCTGTCAACGTCGGTCCGCCACGCACGTCAATCATTGGGCCGCCGTCCGGGAGTTGTCGGAGCTGATGAGTGTCGATTCGCACGAGAGGTATCGGCGGAGAGTCGGGCGAAAGCGGGGACGGAGACGGACGCGGTTCGACCGCCTACAGGCGGCCGAGGAGCACGTCGGTGTTCTCGACGCCCTCGATGACGTACTCCATGAACTCGTTGGCCTTCACGCCGTCCACGAGGCGGTGGTCGTAGGTGAGGTAGAAGTCCACCTGCGGGCGCACTTCCACCTCGTCGTCGGCCGTCGCGACGGGTTCCTTTCGAATCCGGCCGATACCCATGATGGCCGCCTCGGGGTGATTGATGACGGGCGTGCCGAACGTTCGGTGCTCGCCGCGCGTGGCGAGGTTGGTGACGGTGAACGTGCCGCCTTGCATCTCCTCGCCGCCGATGGACCGGTCGCGGGCCCGTTCGGCGAGGTCGTTCATCTCGCGGGCCACCTCGACGATGGACTTCCGGTCGATGTCCTCGATGACGGGAACCATCAGACCGTCCTCGGTGTCGACGGCGAAGCCGACGTTGTAGTAGTGCTTCTCGACGATTTCTCCCGTCGTGTCGTCGACGCTGGCGTTCACCATCGGGAACTGCTTCAGCGCGGGGGCGACGGCCTTCAGGAGGATGGGCGTGTACGTCACGTGCACGTCGTGCGCCTCGTCCAGTCGCTCCTTCAGTTCGATCAGTTCCGTGGCGTCGGCCTGAAAGCCCGAGGTCAACTGCGGGACGATGGACGCCGAGCGAGTCATGTTCTCGGCTATCTGCCCGCGCAGGCCCGAGAGGTCGCGCCGCTCGGAGCGCTCTTCGTCCTCGTCGACCGGCACGGGTTCTATCTCGGTGGTCGGGTGGGAGATGGCGTTCGCCGCCGCACCGCCGGACGTCGCCGATTCGCCGGCGGACGCCTCGGACGCTTCCGCGGCCTCCCCGTCGGCGCTCTCGCCGGACCCGGAGAGGCGCGCCTCGATGTCTTCGCGGAGGACGCGCCCGTTCGGTCCCGACCCGTCTATGTCGGAGACGTCGACGCCCTCCTCGCGGGCGTACGCCCGCGTCCGCGGCGCGGCGAACACGCGACCCGCTTCGGTCGACGGCGACTGCGACTCCTCGCCCTCCGACTCGGCGTCGGCCTCTTGGTCGCTCTGGGCCTCGGCCTCGGACTGCTGGACGGCCTGTTCGCGGCCCTCGTCGACGCTCCGCGGTCCGTCGTCGCTCTCGTCGGCGTCCTCTGATTCGTCCGTCTCCTCTTCAGACTCCTCGGAGTCGTCTTCGGTCTCGGTTTCCTCGTCCGCTCCGTCGGCTTCTTCGTCGGATTCGGATTCTTCCTCGTCGGCCGCGTCGTCCTCGTTCTCCGCTTCGCCTCCTTCGGTTTCGTCGGTCTCTTCGGCCTCTTCGGCCTCTTCCTCCGCTTCCTCGGCCGCCTCCTCTTCGGCCGCACCGCTCGGCGGCGAGTCCGTCTCCATGACGACGAGGACGGACCCGACCTGCACGGTATCGCCCGCGTCGGCCTTCAGTTCCTCTATCGTCCCTGGACACGGCGAAGGGACGTCGGTGACGGCCTTGTCCGTCTCCACCTCGCAGAGCACGTCGTCCTCGGCGACGTCGTCGCCGGACCCGACGTGCCACTCGACGATTTCGGCCTCCGTCAACCCCTCGCCGGGGTCGGGGAGTTCGAACTCGTAGCGGGTCATCGCGCACCCCGCGGGGCGTCCGCGTCGTCCTCGTTCGAGTCCGTTCGGGCGGGCGATTCGTCTCGGGTCGCGGTCGGTCTCGCGTGGGTCTCAGAACTCATAGCTCATCACCGCCTCGATGGCGTGTTCGGCGCGTTCGGCGTCCGTCAGGTAGTCGTCCTCGATGTCGTTCGCGGGGAAGTGCACGTCGTACCCGGAGGCGCGTTTGACCGGCGCCTTCAGGCGGTCCAAGGCGTACTCGTTCAGCAGGGCCGACAGCTCCGACCCGAGGCCGAGCGTCCGCCTGCTCTCCTGGACGACGACGCACCGACCCGTCTTCTTCACCGAGTCGAGAATGGTCTCCACGTCCAGGGGCGAGAGCGTGACGAGGTCGATAACCTCCGCGTCGGCGTCGACGCTCTCGGCGGCCCGTCTCGCCTCGGGGAGCATCGCGCCCCACGTCAGGACGGTCACGTCCTCGCCCTCGCTGACGACTCTGGCCTCGTCCAACGGGAGCGTGTACTCCTCCGTCGGCACCTCGCCCTCGATACCGCGGTATATCTGCTTGGGTTCCATGAACACGACCGGGTCGTCACAGCGGATGCTCGACGCCAGAAGGCCCTTCGTCTGGTACGGCGTCGACGGGCAGACGACGCGGACGCCCGGCGCGTGAATCTCGAACGTTTCCGTGGACTCCTGGTGGTATTCGAGGGCCTTGATGCCGCCGCCGTACGGCATCCGAATCGTCATCGGCATCTCCACGTCGCCGCCGGTGCGCTTGTACATCTTGGCGACGGCGTACATGAACTGGCCGAAGGCGGGGTAGAAAAAGCCCATAAACTCTATCTCGGGAATCGGCCGGTCGTCGCGCATCGCCATGCCCGCGGCGGTGCCGATGATGCCGTTCTCCGAGAGGGGGGTGTCTATCACCCGCGAGTCGCCGAACTCGTCGAGCAGTCCGTCCGTGGCGCGGAAGACGCCGCCCAGCGGTCCGATGTCGTAGCCGAGGGCGCGCGTGTCGTCGTCGCGGTCCATCTCCTGGTGGAGCGTTCGGTTCACCGCGCTCACGATGTCCATCGACTCGCTGTCGGCGTCGTCGGGGTCGAGGGGGGAAGCGTCGACGTCGAGGGACGGCCCCTCGTCGGCCCACTGCTCGGTGTCGAACGCTTCGCCCGTGAAGTCCGTGAAGGGGTTCTCGCCGTCGCGTTCGCGTCGGAACTCGGTGCGCTGATGCGCCTCGCGCCAGGAGGTGCCGTGGAGGTGGTGGTCGAACATCCGCATCGGGTCCGAGTCCGGCACGTCTCGGGCCGTCGCCACGGCGTCGTCCACCTCCCCGTCGACCGCCTCCTGAATCTCCTCGCGTTCGCCCTCGTCGAGGAGGCTCTCGCCGTCGAGGTACGCGGAGAAGCGGTCTATCGGGTCGCGGTCGGCCCACTCCTCTTTCAGTTCCTCCTCCTCGCGATAGAGGCTCGCGTTATCGGAGGTGTTGTGGTTACCCATCCGGTAGGTGACGCACTCGATGAGCGTCGCTCCGCCGCCCTCGCGGGCGCGTTCGACGGCCTCCTCGGCCGCCTCGTAGACGGCGAGCACGTCGTTGCCGTCGACGCGTTCGTGCGGGACGCCGTACGCCTCCGCCTTCTGGGCGAACGTCTCCGCGCCGGTCTGTCGCTTCGACGGTTCGGAGATGGCCCACTGGTTGTTCTGGACGACGACGACGACGGGGGCGTCGAACACGCCCGCGAAGTTCATCCCGTCGTGGAACGACCCCTCGCTGGTCGACCCGTCGCCGATGAACGCCATGGAGACGTTATCCCTGTCGCGGAATCTGTCGGTCATCGCCGACCCGGCGGCGTTCGTCACGTTGACGCCGACGGGCGTGTAGTCGGGCGAGAAGTTCACCGGCGACTCCCAGTCGCCGAGTCCCTCCGCGACCGTCTCGGGGGCCTGTCCCGTGACGCCGAGGATGATTTCGGCCATCGGCACGTCCCAGTGCAGGAGCGCGGCGTTCTGGCGGTAGGTGTAGAACACCCAGTCGTCCTCGCCGAGGGCCGCGGCGGCGCCGAGCGCCGTCGCCTCCTCGCCGAGCGACCGCGCGACGAGGCTGGCCTCCCCGCTCCGTTGCATGTTGAGCATCTTCTCTTCGAGCGTCCGCGTGGCCACCATCGTTCGGTAGAGGCCGACGAGTTCGTCGTCCGCGAGGTCCGGCACCGCCGCGTCGTCGAGGAGGTCGCCGTCTTCGTCCAGCAGTTGGCGGAAGTCGCCCGGTTGGCCCGGTTCGGACCACATCTCGGTCTCGGTCTCGGTTTCGTTCTCCGACTCCTCGCTCTCCTCAGACATGGTCCCGTGTGAGCGGCCGTCGTCCGGCGGATGGTTCGCTGGCGGTTCGCCGCGTTCGCGCCGTCTTCGTGGTTGCGTACATGGTGGTGTGGGTCAGTCGTTCTGGGTGTGAATCGCGCGGCCCGACGCGTTCGCGGCCGCCTCCTTCGCCGCCTCCGAGAGCGTCGGGTGGGTGTGGATGGTCGCGGAGACGTCGTCGAGGGTCGCCCCGAGTTCGAGAGCGAGGCCGAACTCGGCTATCAGTTCCGAGGCCTCCGGGGCGACTATCTGCGCGCCGAGGAGGTAGCCCTCGTCGTCGTCAGCGACGACGCGGACGAACCCCTC
The DNA here is from genome assembly GCF_031624495.1 of Halogeometricum sp. S1BR25-6. Taxonomy (NCBI): domain Archaea; kingdom Methanobacteriati; phylum Methanobacteriota; class Halobacteria; order Halobacteriales; family Haloferacaceae; genus Halogeometricum; species Halogeometricum salsisoli. The sequence goes on along the minus strand of NZ_JAMQOP010000004.1, from coordinate 217,021 downwards.
CTCCTCGTCTAAGGTGAGGGCGCGGCCGTTCGCGCGGAGGGGCATCTCGCCGACGACGGTGTCGTAGCCCGCCTCCTCGGCGTCGGACTCGGTCATGCCCACGGTCGCTATCTCGGGGTCGGTGAACACGACGGTCGGGACGGCCTGGTAGTCGAGAGCGGCGGGTTCGCCGGCGATGACCTCCGCGACGGTTTCGCCCTCGCGCATCCCCTTGTGGGCGACCATCGGTTCGCCGGCCACGTCGCCGACGGCGAACACGTTGTCGACGGCGGTTCGACCCCGTCCGTCCGTCTCCACGAACCCGTCCTCGTTCGTCTCGACGCCGATGGCGTCGAGGTTCGCGGTGTCGGCGACGGGTTCGCGCCCGACGACGACGAGGACGCGGTCGGCGTCGTACTCGCTCTCCTCGCCGTCCTCTGTGACCGTCGTCACCCGGACGCCGTCGCCGTCGTCCGCCTCGGTCCACTCGTCGGCCTGTTCGCCGAACTGGAAGTCGACGCCGGACTCCGCCGCCCGTTCGCGGACGAGTTCGCTCGCCTCCTCGCCGTAACCGGGGAGCACCTCGTCCAGCATCTCCACGACGGTGACGTCGGTGCCGACTTTCGCGTAGACGCCGGCCAGTTCCATCCCGATGTAGCCGCCGCCGACGACGAGGAGCGAGTCGGGCGCCTCTTCGAGGGCGAGCGCTCCCCGGGAGTCGAGTATCGGGTCGTCGTCGAACGCGAATCCGGGCAGTTCGACGGGGCGACTCCCCGTCGCCACAACGGCGTACTCGAAGGACAGTTCGGCCTCCCCGTCGTCGGTGCGGACGGTCGCCGTCGTCCCGTCGACGAACTCGGCGACGCCCTCGACGACGGTGGCGCCCGCCGCCTCGCAGAGTTGCTCGACGCCGCCGGTGAGTCTGTCGACGACGCCGTCCTTCCACTCGACGGTGTCTTCGAGGTGCACCTCCGGGTCGGCGCGGACGCCGCGGTTCTCGGCCCCGGCGGCGTCGTGCGCGGTGTCCGCGGCGGAGATGAGCGCCTTCGAGGGGATACAGCCGTAGTTGAGACAGGTTCCGCCGACGGCCTCTTTCTCGACGAGGATCACGTCGAGTCCGAGTTGCCCGGCGCGGATGGCGGCGACGTACCCGCCCGGACCGGCGCCGACGACGAGCAGTTCCGTTTCGTTCGGTATCTGTTGGTCGGACATAGTGTGAATCGACTGCGGTCGGTCGTCGAGCGGTGCATCTGCGGGGCGAGGGTGTCGCTCTCGGCCCCTCCGGGGTCCGGGCGCGCCGGCCGACGTCGCCGCGGGTCGGTCCGAAGTCGGCGGCGCTCCCTCGCCTGTGGTGGGTGAATCATTCACAGAGATGATAAAGAAATGGGCCGAAGAGAAGAATACCCAGATGGAGTATGTTTATCTCCCGTCGACGACGCCGCTCGGAACCGGTCGACGGCCGGCGGACCCTCGCCGCACGAATCGGAGACTCGACCGCTGCTCCCGCCGTTCGCGGGACGGTCGACCTACTACCGCCCCGCTTGGTAGTCCGTCCTCGCCGCCCGAAGACCGCTCACGTCCCCGTATCTGACACATTCCGATGATGTCGGCCGCCAGAATGAACCGTTCCCTCTCCGAATCGTCGTGTATGACAGAGAGCACGAATGCGCCGGAGGACGCGGCCGGAATCAACCCCGGAAAGGTCGTCTACGACCACGAGGGGAACGAACTCGGCATCGTGTCCGACATGACGAGCGAGGGGTTCGAGGTGTCCATCGTCGACGACGTCGAATCGGTCGACGAGGACGGCTACGCGGACATCGACCACCCGGCCGTCGAGGGCGAGCAGTCCGCGAAGACGAACGAAGAGGACCTCCACGGCTCCGAACAGGAGGCGAACCCCGGACAGGAGTTCGGCGAGGGCTACATCATGTGGCGCTGCGACGACTGCGGCGAGGTGGGCGAACTCGAAGACGGCCTGCCGACGGAGTGTCCGGACTGTGGCTCCGAGGCAGTTCGCAAGCAGCGCGAGGACTAATCCGATGACGGAACACACCCTTCGCGAGTACGAGTCCGGCGACGAGGACCGCGTCCGCGAACTCGTCGAGAGTTCGATGACCACCTCCTACGCGCTCAGCCCCCGAGAGATAGACGCGATACTGGAGTCGGCGTACCTCGACGAGACGCTGTTGCACCCGCGCGAGGACGCCTTCGTCGTCGTCGCCGAAGCCGACGGAACGATCCTCGGGGCCGCGAGCGCGACGTTCGGCGACGACGAGACCGCCGTGCAGTGGATCCACGTCGACCCCGAGCGACGCGGCGAGGGCGTCGGCACGGCGCTGTTCGAGCGTATCAGCGAGGAGTTCGAGGAACGCGGCGTCGAGGCGAAGCGAGCCATCGCGCTCTCGGCCAACACGAACGCCGGCGCGTTCTTCGAGCGGTTCGGCTACGGGAAAGTCGACGAGCGACAGCGCGAAATCGGCCGTGAAGACCTCGTGGAGTACGTCTTCGAGGAGGGCGCCGAGACCGAGGAGAGCGACGCGGACGAGGCGTCCGCCGGGAACGAGTCCGTCCCCGACTACCCCGACACCGTCAGCGACGAGGACGGCGAGGAACTCCACCTCGGCGGCGACGACGACGACCTAGTGCCCGCCTCCGAGGGCTACTTCGTCGCGTCCTACACCGAGTCCGACCGCTCGGAGCGGTACGGCTACTACTGTCTGAACTGCGAGTCGCTGGACGTCTCCATGGACAGCATGGAGACGATACGGTGCAACGACTGCGGGAACACGCGCAACCCCGACGAGGAGTACGACGGCTCCTACCTGTAGTTCGGGGAGACCGCCCGACTCTCCCGCCGCGGACGGACCGGAGCGGACGCATCCTTCACCCGCCGGTCAGCTATCTTTATGCGGTGCGGGTGACGGTATCTGTCCATGTCACTTGACGACGACGCGCGGGAGTACCACCGCGAAGAACCACCAGGTAAGATCGAAATTTCGACCACGAAGTCGACGAGCACCCAACGCGACCTCTCCTTGGCGTACTCGCCTGGCGTGGCGGCCCCGTGCCGCGACATCGCCGAGGACCCCGAGTACGCTTACGAGTACACGGCGAAGGGCAATCTGGTGGGCGTCGTCTCTGACGGCTCCGCGGTCCTGGGTCTGGGTGACATCGGCGTGCAGGCGTCCAAGCCCGTCATGGAGGGCAAGGGCGTGCTGTTCAAGCGGTTCGCGGACATCGACGTGTTCGACGTCGAAATCGAACCCGAGGACGTCGACGAGTTCGTGAACATCGTCAGCGCGATGGAGCCTACCTTCGGCGGCATCAACTTAGAGGACATCAAGGCGCCGGAGTGTTTCGAGATAGAGTCGCGCCTGCGCGACGAGATGGATATCCCCGTATTTCACGACGACCAGCACGGGACCGCCATCATCTCCGGCGCCGCCCTGCTGAACGCACTCGACGTGGTCGACAAGGAGATGGACGAGGTGCGGGTGACGTTCGCCGGGGCGGGCGCCGCGGCGACGGCGACGGCGCGCTTCTACCTCTCTCTCGGCGTCCGCCCCAACAACATCGTGATGTGCGACATCGACGGCGTCCTCACCGACGAACGACGGGAGGCGGGCGAGTTGAACGCGCAGAACAGCGAGTTCGCCCGCGACGTTGAGGCCGACACGCTCGCGGAAGCGATGGAGGGCGCGGACGTCTTCGTCGGCCTCTCGGCGGGCGGCATCGTTTCCCGGGAGATGGTGGCGTCGATGGCCGAGGACCCGATTCTCTTCGCGATGGCCAACCCCGACCCCGAAATCGGCTACGAGGCGGCCAAGGAGGCCCGCGACGACACGGTCGTCATGGCGACGGGTCGGTCGGACTACCCCAACCAGGTGAACAACGTGCTCGGCTTCCCGTTCATCTTCCGCGGCGCCCTCGACGCCCGCGCCACCGAGATAAACGAGGAGATGAAGGTGGCCGCCGCGGAGGCACTCGCCGAACTCGCCCGCAAGGACGTTCCCGACGCCGTCGTGAAGGCCTACGGCGACCAACCCCTGCAGTTCGGCCCCGAGTACGTCATTCCCAAGCCTCTGGACACGCGGGTGCTGTTCGACGTCTCCGCCGCCGTCGCGCGGGCGGCGATGGAGAGCGGCGTGGCCAGACAGGAGATAGATTTGGACACCTACCGCGAGCGTCTGGAGGCGCGCGTCGGGAAGTCCCTGGAGATGCTCCGGGTCGTCCTCAACAAAGCGCAGAGCGACCCCAAGCGCGTCGTCCTCGCGGAGGGAGACCACGAGAAGATGATCCGCGCCGCCGCCCGGATGCGGACGGAAGGCATCGCCGAACCCCTCCTCATCGGCGACAGAGACCGCATCGAGTCGGTCGTCGCCGAACGCGGCCTCGACTTCGCTCCGGACGTCGTCGACCCGAGCGCCGACGCGATGGACGAGTACGCCGACCGACTCTATCGGAAGCGCCGGCGGAAAGGCCTGACGCGGCGGGAGGCGGCCGAACTCGTGAGTACCGACCCCGACTACCTCGCCAGCGTGATGGTCGACGCCGGCGACGCCGACGCGATGCTGACGGGCCTGACCCACCACTACCCGCCGGCGCTCCGCCCGCCCCTGCAGGTCATCGGGACCAAACCGGACGCGAACTACGCCGCCGGCGTCTACATGCTCGCGTTCCCCGACCGCGTGGTGTTCTGCGCCGACGCGACGGTGAACCGGGACCCGAGCGCCGACGTCCTCGCCGAAGTCGCCCAACACACCGCCGACCTCGCACGGCGGTTCAACGTCGACCCGCGCGTCGCGTTCCTCTCGTACTCCGACTTCGGGAGCGTCGACAACGAGGGAACGCGCAAACCGCGCGACGCGGCCCGGATGCTCCGCTCGGCGAACGTCGACTTCCCGGTCGACGGAGAGATGCAGGCCGACACGGCCGTCGTCGAGGACATCCTCACCGGAACGTACGAGTTCTCCGAACTCGACCGTCCCGCGAACGTCCTCGTGTTCCCCAACCTCGAAGCCGGCAACGTCGCGTACAAACTGCTCCAGCGGTTGGGCGACGCCGAGGCCGTCGGTCCGATGCTCGTCGGCATGGACGAACCGGTGCACGTCATCCAACGCGGCGACGAGGTCAAAGACATCGTCAACCTCGCGGCCGTCGCGGTGGTAGATGCACAAGAAGAGTGAAAACCACCGAGCGCACGCCCCCTTACGCCGGTAGCCCTGTAACGGATATCGAAAACGACGCCGTTTTTTCGGAGAACGTACAGTTCGAAACGATCGGAGCCGCGCGGTTCGGTCGGCCGAAGTGTGAGGCGGACGAACGTCTGACCGCGGCGGCGCTACATGAACATCCGGTCTTCGGGGTAGTCCCGCCCGGACCCGCCCTCTTCGAGCGTCCGCATTCGCTCTTCCAGTTCGCGGTACTGGTGCCGCAGTTCCTCCGCCTGTTGCCTGAGTTCCGCCTCGTCGATTCTGACGCCGTACAAGTCCTCCAGGGCGTCGAGAAGGAGCAACGCGGCGTCCAAGTCGGGCCCCGGCGGATGCGCTGGCGTCACGAGGGCACCGACGGGCGGCGCGTTGGCGTCGAGGCCGTGGAGCATCAGTTCCCCGAGGAATCCGTCGAAGAATCCGCCGCCCAGGGGTTTGACGTCCGCGTCCTCGAAGTGGGCGGCTTGGTACTCCTCTGTGGCGACGTAGAACACCGCGTGCTCGTCCGGCCCGTGCGCGAACGGAACGCCGTGAACGACGGTTATCTCCTCGATTCCGTACTCGCTCGCGAACGAGACGAGCGCGTCGCAGAACGGTTCGCCCACGCCGACAGGGAGGAACAGTTCGCTCACGAGCACGGTCGTATCGAACTCGGGGACGTCGTAGAGGCGCATCGGGTACCGAGGGGTTCCGTCGGTGAACGGCGTGATGTCGGTGAGGCCGCGCGCGGTGACCTGCCCGCTCTGCGTCGACGCCGAGTGCCCGACGAGGTAATCGACCGTACTCAGCCCCACCATGCCCGGGAACGCCGTTCCGACGACCAACCGGGAGCCGACGTTCGCGTCGTCCGACGCGCCGAACCGGAACGAGGGTATTGTTGACATCACTCGAACAGTACCGCGCGGAGCGACTAAACTGGTACCGTTCTCAGGGACCGAGATACCCCCACGCCAAGAGCCGGTCACCGTCGCCGTCGATCCACCGTTCGCCGATGTCGTCGCGGTAGTAGACGTTCGGGATGACGATGTCGTCGATGCGGTCGTACGCCTGTTCGCGGGCCTCCTGCATCGTCTCGCCCTTGCCGGTCACGACGAGGGGCATGCCGTTCTCGCCGGCGACGCGCCACTGCCCGTCCACCCGCTTTGCGTCTTCGAGGTGGATTCCCTCGCGACTCTCCGTCTCGAACACGACGGCGGCGTTCCGCGAGTTCTCGTCGTACGTCTTCTCGTCGGTGAAGGGGAAGGGCGGGAGAACGATTCGAACGGCGATTTGATAGCCGCGGTGGACCTCCAACTCGGGGTCGTTGCCGTGCGCGAGGTCGTAGAAGAACTGGCCGGTCGACGACTCGAAGGACTCCTCTTGGAGGGCGATGGTGGGGTAGCCGAACCGCGGGGTGAACTCCAGCGGGTAGATGCCGCGGTCGTTGACGATGCAGTTGATGTCGATGCTGCCGACGTAGCCCTCCTCGGCGAGCCATCCTTCGAGTTTGCCGAGCGTCTCCTCGAAGAGGCGGTTCCGCCCGGCCCAGAACATCGAGGTGCCCATCTCGCCCGTCGACGGGCCGATGTTCCCGGGGAACAGTCGCTTGTGCTCGAAGTTGAAGTTCACGCGGTCGACGAACCGTTCTCCGTCGAAGAACCCGCAGACCGCGATTTCCACCCCCTCGACCTTCCGCTGGAGCTGAAACCCGGTCATGCGGTGTCCCCACGCCTTCTCGTAGGCTTCGAGCACGTCGACCACGTCGCTGCCGTCGTCCTCGCTGCCGACGTACAGCAGACGTTTCACGTTCTGGACTTCGCCCAAGGGTTTGATGACGTAGGGCGCGCGGTGGTCTCGGACGTACGCTATCGCCTCCTCGAAGTCGTGGAAGACCCGGTGTTCGACGGTGTCGACGCCGTGGGATTCGAGCACGTCCATCGCGTAGCCCCGGTCCTCCTCCAGGCGGTCCGTGTTCGGCGTGCCGCCGACGACGGCTTTCCCCTCCTCCCGGAGTTCCCGGGCGAGCGCACCGGTACCGACGGTCGAACCGACCCACACGTCGTCGAAGACGACGACGTCGGCCCAGTCGACTTCGGCGCGCCAGTCGTCCGTCTTCGGGACGAACCCGTCGCCGATTTCCCTGTCGCTCTCGGCCTCGATGTAGTACTTCACGTCGTGCCCCTCGCGGTGGACCTGCCACGCGAGGTCGGTGATCAGCGCGGCGTCCGCGGAGACGAAGAGGAAACGTTTGCTGTCCATACGACTCTCCACGACGGCCAGCTATATGGTTGGACGTGGTCCGTACGCCGCCCGCGCGTCCCGACCCGTACGCTGCGGAAGAGCCCTCCCGACCGGAGTTCGTCCAAGTGATTCGATTAAACTTTCTCTCCGTTTATCAGGACCAGACGACCGCACCTCGCTCGCCTCGGAAACGCTTTGGGCCCTCGTTCCGAGGTGAAGACATGGCCGACCGACACCGCGCCAACTACGCGCTGCTCCCGGTTCTCGAACAGTTGGGTCCGAACGAGGGTGCACTCGACGTCCCGTGGGCGACGTTCGCGGGCGACCGCACCTCGGAGTACGAGTTCACCGTTCCGACCGAACGGACGGCAGACCCCTACGTCGAACTACAGGCGTACGACGTGGGAACGTACGGTCACGAGATACTGCTCAACGGCGACTCGCTCGCCGGGTTCGACGTGCCGCCGGCGGAGGGCTGGCAGTTTTGGATGGACACCGTCTCCGGAAGCGAACTCCGAGAGGGGGTGAACACAGTACGAATCCGACGGGACGCGTCGGAGGACGACTCGTTCGCGGTCGGAAACGTCGTCGTCCACTGGAAGGAGCCGATAGAGTGACTCGCAGCGCGAACGCCTGAAACTAAGCTCAGGTTTATTCGGAGTGGTTTCCGGCACACGTCGACCGGCCGAACTCCCCGAGTCGACCGCGTCGCCGACGGGGCGGTCGTCGGGCGCGGCGTCGGCGCTACTCGCGGATGTCCTTGGGGTCTCCCTCGGGACCGTCGTGCGCGACCGGTTCGCCGTCGCCGGTGTCCCCGGTCGCCACCGTGTTCTGTTCGTCGTCCGGCGGGCGCTCTCGCTCCGCGGCCTCGTCGGCGTCGGCGACGTTCTCGCGGTCGATGACCCGAAGGACCGGTTCGTCGTCGGGACCGCTCCGGCGGTACTGGAGGAGTCGGTCCTCGGCGTCGAACCGCTCGAAGAAGCGCTCCCACTCGACCGGTTCGGCGTCCGAATCCGTCGAGAACACCAGTTCGTCGGACGGACCCGACGCCCGCGTCGGGACGGCGCCGACCTCATCCGCCAGCGACCGAATCTCGTCGTGGTCCGTCGTCCGCTTCCATCCGGTGTTGTCGGTGTCGTTCGCCATGGATTCCGACGTAGAGTTTCCGGGACGATAAGCCGGTCGGCCGGTCGTCGCGCAGGGTCGCCGGCGTCCGGACGACGGGCGCTCTCGTCACTCGTCCCGCCGGTCGGCACGACGGAGCGTCTCGTGGAGGCCGAGGACGAACGCGGGGACGACGAGCATGAACAGGTGCTCTTCGAGGGGGATGCCGAACAGGTCGACGCCCGTTCTGAGCACGATGTCGAAGACGCCGACTTCGAGCGTGTACCAGTCCCAGAGGTAGGCGACGGGGTAGAGGACGGCAATCGTCCGGGCCGCCGACCACAGCGCCTCTCGACCCGCGCGAACGAGAAGCGCGAGGGCGACGGTACCGAAGACCACCTCGGTCGCGAGGTAGGTGTACGGCCCGAGCACGCCGATATCCGGGAGCGGAGCGTTCGTCAGGGGGGCGAACCAGACGCCGACGACGAGGACGGCGAGGAAGACGTACGCGCCGCGCACGAGCAGCATCGTCGCGAGTTCCGGGTCGGCATCGAGGCTGACGGCGGCGACGACGCCGAACAGCGCCGCGGCGACGACGGCCGAGGGCGGGAACAGGCCGTCGACGGCGAACCAAAGCGTCGCCACGAGAGCGACACCGACGAGGGCGTGCGCGAATCGCCGCGCCCGACGGCGGCCGAGGACGACGGCGACGGTCCGTTTGTCGATGGAGCGGTCGTAGTCGTAGTCCGTCGAGTCGTCGATGACTTTCACGCCGCAGAGGAGGACGAAGAACACGCCGGCGAAGGCGAGCGGTGCCGCCGCGACGGCGAGCGTCTGGACGTAGTAGCCGCCGAACAGGGCGACGGCGATGCCGAGCGGGTACCCCGCCGTCGTCGTCACGGGGTTCGTGTCCAACTGCGGCGCGTGGAGGACGCCGATGACCCACGCGGGGAGGGTAGCGAGGGCGGCGAGTGGGCCGGCGAACAGCCACAACACGGCGAGGCAGGCCGCGAATACGACGCCGGCGGCGACGAGGGCCAGGCGACACCCGCCCGCCGTCAGCGGGTGGTCGTCGTCCTCGCCGCGGACGTGGAAGTCGACGTATCCGTCCTTCACGTGCGCCGTGTAGACGCTGGAGAAGATGGCGAAGAGGTGAGCGAGGAGGACGACCGGATGTGCCTCCGCGGCGAGTATCGCGCCGAACGCGGCGGCGGCGACCGGCGGGAGCATGAACACCGGGTGGACCTGCGACCCGAGGGCCCGTCCGGCGGCGAGCGCTCCGTGTCCGTGGCGAGAGATACCCATACGCGTGGTATCGGTGCCGACCACAAGAACCTACGGGCCAGTGTCGATGCGAACGCCGGCGGCGTCGGGCGGATTCGAGCGTGCGGTCGCCGTCGGTGAAACCGCCGTTCGGGGGGGTCGTTACCCGCGCACGGTTGTAATATACTATCGTCGGAGAGCGACACAGACCGACCCTCGCTACACGCACCGCCGAGGCGTCACGGCCGTACCGTTGACGGGTCTCGCGCTCGAACCGACGTCCGTGACGGACGAACCGAACGTCGAAACGGTCGAATCGGGAGACGACTACTACCACGTCCGATTCCGCGACCCGGACGAATTCGACGACGTCCGCACGCCCAACTGGGCGCAGAACGCCGCCGAGTCCGTCTCCGAGGGAGCGGAGGTGCGGATGGGGAACCGAGGCGACGATTGGGAGGTCCAGAGCGCCCTCGTGAAAAAGAGCGTCGGCGAGGAGAAGGCCGTCGAACAGGCCGAGAAGATACTGGACGAGATCTCGTCCTGACGGCTCTCGGTCGTCGGTTCCGCTCGGTCGACCGAAGTTCGGCGCGTGCTTACGCCGACGCCGCGCCCCCCTCGTCGTCCTCCCCCTGTCGGCCTCGGTCCGAGTACTTCTTTCGGCCGATGACCTCGTCGCTCACCATGCTCATGACGCTCTGTTTCACGTCCTCGGCCGATTCGAACTCGTCTCTCCCAACGGGCCGAGCACCTCCCGCAGCGTCTGAGAGCCGTCTTCGAGTTCGAGTTCCCGGTCGCCGTACCGCTCCAGCAGGTCCGCTTTACTCGTCGGATACTCGTCGTCGGCCAGTTCGTCGCCGAGGGAACCGAACTCGACGCCTTGTTCGCGGCTTTCGTCGGGAGCCATGCGACAGAAGGGGTCGAACGGAGCATATACTCTCTGCTGGCGTGTGCCGATAACGCGGTCGCCCCGGAAGAGCGAGGCGACGAGGTGCGACCGATGCAGTCATGCGAGCCTCCGTCGTGGTTACACTCGAAGGTGCCCCATCGATGCGAGTCCTCATCATCCCCGAACTGTACTGACCGCGCGACGCCAGCGCGAACGCGACGCTGAACGACGCCGTGACGTGGGTCCGCGAGTGGTTGCGGCAGGACCCGACTGTCCACGTCTACTGGCTGCTCCCCCACCGGGGAACCGCGGACTACGAACGCGAGGACGTCCTCGCCGACCGCGACCGGGTTACGCTCCTCGAGGCCGACCACTTCATGGAGGGGACCGACAGCGAGTACGTCTTCACCGAGAGCGGGTACACGGAGAACCAACTGCGGGTGATACGCGAGCGAATCTACGAGGAGTTGGGGTACGTCGACATCGTCGTCGACCAACTGCGCCAGGGCCGCGAGGACCTCCTGAAGTGGCTCCTCCTGCAGTCCGGGCACCAGGCGGACGAACCGAAGCCGTTCGACCTCATCGTGAACGTGCACGACCTGATGCTCCCGTTCAAGTACGCGACCGACGGCTACCGCGACGACTACCACCGAAAGCTCGAAGTCGCCCACGCGGTCCTCGCCGACGGCTGCTGGTTCAAAGCCGGTCTCGACGCGACCGAACTCCCCATGTTCGGCCGGGAGTTCCTCTTGGAGACGGTCATCGAGGACGCGCTCGACGACGCGGTGATGACCGAGAGTCCGATCGACTTCAGCCGGTTCGAAGAGCGGTACGCGACGGAACCGCGCTACCTCCACATCGCGGGGTCGGGGTGGCAGAAAAAACACCCCGAACTGCTCTTCGATATCGCCGCGGACCTCCACCGAGAGTACGGCATCGAGACCGTCTTCACCAGTATGGACGATATCCCCGAGTCGTACACCCGGTACCCGTGGGTCGAGGCGTACCCGAGGGCGTCGTGGGAGGAGTACGAGCGGATGCTCCGAAAGGGGGACATCGCAATCTGCGCGACCGAGTACGACACCCTCGCGCGGACGTGGTTCGAGCAGGCGGCGAGCGGACAGGTGCTCGTCGTCCGCGACGAACCCTGGGTCGAAGACTGCGTCCCCGAGGACTCTCCGCTCGTCGTCCCCGTGGAGGAACTCGGGAGTCGCGCGCGGTGGGTCGTCGAGCACTGGGACGACGCGGTCGCCGCGAACCGCCGACTGATCGACCACGTCCGCGAGGTTCGAAGCCCGGAGCGCGCCGGCCGGAAGACGCTCGACGACATGACCCGGCGCGTCGACGAGAAAATCGACCGGTACGCCGAGGCGTATCGGAAGGACGGTTCGCGGCGGTCCGCCGTCGGGCGGGCCATCGACCGAACCGACCCCGACAGCATCGCGCTCGACGAACTGAACGAGGCGGGCGCGACGGTGACGAAGGACGGAACCCCGCTGTTGAGCCACGAGTGGTGCTCTATTACGGACCTCGTGTTCGCGTTGCGCGTGCGCGGGTACCACGACACCGGAAACGCCGGAGCGCCGGTGTTCCGCCGAGCCTCCGACCCTGATTCGATGGAACAAATATAGCGACGGATAGCGGCTATCCGGAGTCAACATTCGAGGTACGCGTTCGAAATCGCCGTTCGAGAAGCGACGGCGCGCTCAGAGCGAAACTGGTCGACGATAGGTGTGCGAATCGCGCCGCGCGAGGGCGCGCGGTCCGCGCCGAACTCTACCGCACGGTCACCCGAGGAGGTGTTACAGGTCTATCGCTGTAATCTGCGCGAGCTATCGTAGCGTCTGCAACTGTTTACACATCCGACCGCACGCCGTCGTGCGGTCGAGTGTGTGATGACTTTCAGACGCTACGATAGTCGTCTCCGAGTGCGTCGGTGCGGCGACCCGGTGGCTTTTTCCACCGCGCAGGAGAGAAGCAGGGTATGACGCACCCGATTCCGTCTCGGTCGCCCGAGTGGCTCCGACGCGACGCCGTCGACGCGCTCCGGTTCCACCGAGAACGCTCGATGGACACGCACTTCGGCGGCTACGTCGCGCAGGTGAGCGACCGCGACGGCGCCATCTACGACTCGCGCACGAAACACCTCGTCCCGACGGCGCGGTTCGTGTTCGCGTTCAGCGTCGGAAAACTCCTCGACGGGCCGGTGTGGTGCGAACCGGCGGCCGAGCACGGACTCTCGTACCTCCGGAACGTCGCCTACGACGAGGAGCGCGGCGGGTACGGTTGGCTGTTTGAGGGGCGCGAGACGACGGACGGCACGCGGGCGACGTACGGGCACGCCTTCGTCCTCCTCGCCTACGCGACCGCGACGCGCGCCGGCATCGGCGACGTCGAGGGTCGCATCGAGGAGACGTACGACATCCTCGACGAGCACTTCTGGGAGGCCGAGCACGGCGCCTTCGCCAGCAACCGAACCGAGGAGTGGGACCCCGCCGAACCCGGCTACCGTGGACAGAACGCGAACATGCACGCGACGGAGGCGCTGCTCGCCGCCTACGAGGCGACCGGCGAGGAGCGGTATCTCGACCGAGCGGTCACCGTCGCGACGACGATCGCCCGCGACAAACCGGACGAGGCCGACGGCCTCCTCTGCGAGCACTTCACGTCGGAGTGGGAGATAGACTGGGAGTACAACCGCGAGAAGAAGGCGGACCTGTTCCGCCCGTGGGGCTACCAGCCGGGTCACATGCTGGAGTGGGCGAAGCTACTCGTCCGCCTCGACGCTCACCACGACGGCGAGTGGTATCTCGACCGGGCGGAGCGGTTCTTCGACGCCTCCGTGACCGACGGGTGGGACGACAACCGTGGCGGATTCTACTACACCATCGACCGCGACGGGTCGCCCATCGTCGAGGCGAAGTACACGTGGGCGCTCGAAGAGGGTCTCGGCGCCGCGGCCCGACTCGCCGACGCGACGGGCGAAGAGCGCTACTGGGAGTGGTACGAGCGCATCGCGGAGTACCTGCACGAGTACGCGACGAACCACTCGCTGGGCATCCGCTACGAACGCCTCACGCCGGACGGCGAGATACACCCGAGCATCGACGAGACGCCGAAGGTCAAGAGCGGCTACCACCACGTCAACGCCTGCTACGAGGTGCTGGCGTCGATGGGCGCGGTAGAGTAGACGTAGCCGCGCACCGCGCGGTCGGCCTGTGCGAGTCCGAGGCGACGTGCGTCTCCGGTAGTCCATCACCGTCGTTTACCGGAGAAGGGGCAACCCTTGGTCGTTCACGGGCACTTATGCCGCAGAGCGGAGAACCCCGACCCATGACATCCATCGGATTTCAACTGTACAGCCTCCACGCGGTGGAAGACTCCCTGCCGACGGTCATCGAACGCGTCGGCGAGACGGCGTTCGAGGGCGTCGAACTCGCCGGTCTGGGCGACGCAGGCCCCGAAGCCGTCGGCGAAGCGCTGGCGTCGGCCGACCTCGAACTCGCCGCTGCGCACGTCGGCCTCGAAACGTGGGAGGAGAACTTAGAGGAGACGGCGGAGACCTACCACGAACTCGGCTGCGAGGACGTCGTCGTGCCGTGGCTGGACCCCGAGGAGTTCGAGTCCGTCGAGTCGGTGGAGGCGGCGGCCGACCGTCTGAACGCCGTCGCGTCCGACCTCGCGGCGCACGACCTCTCCCTGCACTACCACAACCACGACCAGGAGTTCGTCGAACTGGACGGGGAACCCGCGCTGTCGCATCTCCTCGAAGCGACGAACGACGACGTGGGACTGGAACTGGACCTCGGATGGGCCGGCGCCGCCGGCTACGACCCCCTCGCGTACCTCCACGAACACGCCGACCGGGTGCGCCTCGCCCACCTGAAGGATTACGACGGCGAGGCCGGCGAACCCGCCGTGGTCGGGGAGGGCGATTTGGACATCGAAGCCGCCGTCAACGACGTCCGCGAGCACGGGATAGAGTGGTTCGTCTACGAGGCCGAGGAGGGTCCGGACAGCTACGACACGCTGACGCACGCCGACGACGTCGTCCGGACGTACTGGTGAGGGTTACCGCGGGGACGCACGCTGTCCGGCCGTCGGCGGGTCCGCGAGGCGAAACCACTATGCCGGTGGTTCCCGCAGACCGTAGTAGATAGATGAGCACCTACACTGTTGCGGTCATCGGAACCGGTCCCGACCCGAGCAACCCTACGGTCGAGGGGTTCGCTATGGGCTATCGACACGCCGAAGCGTACGCGACCGACGACCGGTTCGAGTTGGTCGCCGCCGCCGACATCGTCGAAGAGAACGGCCGAGCGTTCGGAAACCACTTCGACCTCGACGAGGAGAGCGTCTACACCGACTACGAGGAGATGCTCGCCACGGCCGAACCCGACATCGTGAGCGTCTGCGTCCCGCCGGCCATCCACCGGCCCGTGGTCGTCACGTGTGCTCGGAGCGGCGTCGTGGAGGCCATCCACTGCGAGAAGCCGATGGCCGACACGTGGGAGGACGCCCGGACGATGGTGCAGGAGTGTTGGCGGCGCGACGTGCAGTTGACGTTCAACCGGCAGCGTCGCTTCGGGAAACCGTTCACGGAGGCTAAGCGACTCATCGACGAGGGTGAAATCGGGTCGCTCGAACGCATCGAAATCGGATGGGGGGACTTCTACGACACCGGTGCTCACTCCGTCGACCTCGCGTGCATGTTCAACGACGAGTACACCGCCGACTGGGTCCTCGCGGGCCTCGACTACCGCGAGGAGGACGTGCGGTTCGGCTCCCACCAGGAGAACCAGATGTGGGCGCAGTGGCGCTACGAGAACGGTGTCTACGGCGTCGTCTCGACCGGACCGGGGGCGGATTTTGTCGGGGCTGCGTTCCTCATCCGGGGCGACGAGGGAGCGATTCGTATCGACGTCGAGGACGGACCGATGCTCGAACTGGAACGCGGCGGCGAGCGAACGAAAATAGACGTCGGCTCCGAGACGCTCCACCACAGCGGACAGGAGAAGGGTCGATTCGGGTCGCAGTTCCACGACCGCGCGGTCGCGGAGGTCGCAGACGCCCTCGACGAAGGGCGCGAACCGGAGTTGAGCGGCAGACGGGGCCTCAACACCGCGGAGATACTGTTCGCCGGCTACGAGTCGGTGCGCACCCGTAGCCGCGTCGACCTCCCGCTCGACCTGAGCGACAACCCGCTCGAAGCCCTCGTCGAGTCGGGCGAACTCACCCCCGAATCCCCCGACGAGTAGAGAAGAGAGGGGTCGGTCGACCTTCGCGCACGTCCCCGTGAACGCGGGAATCGAAACTGCCGGAATCTTGTTCGGCGACATCGAACGATATCGACCGCTCGGGCCTTCGATTCGTGCGTTCGGTTCGGAAGAAACGCCTCGTTCGAACCGCGAGTGCGACGGTACGTCTCCCGTCGCCATTGACTGACGGAACTACGGGCGTAATGCTTCGCTCGCCTCTCCTAACGATGTTCGATGAGAAGGAACGAGCGAGATGGCCCGAAGCATCCGTTTACTCTCGGCACCGGCAACGGGTTGCGACGATTTCTCGACGGCCGCCGGTCGTTCGGGAGTGTCGACCCGCGGGCGACGACCCGGCGCAAACGTTAGGAGCCTCCCGAACGCTGTGAGAGGTATGGCTTCGGATACTCCCGAAGGAGGCGGCATCAAGTCGGACGAGACGCTGTTCGACCTCGTAGAACACATCCGCGAGGCGGACGGCGCGGGCGTGACGGAGTTGGCGGCGGCGACGGGTCGCGCGAAGAGCACCGTCCACGGACACCTCTCGACGATGCGCGACCGGGGGTTCGTGGTGAAGCGAGACGGGGAGTACCACCTCGGACTGGAGTTCTTCAACTACGGGCACCACGTCCGGGCCCGGCGCGCAGTGTACGACGCCGCGCTGCCGGTTCTCCAAGACGTCGCGGACGACACGGGCGAGACGGCGTGGCTGATGGCGCACGAGAACGGGCGCGTCATCTACCTCGACGGGCGCTCGGAGGGAGTGGACATCAACGTCAATTCGCTCATCGGGTCGTGGAAGTACATGCACTCGAACTCCGGCGGAAAGGCGATTCTCGCGCACCTTCCCGAGCAGGAGGTCGACGAGATTCTGGCGCGACGCGGCCTGCCGGCGCAGACGGAGGCGACGGTGACCGACCGGGAGCGCTTGGACGAGGAGTTGGCGGAGGCCCGCGAACGCGGTTACGCGCTCAACTTCGGCGAGGACCTGAGCGGCATCCACGCCGTCGCCGTCCCCCTCGTCTCGGAGGGGTCCGTGGTTGGGTCGCTCGCCGTCGCCGGACCGGCCCACCGACTCCCGCGCGAGCGGTGCGAAGGGGAACTAGCGGACCGACTCTCCGCCGCCGCCAACGACGTGCAACTCAGTCTCACCTACCGCTGAACGCGCCTCTCACGGGGCGACGCCGGCGGCGCGCGCGAGGACGCAGGTGACGCCGAAGCACGTCGCGGCGTAGAGCGTCGCGGCGAACGGGTAGGCGGCGACCATCTGGACGCGGACCGCTCGTTCCGGCGGCGCCCGAACGCAGAGAACCGCGGCGGCGAACGGGAACGCCGCGGCGACGGCGGCAGGGAGGGGGAGCGCCCCCGAGGCGACGGCGGCGAGGACGACAACCCCCGAGAGGGCGACGAATCCGGCGGCGACGCGGGCGGCGCGGGCATCCCCGAGGACGACGGGCACCGTCCGCTTGCCGATACGTCGGTCGAACGAGCGGTCCAGTCGGTCCAAGGAGACGTTCGCCCCCGTCAGGAGAGCGACGAACGAGAGGGACGGCCACGCCAGCCACGGGGGGACCCGCCCGGTCTGAGCGACGTAGCCGCCCGCGAGGACGAGTCCGACGGCGACCGGATAGTCGAGGCTGCCCGCGACCGTGCGCGCGTCGAGGTGGGAGGCGTGGACGTACCCGAGGAGCAGTGGGAGGAGAGCGAATGCGGCCGCGAGGGGACCGGCGACGACCGAGAGCGCGGCGCACGCCACGAGTGAGACGAAGGCGGTCACCGTGATGGCCGGACGGAGGAGCGACGCGGCGACGCGCGGGTCGTCCTCGCCGCGGACGTGGGCGTCGACGAACTCGTCGCGGAGGTGGGCGACGTACAGCGCCGAGGCGACGCAGACGACGTGAAGGCAGAGGGCGACCGGCGAGACGGACGGTGCGAGAAGCGCGCCGAACAGGGCCGTCCCGACGGCGGGCGCCATGAACGGCGGCTTCACCTGCGTCGCCAGCGCGCGCGGTCCGGTGGTCTGCGCCGCGTCCATACCGGGTCGCCGCCGCCGAGCGGTAAAGTTCCACCCGTTCGCGCGTCGAGCGCGCGGTTCGCACCCGGTCGGCCGCGTCGCCTACCATAAGGATTAATAACTATCGAATAGGGGTTGGTACTGACTGTCAGCATGAGATTCTTCGACGCTTTCCGGCGAACCGTCCGGTGTCACGGGGGCGAGACGGCGCTCGTCGCCGAGGACGGACGGACGTTCACGTACGCGGAACTGGACGACCGGAGCACCCGCCTCGCGAACGCGCTCACGGCGCGACTGGGGGACGGCCGCTGCGCGGTGCTCGGCGGTAACTCCCCGGCCGCCATCGAAACGATGGTGACGGGCCACAAGCGCGGCGCCGCGACGGCTCAACTCCCGTTCCGGGGCGAGGCCGAGGAGTTCGTCCGCATGTGCGAGTCGGTGGACGCGACGGGGTTCGTCTTCGACGACGACAACCGCGAGACGGCCGAGGAAGTGCTAGCCCGGCGCGACTTCGAGGCGGCCATCCACGTCGGCGACGCCGACGTCGACGCGGCGGGCGTCGAGTCCTACGAGGAGGTACTGGCGGAGGCGCCCCCGACGCTCGACGGGGCGCCGCCGGCCGACGGGGAGTGCTCCATCTTCTTCACCAGCGGGACGACCAGTCGGCCCAAGGCGGTGCCGTTCGACGGCGAACAGTTGTGGTACGGCGCGATTCAGGGCGTCATGGAGCACGGTATCGACCGGACCGACGCCGGCATCGTCGCGACGCCGTGGTACCACATGGTCTCCTCGGACGCGTGGATCTATCCGCACTTCCTCGCCGGCGCCACCGTCGTCCTCCACTCCGACTTCGACCCGGCAGGCCTGCTCGAACAGGTCGAGAAACTGGAGGCGACGGGTCTGCTGGCCGTGCCGACGCAGTTGAACGCCGTCGTCGACGCCCAGCAGTCGCTGGAGTGCGACACGAGTTCGCTGGAGTACGTCCGGACCGGCGGCTCCGTCGTCAGCGAACGCCTCGTCGAGCGGATGAGCGAGCACGTCACCGACCGGGTGTACAACACCTACGGGATGACCGAGGCGGGGCCGAACCTCACGTTCTCGCTCCCCGAGGACCAACACGAGCGGCCGGGGACCGTCGGGAAGGAGGCGCACACCTACGAGATTCGCGTCGTCGAACCGGTGCCGGTGACGGAGCATCCCGACCCCGAGGCGACGGTCGACGCCGGCGAGGAGGGGGAGATAATCGCCCGCAGTCCGGGCTGTTCGGACGGCTACATCGACAACCCCGAGGCGGAGGCGAAGTCCTACTTCGAGGACCCCGCGAGCGGGGAGGACGGGAAGTGGCTCCGGACGCGCGACGTGGCGCGCATCGACGAGGAGGGCTACCTCTACATCGTCGACCGAGTGGACAACATGTTCGTCAGCGGCGGCGAGAACGTCTACCCGGTCGAGGTCGAACAGGCGCTCGAATCGCACGCCGCCGTCTCGGAGGCGTACGTCTTCGGCGTCGACGACGACCACTGGGGTCGCGTCGTCAACGCCGTCGTCGTCACTGAGGGCGGAAGCGTCACCGGGGAGGAACTCGACGAGTTCTGCCGCGAGCGGACCGACCTCGCGAACTACAAGCGCCCGCGCGAGTACACGATTCGGACGGAGGAGCTCCCGCGGACGAGCACCGGGAAGATAAAGCGCGGCGCGATAACCGACCAGACGAGCGAGTAGCGGAAGCCGAGGCGAGGATTCCGGCCCCGCCCGCCTCCGGTCAGACGAAGAGCGCGAAGAGGAGTATCTGCACCGGGAGCAGAACGAGCAGGGTGAGGAGCGAACAGACGGTGGCCATCCGGACCAGTTCGCGGGTGTCCGTCGCTCCGAGTCCGAGCATGGCGACGAGGACGGCCGACTGGTAGGGGAAGAAGTACGACAGGAGGACGACGCTCTCGGTCATGGCGACGGGGAGAATCGGGACGCCCGCCCCCTGCGCGAACGAGATGAACACCGGCGTGAGCACGCTCGCCACCGCCATCCCCTCCATCACGAACATGAGCGCCAGCGTCGCGACGGCGACGGCCGCGAGGACGACGGGGAGCGACGCGCCGCCGGGGACCAAAGAGAGGATTCGGTCGGCGGCGACGGCGGTGAAGTCGGTCCGTTGGAGTCCCTCGGCGATGGCGAAGACGGCTCCGAGGAAGAACACGACGGAGAAGTCGGCGTCCGCGACGGCGTCGACGTCGACGACGCCGATGCGGGGGAGGAAGGCGAGGACGACGACGACGAGAGCGCCGTACACCGGGTGGAGACCGTGTATCGCGTCGGTCGCCCAGACGGCGACGCCGACGGAGAGGAAGGCGAGCATCCGTCGCGCGTCGCTCGCGTCGATGGGTTCCTCCCCGCCGTCGGTCGCGTCCGTGCTTGCATCTCCGTCGTCCGGGTTCGCGTCCGGACGCTCGTCCGCGGCGCCCGCGTCGACGGACACCGTCCCGGAGTTCCGCGGGCGATAGAGGACGTACGCGACGGCGACGACGACGGCCGACCGGGCGAGCGACATCACGGGCGCGAGCCACGTCAGCCACTCGACCCACCCGAGCGAGACGCCGGTCGTCGACTCGACGATGCCTGCGACGATGATGTTGCCGAGCGACCCGGTGAGGACGCCGGCGGCGCCGTAGAACGTCACGAACAGGGGTCCCAAGAACAGGCCGACTCGCGGCCGGCGCTCGGAGAAACACTCGCCGGCGGACACCAGAATCGGGCCGAGGATGAGGACCCTGACGAGCGCCGAGGGGACCAACACGACGAACGCCAGGGCGACGAGCGAGAACGCCCCGAGCAGGTAGCGGTACGCGGTCGTCGGGTCCGAGCGGGCGTGTCCGGGCATTCGGTCGAACACGCGCCGCTCGACGAGCGTCGAGAGCCCGCTGTGACGGGTCGCCTCGCCGATGAGGATGCCGAGGACGACGAGCCACGTCGCCGCCGACCCGAACCCGACGAGGGCGAGTTCCGTCGAGAACCGCACGCCGACGAGGCCGATGCCCACCAGTCCGGTGAGCCACGGCGGGACGGGCGTCCCGACCCACAGGGAGACGCAGAACGCGGTGATGGCGAGCATCGCGGCCGCGTCCGGAGAGAGCGGCGCGTACGCGACGACGAGAGCCGCGAGGCCGACGCCGACGGGGACGGAGAGCCACGAGGCGTCGACCCCGCGGACGCGGGCGGCGAGGGCGGAGGCGTCTGCCATTCGCCCGTCGGTTTTCGAGCGAGCGATATAACGATTGGTCATCCGTCACAACTCCTTTCCCACTCGCGGGACGTTCGACTGACATGATCACGGAAGTCGCGGACGACGTGTACGACCTGACCGTCGCGGAGCGAAACGGCGGCCGCTACCGCGTGTTCCTCTTCGACCGGGAGACGCCGACGCTCGTGGACGCGGGGTTCGAGGACACCACCGACACCGTCGCCGAACGGGTCGAGGAGGTGGGCGCGGAACCGGAACGACTCGTCCTCACGCACGGGGACGGCGACCACATGGGCGGGTTCGCGTCGCTGGCCGAGCGGTACGGCGCGGAGACGTGGGTACCGCAGCAGACGCGCTGCGAGGAGTTCCGACCGGACGAGCGGTACGGCGACGGGACCGAAATCGGACCGTTCACGGCGGTCCACGTCCCCGGCCACACCTCCGACCACCACGCGCTGGTCGACGAGTCGCGGTCGCTGGCCGTCCTCGGCGACGCGGTGTTCGGCTCCGACGTCCGCGGCATCCCGGCGGGACACTTCGTGCTGCCGCCGGCGGTGTTCACCGAGGACCTGGCGTCGGCCGAGGAGAACCTCGAACGCCTCGCGGCGTACGAGTTCGACGTCGGACTCCTCTTCCACGGGTCGAACGTAACCGAGGACGCGAGCGGGAAACTCACCTCCTTCGTTGACTTCGCGGGAAAGCCCTGAAAGCCGACTCGCGCGGCGGACAACACGCTTTTGGAGGTGCCGTCGAATCTACGAACATGGCCGAGTTCGAGAACCCGTACGCCGAGGAGAGTCCGTTCGCGCGGGCGCACTTCGACTGCCCGAACTGCGACGGGAAACTGTGGGAGTACGCCATCCAGCGACAGATGGTCTGTGAGGACTGTCGGTCAGTCTTCCCCGCCGGAGAGATATTCGACGCGCAGGCCCGGCCGCCCACCGAGGCGTGACGGACCGGCGGACGTGCACATCCATCACGCTTATGTCTAACCTGATATAACGATAAACCATGGCACAGAAGGAGCCGGAGGAACTCCTCGAACTGAGTTCCGACACCCGAAGCATCCTCGAACAGCACGGCCTCCGACCGCTCTGGGAGGTCGAAGACGACTTCGGGAACGTCATCGACGACCCCGAACCGGGCATCTGGCACTGGGAGGAGATTCAGGAGGCCATCGACGGTATCGAGGCGGACGTCCCCATCGCCGAGTTGCCGCCGGGGTTCCAGCGGCGCGTCGCCGTCCCCATCAACCGGAGTCTCGGTAACGCCATCTCCAACACCATCTACGTCGGCGTCCAGACGGTGTCGCCCGGCGAGACGGCCCCCGCCCACCGCCACTCGGCGAACGCCCTCCGCTTCACCATCGACGGCAACGAGGACATGAAGACGGTTGTCTCCGGCGAGGAGTTCCCGATGGAGAACAACGACCTCATCACGACGCCGCAGTGGGAGTGGCACGACCACGTCAACGACTCCGACGAGACGGCGGCGTGGTTGGACGTCCTCGACCTCCCCCTGTTCCTCGACTCGATGAACAAACAGCAGGTGTTCGAGAACCACGAACTCGAACGCCAACCGGTGACGAAGACGCAGGGCTACTGGGACTCCCAGTACGGTCGCGGCCGCCCCGCCGACGAGAAATCGGACGGGGAGATTCCGGGGCCGTTCGAGGGCATCCGCGAGGCGACGCCCCCGTACCGCTTCGGATGGGAGGAGATGGAGGAGACGCTCCGCCAGCGAGCGGACAACGACGACCCGGACCCGAACGACGGCTACAGCCTCGCGTACGTCAACCCCGCGACGGGCAAGGAGCCGCTGTTTCCGACGATGTCGTTCCGCGCGCAGTTGCTGCAGGAGACGACCGACCCCCACTTCCACAACGCGACGGAGGTGTACTTCGTCATCGAGGGCGAGGGGGCGACGCACGTCGACAGCGAGGCCCTGGAGTGGGGCCAGTGGGACATCTTCGTGGTGCCGCCGGACGCGACGCACCACCACGAACCCGACGACGAGGCCGTCCTTCTCGGGATGACCGACCGCCCGGTGCTGGAGGCGTTCAACTTCTACGCCGAGGCGGAGCCGTCGTCCTGATTTACGGACCGAACCGCACGACCGGTCACAGACCGAACTGACGCGCGAACCAGCGCTCGCGGGCCGCGGCGACCATCGCCTCCCAGTCCTCGAACGCCGTCGTCTCCGCGGCGAACGCGTCCCACTCCCCGCCGGGAACGGCGCCGAGTTCGGCCGGCGACGACGCCGACGACGGACTCGCGCGAACCATCTCCCCGAACGTTCGAAACGAGGTGTGTTCGCGCAGGAACGTCCGGTCGAACAGCGCCGTCGGCGGAATCGAATCCCGCCCTCCGAGCACCTCGGCCGCGCTCGGCGGCCCCTCGGCCGAGTCGTCCGACACGTCGACCGTCAGGTCGAATCCCATACCTCC
Source organism: Halogeometricum sp. S1BR25-6 (assembly GCF_031624495.1). NCBI lineage: Archaea > Methanobacteriati > Methanobacteriota > Halobacteria > Halobacteriales > Haloferacaceae > Halogeometricum > Halogeometricum salsisoli. The sequence continues at coordinate 193,400 of NZ_JAMQOP010000004.1, read as the reverse complement.
CGGTCCGTCTCGCCGACACGTAAACCGTTCGCGTCGGTCGTCTCGAACGCGGACAGAAACGGACGACTGCGCCCGTCGGCCGTGGTGCGTCGCGCGGGCCCATGTCGGGGGTGCGGTCGCGTCGTGTCACCGGGGGTCGTCAGCGTCCGGAAAACCATACCCGTCTGCGGTCCGAATCGGGCGTCGTGACGACCACAACGCCGCGAACGCGCGACCGGCCGCGGAGTCGGCCCGAGTTCGGAACGGCCGCGCCGGCCCGCCGGAATCGAGGCGGAACAGGAGGGCAGAACAGATGAGCGACGGGTACCGGTTCGAGTTCGACGCGCCCGTGATTCGCTCGCGCCGCGGCGCGGCCGCCGACCTCGCGGCGGAGTTGGGAGAACACGGTCTCGAACGTGCGCTCGTCGTCTGCGGGTCGACGGTCGGGGAGACGCCCGCCGTGATGGACCCCGTGAGAGAAGGATTGGGTGACCGACTGGCGGACGTGTTCGCGGAGACGACCCCGGAGAAGCGACTCGGCACCGCCTACGACGGACTCGCGGCCGCGCGCGAGTGCGACGCCGACGTCGTCGTCGGCCTCGGCGGCGGCAGCAGTCTCGACGTGGCGAAGATGGTTGGCCTCCTCGCGGCGGACGAGCGACCGCCCGAAGAGGTGGGCGCGGAACTCGTCGAGCGAGGGACCGTCACCGTTCCGTCCGGCGACTTGATGCCCGTCGTCGCGGTGCCGACGACGCTGGCCGGCGCGGAGATGTCGAACGTCGCGGGCGTGACGGCCTCGCCCGAGTCGGGTCCGGTCGACGAACCCGCGAGCGGCGGCGTCGCGGACCCGAAGCTGACCCCCAGAGCCGTCGTTTACGACCCCGAACTGTTCGCGACGACGCCGAAAGGGGTGCTCGCGGCGTCGGCGATGAACGGCTTCGACAAGGGTATCGAGACGCTGTACGCGTCGAACGCGACGCCCGTGACCGACGCGACGGCGTCGCGCGGACTCGGACTGCTCGGACCCGGTCTGCGCCGACTGGGCGAGGGCGACTCGGACCCGGACGCGGAGACGCTGGACCCGGTCGTCGAGGGGACGATGCTCGTCCAGTACGGCGTCTCCCGGCCCGACGGCGTGACGCTCTCTCTCATCCACGCGTTCGGACACGGCCTCACGCGCACGTACGACGTGCAACAGGGCGCCGCGCACGCCGTCGTCGCCCCGCACGTCCTCCGGTATCTGTTCGAGGAGGTCGACGGCCGCCGCGAACTGCTCGCGGATTCGTTGGGCGTAGGACAAGCGGCGAATCCCGCCGCCGCGGTGGTCGACGCCGTCGAGCGGATTCGGGACGCGCTGTCGCTCCCGTCGCGTCTGCGCGACGTGGACGGCCCGGAGCCCTCCGAGTTCGAGGCGGTCGCGGAGAACATCCTGAACGACTCGTTCCTCGCCAACGCCCCGGACGGACTCGACCCGACGGTCGAAGCCGTCGAAGAAGTGCTCCGCGACGCCTACTGAGCGCGGGCGGAGAGCGACGACTGTCGGGTTCCACCGCCGAGCGTTTCGCCCCGCGCTGCCGTCAGTATACAGTTCGTCTCTCAAAGACAGCAAAACTATTTTTTCTGTCTCTTCTATCTCTCCTATCTTTTCGGTCAGAACGGCGCGAGAACCATCACGTTCGTTCGTCTTGGTTGCCGGCGAGAACGCCTGAGACGACGGTCGAAGCCCGATGGGGTTGCCGCGGAGCGTAAGACCAAATGGGCCGCCGGCCGACGTGGACCACATGGACGTCGTCTCGAACCTGCTCTATCTTCTCGTCCTCCTGTTCGCGGGTATCAGCGGGCGCCGCCTCGGACTCCTGACCGAGTCGCGTGCGGACCTGCTCACGCAGTTCGCGTTCTACCTCGCGCTTCCGGCGCTCGTCTTCACGTCCACGTCGAGTCAGTCGCTCGGCGACGTACTCGACCCGCGCCTGATCGCCGGGTTCTGGCTCTCCCTCCTCGTCGTCGGCGCGTTCGGGTGGGTCGTCCACCGGCGGACGTCCTCCCCGGCGACGCGGAGCGTCGCCGTCGTGCAGTCGTACCACTGTAACTTCGGCTTCCTGGGCCTGCCGATAACCGCGGCCGCGTTCGGCGACGTCGCCACCGCGAAGGCGAGCGTCATCCTCGGCGTCGGTGGCCTGACGCAGATACCGGCGACCGTCGCGGTCCTCGCCTTCGTGAACGAGGCGGAGGCCGACCTCGTCGAGGAACTCCGGGGCTTCCTCGCGAACCCGGTCATCGGCGCCTTGGTCCTCGGCTTCCTCTGTTCCGCGGTGGGCGTCTCTATCCCGGGGGTCGTCTCGAACGGCCTCGGGGCGGTAGCGCAACTGGCGCTCCCGGCCGCGTTGCTGGCCGTGGGGGCATCGCTGTCGTTCGACGCAGGCGCGGTCGACGTTCCGACGGTGGGGTCGGTCGTCGCCCTGAAGATGTTACTCATGCCCGTGACGGCACTCGTCGCGTTCTCGCTGCTCTCGGCCGACGTCTCGACCACCCGCGCCGGCGTCCTCATGCTCGCCATGCCGACGGCCATCTCCACGTTCATCTACGCTACGGAACTCGGCGGCGACGCGGACCTCGCCTCCGCCAACGTCTTCGCGACGACCGTCGCCTCCGTCGGGACCATCCTCCTCGTCCTCCAGTTCGTCGGGTGAGCGAACGCCTCTTGACGACACCTCGAAGAACAGTCACCAGTCGGGAGCAGTTGATGAGAGATGGGAATCACCGGGGATAGCAAACATAAAAGAAATAGCAAAAACAGAAAAGACAGCAAAAACCAAACACGAGGCCGGGAAAGCGGCTTCATCAAACCAGCAAAACTAGCAAGTACGCTCTATCAAACATATCAGTTGGACATCTACAGAATGAACGGGATTGTCCGTCCGAGAGGATGAACAACCGTGAGTGGGCCCTGAAATCGATCGAAACGCCCTCTCAATCCACCAGTCTGAGTATCTCACGCGCTTGGTCGGTCGTCGCCACCGGCCGACCGAGACGCTCCGCTATCGCCGCGGCGCGCGCGACTAACTGCGCGTTCGACTCGGCCAACTCGCCGCGCCGGAGGTAGACGTTGTCCTTCAGTCCGACGCGGACGTGACCGCCGAACAGCACTCCCATCGCCGCGAAGGGGAGTTGGTGCCGGCCGAACCCGAGCGTGTTGAACGACGCTCCGGCCGGAAGGTTGTCGATAGAGTTCAAGAAGTTCTGTGGGGTGGGTCGAGTGAGCGTGCCCGGACCGAAGATGAGCGTGGCGTAGACGGGCGCCGAGAGGTCGCGGCGGTCGAGGAGGCCGTGCACCTCGTTGAGGTGGCCGTCGTTGAACACCTCCAGTTCGGGTTTGATGCCGCGCGTCCGCATCTCGTCGTAAAGGTCGTTTACTAAACCGCGGGTGTTCTCGCTGGTCAGGCGGTCGTACCGATTCAACGGTCCCATGTCGAGCGACGCCATCTCCGGGGCGGGGTCGGTTCGGAGCGGTCGCGCCCGGTACTCGTCCGGCGCGGCCGTCCCGCCCGTGGAGTGTTGGATGATCACGTCGTCGGCGTGCCGGCGAACAGCGTCGTCTATCTCTTGAAACCGCTCGGTCGAGAAGGAGCGCTCTCCGTTCGGCCGGCGGGCGTGGAGGTGAACGACGGACGCTCCGGCCGCCTCGGCCTCCGCGGCGGCCCGACCTATCTCCTCGGGCGTCTCGGGAAGGTTCGGGTTCGCCTCCTTGCCGTGGACCCCGCCGGTCAACGCGGCGGTGAGTATCACGGGGTCACCGGCGAGGTAGTCCTCGTAGCTCACGGGGCGTCTCCGGTTCCATCTTCGCTCTCGTCTCCATCTCCGGCCGCCTCGTCGGCGTGCTCGCGATAGATTTCGCAGTCCGTCGCGTGGTCGAGTCCGTAGCGGTCGTTGCAGACGTCGGCGCGCATCGCCTGCACGAACTCCTCGGCGGCGCGGCAGTACGCGCGGGGCGTCCCGTCGCCGCCGGGGAGCGGCCGATACTCCGAGAACGGACAGGTCAGAGAGGGTGATTAGCACACCGCGACCTTAACCGCTGGCACCCCGGAAGCGCCGCGCTCAGAGCGCCGACGGCGGTGGCGGGGTCAGAAGTCGCCGGCGACGATGTCGTTCACGCGCCGGCGGTCGAACAGCGATTCGTCACCGAACGCGTCGGGGAAAGAGTCCCTGCGCAGCCATCTCTAGTTGGAACGGGTAGATAATCGGCCCTTGGTACGTCAAACCGCCGTAGATGACGCGGTCGTTCTGGACCGCGGTGAGTTGGCTCGCGACGTCGTGCTTCCGGAGGGGTCGGACGACGTTCTGCCGGAAATACTTCTCCGAGACGTTCCCCTGAATCCGCAAACGGACTCGAACTGTCGCCGGAATAGTCCGAAAATCGACGGGATCGTAGTTACCAAATAGATACGGTGCCTGAGAGGCGATTATGAGGGTTGTACAGATTTCTCAAGCCGTAATGCCGCCAGAGCTAAATACGGACCAACTATGAAATAAAGTATGAACCACCCAGCAGAACTGCTGACAGACGAGATGAGCGAGGTCTTCGAGTGGACGTTCGAGACGACGGAGAGTTCGCTGTACCTCGTCAACCCCGCCGCCGACGCACTCGAACGGGCGGTGGAGTCGCTCAGCACGTTCGACGGACGGACGCCGACGGTCCGTGTCCTGGGCGAGAAGACCACTCTGCGCGAGGTCATGGACGACTTCCTCGTCGCCAGTCGAACGGCCGATCTCGTCGAGTCCGAGACGCTCGAACTCCGCGTCCTCGACGACGCGGACGGCCACAAGCCGAACCTGATGGCGTCGGAGTCCGCCGTGACGACGGTCGTGAGCGCGGATTCGCTGCTTGCGGGCCTCCGGACCGACGACGAGGAGTTCGTCGGCGCCGTGCGCGAGGAGTACGAGACGCTCTTCGAGGCGAGCGACGGGTACAAACTCCACACCCCGGGGCTCAGCCGCGTCGAGACGACCATCTCGGAGCGCCTCGGTCCAGAGTGCAGAACCGACTTCACCGAACTGCTCTCGAACCTCCAGACCGCCCGCGGGGACAGCCAAGGCCCGGACGAAGTCGCCATCAGCCTCCTCGTCGCCGCGCGGAACGAGGAACTGTTCTACGACGTCTCGCGGTGGGCCGAGGATATCGGACTCGCCTCGAAAGCGACGTTCTCGCGGAAGAAGAGCGAACTCGAAAAGCAGGGGCTCATCGCCACCGAGAAAGTTCCCATCGACGTCGGCCGCCCGCGACTTCGCCTCAAACTCGGCGACGAGCGGTTGAGAGACGCCAGCGGGGCGCAGTTGGCGAGCGTCGCGCAGAGTACGGGTAGTTAAGGCCTCGCGGAACGCACGTACCGCAACCGCCGCGACCGACCGAACCCGCCGACCGGACCCGATTCCTGTGGCGTTTATCATCGTGGACGACCAGTGCGCCGTATGGTCGACCGATTGGACGACGTCGACAAGCGGATTCTCTACCACCTCGTGCGGGACGCGCGAAACACCTCCGCCCCCATGGTGGCCGAGGAGGCGCACGTCTCCGCCGGGACGATTCGGAACCGAATCAACCAACTGGAAGCCGACGGCGTCATCCGCGGCTACCACGCGCACGTCGACTACGAACGCGCGGAGGGTCGCCTGACGAACCTCGTCGTGGGGACCGCCGAGGTACACGAACGGGAGCGGTTGGCCAAGCAGGTGGCCGACGTGCCCGGCGTGGTGAACGTCCGGCAACTCATGTGCGGAACCGGAAACATCCACGTCACGGCGGTGGGTGAGGACGCCCGAGAACTCTCGCGGGTCACCCGGAGCGTGGCGGAGATGGGCGTGGAGATAGAGGACGAACACCTGTTGCAGCACGAAGAACACCGCCCCTACCACGCGTTCGGACCCGAGGGGCGGCGGGGCCGGCAGTCCATCGCCGACTTCATGTCGCTGTCCGGCGGCGCCGAGGGGGTCGAGGTGAGCGTCGCCTCCGGCGCGAAGGTGGACGGGACGACCCTCAGCGAGGCGAACGAACGCGGCTACGTCGACTCGGAGGTGTTGGTCGTCTCGGTCGAACGGGACGAGAAGATACTCACGCCGCGCGGCGACACCGAGATACGCGCCGACGATTTGGTGACGCTGTTCGCGCGCGGCGACCTGCCCGAGGAGACCATCACGGCGTTTGGCGGCGACTGAGAGGCGACCGAGACGGCGGACGCGTCGCGGGGTCCGATTCACGAACGCCGACGACCGAACAATACGGAAGTATTGACAGTAGTGAAAACATACATTTATCAGCCGGTCCGCGAAAGTGGAGGTGCGGGAGCGCTTCTCCCCCATCCCACCACGTTCCCGCACCGGGGCCGGAGACGGCGTCGGTCTGAGTCCCCCCGGACTCACTTTCGGTCGACGACCCGAGCGGACGGGACAGTCGCGGTTCGACGGGAAACCACGTATCTTCGGAACGACAGATAGACGCTTGTATCCCGACCACATACATCCAGGCGATGACGAAAGCGCGAGAACTCTTCGAGTTGCTCGCTGGGGCCGAGCAACTCACCGTCGTCTGCCACAACAACCCGGACCCGGACTGCCTGGCGAGTACGCTCGCACTGGGGCGTATCGCCGCGGAGGCCGGGATAGACGAGCGTCAGATTCTGTACGGCGGGAGCATCTCACACCAGCAGAACCGCGCGTTCATCAACCTCCTCGACATGGAACTCGAACTGTTCACCCCGGAATCGCTGGGCGAACGCGACGCCGACTCGTTGCTCGCGTTCGTCGACCACTCGCTGCCGGGGGTGAACAACGAACTCCCCGAGGACACGCCCGTCGATATCGTCATCGACCACCACAGCGTCGAGGACGTCGAGGGACGGTTCGTCGACCACCGCGAGGATATCGGCGCGACGGCGACGATACTGACCGAGTACGTCCGCGAGTTGGACGTGACCGTCGAGGAGACGCTGGCGACCGGACTGCTGTTCGCTATCCGCCGCGAAACGCTCGGCTTCCTGCGCGGCGCGACGGCCGCCGAGTACGACGCCGCGGGAGCGCTCCACGGCCACGCCGACCGGGACTTACTCCGGACGCTGTCGACGCCGTCGGTGAGCGGCGCGACGATAGACGCCATCTCCGACTCCATCGACAACCGGGTCGTTCGCGGCTCAGTCCTGCTCTCGCACGTCGGACGAACGGACGAACGCGACGCCCTGCCGCAGGCGGCGGACTATCTCGCCACCTTGGAGGGCGTCGAGACGGCCGTCGTCTTCGGCATCGTCGAGGACGCCATCGAGATAAGCGCGCGGTCGACCGACTCGCGCGTCCACGTCGGCAACGCCCTCAAAGAGGCGTTCGACGGCGTGGGCAGCGCCGGCGGCCACCGCGAGATGGGCGGCGGCGAGATTCCGCTCGGCATCTTCGCCGACTACCGGAGCGACGACGAGCGGTTCGTCGACATCGTCGAGAACGTGGTCACCGACCGCCTGGCCGACAGCCTCAAACTCTCCGACGCGCCCTGACCGCGACCCGAGGAGCTGGTGAGACGCCGTCGAACGTACGCCGCCTCGGTGCGAGTCGTCTCCGTCTCCCTCGGACGACCAACCGATACCTCCGCACGGAGAGTTGACAATACCGCTCATTCCTGACAATAGGTATATTATAAGCGTATTACACCCCCGGCGTCGACGCACTACCTGTCATGTCAGGGAAGGTGACGCGGCGAGGACTGCTCGCGACGGTCGGAACCGCGACGGCGACGGCGACGCTCGGCGAGGGCGCGGTGGGAACGGTCGAAGCGACGACCGAAACCCCCGAATCCGAGACCGAAGCGGATTCGGACGAGGAAGTCCCGGAGAAACCGGTTCCGCGGGCGGTACAGAGCGGAGACGTGAAGTCCGACCGGGCGATCATCTGGAGTCGGACCGACGCGCCGGCACGGATGTACGTCGAGGTGGCGACCGACGAGTACTTCTCGGACGTGCGGACGGTTCGGGGGCCGGCGGCGCTGTCGGTGACCGACTACGCGGCGAAACTCGACCTGCGAGGACTTCCGAGCGGCGAGGAGATACACTACCGGGTCGTCTTCGAGTCGCTGGAGCACCCGGCGATTCGGAGCGACCCGGTAAGCGGCCAGTTCAGAACGCCGGCGGAGGGCGAGCAGGACGTCCGGTTCGTCTGGGGCGGCGACGTGGTCGGACAGGGGTGGGGAATCGACCGCGACCGCGGCGGGATGACCATCTTCGAGGCGATGCGCGAACTCGACCCGGACCTGTTCATCCACTCCGGGGACGCCGTGTACGCCGACGGTCCGCTCCCCGAGACGGTGGAACTGGACGACGGCGGCGTCTGGAACAACGTCGTCACCGAGGCCAAATCCGAGGTCGCGGACGCGCTCTCGGAGTTCCGCGGCAACTACCGGTACAACTTCATCGACGACCACTACCGGAACTTCCTCGCGGAGGTGCCGATGATCCCGCAGTGGGACGACCACGAGGTGACGAACAACTACTACCTGGGCGAGATGCTCCCGGAGGACGACCCCCACGACGTGGAGAGCGTGAACCTCCTCGCTGCCCGCGGTCAGCGAGCGTTCGTCGAGTACATGCCGATTCGGACGCAGGAGAGCGGTTGGAACGAACACTACGATAGCTTCGAGTACGGGTCGACGATGGAGGTGTTCCGACTCGACCTGCGGAGTTACCGCGGGCCGAACACGGCCACGCGGAACGAGGAGGAGAGCGAGGCGACGGCCGTCCTCGGCGAGGAACAACTCGCGTGGCTGAAAGAGTCGCTCGCGGCGTCGGAGGCGACGTGGAAGGTAATCGCCTCCGACATGCCAATCGGCCTCGTCGTCACCGACGGCGACTACTTCGAGGCCATCGGCAACGTCGACGGCGAACCCGTCGGCCGGGAGCACGAAATCGCGGACCTCCTGTCGTTCCTGAACGAGGAAGACGTGCGAAACGTCGTCTGGTTCACCGCCGACGTCCACTACACCGCCGCCCACCACTACCATCCCGACCGCGCGCAGTTCACCGATTTCAATCCGTTCCGGGAGTTCGTTACCGGACCGCTGCACGCGGGGACGTTCGGACCGAGTGCGCTCGACGACACCTTCGGACCGGAAGTCGCCTACGAGAAGTCACCGCCGGAGGGCGAGGCGAACCTCCCGCCGAGCGAGGGGCTTCAGTTCTTCGGACAGGTCGACGTGGCCGCCGACTCCGAGGAGATGACGGTCACGCTTCGGGACCGCGACGGCGACGAACTGTACAGCGAGACGCTCGTTCCGGGAGCGTACGGTCACGCGGACGGCGGTGACGACGAGAGCGACGACGAAGCCGACGCCGCCACCGAGTCGGAAGGCGAAGACGACGAGACGGCCACCGAGACCGAATCGGACGGCGAGGGGCCCGCCCACACGGCCGAGGGGTGAGGAAACCGCCGCCGTCTCGACGCCGTCGGAAAGGACGTCGTAAAATCGCACGCACAACGCTCTTCTCCCGCCGCGTCCACCCCCCCGGTATGCCCTCCCGGACCGAGACGGGCGCGTCAAACGACGAGCGACCCCGTGACCCCGCCGAGTCGAAGTCGGTACTGCGGAGGCTCCCGGACCCGACAAACCTCGCGCTGCTGGGTCTGCTCGGCCTCCCGGCCGTCGTCTCTCCCCGATTTGCGGTGCTCTCCCCGTTTCTTTACTGCTTTCTGTTCGGTCTCTGGCCCTTCGTTCCGATGTTCCTCCCGTCGCGCGGCGAGTCCCCGACCGAGTGGGTGCGGATGGGTGACCGGTGGAGCACCGCGCGGTTCCTGCTGTCGATGATTCCGTTGCAACTCAACCCGTTCGTACAGGGGCAGAGCGTCGGCCAACTGCTCGGCCACCTCGACGTCTACCGCCGCTATCGGTTCGACCCACCGGACCCCGAGTCGTTCGAGCAGCGAGCGACCTACCGCCTGCCGGTCGAAGACGAGTGGACGGTCGTCAGCGGCGGGCAGGAGAGGAAAGATTCGCACTCGTGGAGCATCCTCGCACAGCGGTACGCCTACGACCTCGTGACAACGGACGGAGAGGGCCGAACGCACGCGGGCGACGGGGATGACCCGTCGGACTACTACTGCTGGGAGGAACCCGTCGTCGCACCGGCCGCGGGCGTCGTCGTCGACGCCAGCGACGGACACCGCGACGCGCCGCGGACGCGCGGATGGTTGGACCTCCGACAGCGAGACATCCGCGGCAACTACGTCGTCGTCGAACACGCGCCGAGAGAGTACAGCGTGCTCGCGCATCTCCGCGAGGGAAGCGTCGCCGTAAGCGAGGGCGACCGGGTCGAACCCGGGCAGCGAATCGGACTGTGCGGCCACTCGGGTAACTCCACGGAACCGCACCTGCACTTCCACGTGCAGGACTCGCCGTCGTTCTATCGGGGGATGGGGCTACCCGTCGGATTCGACGGGGTCGCCGTCGCCGACGGACCCGACGGCGAACCGGTCGGCACGGGACGCGTCGCCTTGCGGGCGGGACAGCGCGTCGTACAGCAGAAATCGGAGCGGACGACGAACCCGGAAGCGGAGTGAACGCTACGGCGAGTCGTCGCGAGTCGTCTCGCCGAAACCGTCCACCGCGTCGTCCCTCACAGGACCCGACTCGACCGTGCCGCCGTCGCTCCACGGTTCGGGGTCGGGGAACGCGCCGTCGGCGTCGGCCGTCGACAGTGGTTCGACGGTTCCGGTTCCGGCTCCGGCTCCGTCCGCGTCGAGCACGGCGTTCTCCGAACTCGAATCGACCGGCGTCGCTTCAACGAACGCGCCGTCGAGTCGGTCCTCTCCGCGGTCGGCGCCGTTGACCGTGTGGTCCATCTCGTCGCGTATCTCGTCGGCGAACTCGGCGGAGTCGTAGACGGAGCGAACCGTCACGCTCAGGTTTCCGCTCGCGCCCGCTCGGACGTGGATGTTGCCGAGACCGAACAGCGTGTCGACGACGGACTGGCGCTCCTCAACGGCGCGGACTTTCTCTAAGGGAACCTCGGTCCGCGAGAGGGAGACGAACCGGTACTCCTGCAGCACCCGGCGGTTCGTGACCACGTAGGTCGTGAGCGTGTTCCGCCAGTAGCGGTGGATGCCCGTCGAGAACAGGTACAGCCCCGCAGCGAGGGCGAGCGTCGGGTACACCAGCGGGTAGTCGGTGAAGTACAGCAGGTCCAATCCGGCCGCGAGGAACGGGACGGAGAGGAACGTCTGCAGTAGCGCGCTCCGCTGGGCGGGGTCGCGGTCGTCGACGACGAACTCGTTCTCCCGCATCGTCGGGTCGTCGGGCGTGCTGGCGAACTGCACGTAGATACCGAGCGCGACGACGAATAAACCAAAGAGCGCCAACGGAACGCCGGCGAGCGGCGGTGCAGTCGGTTGGTTCGCCACCAGCGGGTACTGCGACTGGAACGCGTAGACGTACGCGCCGAGCGCGAGGAACGGCGCGCCGAACAGCGCGCTCCACGCCGCGGGGAGTCCGCGGGTCATCGGCGCCCCTGTGAGAGTTGGAAGACGATTCCCAGCCCGGAGAGGAAGATGCCGACCAGCGTGAGCGACGTCTCGCTCAGGGCGGTACCGCCGCAGGCGGTGAAGAAGCCGCGCTGGCACTCGGTATCGGCGTCCGCGTCGTCCGGGGCGTCGGCGGGCGTCGCCGTCGGCGCGCCGAGCGGTTCGTCGGCGGTGAACGTCGGTGGCTCCGGCGTCGCCGTCTCGGGTTCGGGCGGTACGTGAACCGTCACCGGACGGGTTTCGACGGCGTCGCTGCCGACGTACACGCCGTGTTCGACGTTCGGCGAGGAGAGCGGGACCGCCGCGTCGGCCACGTCGTCGTAGGTCACGCGGAAACTGACGGTCCGTCGCTCGCCGATGGGGACGTGCGTCCAGTCGGTGGCGACGACGGCGCCGTCGACGCGGTAGCCGAGTTGCCCCTCGAAGTCGGCGGTGTCGACGTTCCGAACGGTGAGGTTGACGCGGTAGTCGTCGCCGGGGCGCACGTCGTCGGGCGCCTCGAAGGACTCGACGGCGAGGGCCGAGGCGTCGGCGCTCGGCCCGCGGACGACGCGGACGGCGCCGCCGGCGCGCGAGTCGCCGGTTCGGACGCCGTGGTCGTACGTCGTCTCGTTCTCGACGGGTCCGACGACTGACGCCGCGTCGGCGAGCGTCATCTCGAAGGCGACCTGTCGGTCGTCGCCCGCGGCGACGGTGACGGCCCGTTCGACGACGGGTTCGCCGGCGAACGCGTAGTCGACGTTCCGGGTGATAGTGACGTCGCCGGGGTTCCGGACTGTCGCGAGGACGATATAGGACTCGTTATGGGAGATTTCGGTCGGCGCGTCGAAGCGTTCGACGGAGAGGTCGACGTCGGGGGTGACGCGGAGGCGCGCGGCCGCTCCGGCGCCCGACTCGTTTCGGACGCCGTGGACGTACGTGCCCGAGACCGTCGAACCGAGCGCCGATTCGACGTCGGAGAACGGGACGGCGAACTCGACGGTCGCCGACTCGCCCGCGGCGAGGGTCATCGTCCGCGAGGCGATGGTGGTTCCACCGAGAGAGTACCGGAGCGTCTCGGTGCCGTTCGCCGACGCGCGGTTCGTCACCGTCGCGTTCACCGCGACGTCGTCACCGGCGCGGAGGCTCTCGGGGGCGTCGAGGTCGGAGACGACGAACACCGTCGCGTCGGCGGGCGGCGGGGACTCGGTCGTCGTCTCGGTGGCCGTCACCGTACCGGGCGGCGGAGTCGACGTCGGCGTCGAGTTCGTCTCGGTCGTTCGGTTCGCCTGCGGCGTCTCGGTCGCGGCGTCGGTCGCGGTGGGCGTCGGCCCGACGTCGCCCGCCGCGCCGCCCGCGGCCGCCGTTCCGACCGAAACGGAACAGAGGACGAAGACGAACGCGAACGCGAGCACGGTGGAGGACCAATGAGGGTTCGAATTCACGACCGAACCATCAATGACAGCCCATATAAATGTTGTGTGAACGAGACAGTTCTCGAAACAGAATGGTATGGCGCCGAACGTTCAGACGAGACGCAGAGGGGCTCTAAAACGTGTTATTACCGCATTAAGCTCTCCCCATTCGGAACCTGAATCGGTATGTCTGTTTAGTTAGATATATTGAATTTCAATTCATCCATATTGTATTTCGGGTCGTCAGTCAGAGTCGTATTCCGACTGCGACTCGGTTCCCTGTGGACGGCGGTGGCCACCGCTAGCATGAAGGTGCGCCGCGCGGACGGTGCGTACGACACGTGACATCCTCCCCGCCGTTTACGGCGGGGCTTCCCACACGGGGGAAATCCGTTAGGCAGGTTTCAGTCCGAAAACGCCGAGAGCGTCATCTGCGAGGGTGTCTCGCTCGTCTTCCGGTGGGCTGTGGCGGTGTCACGACCGCTCCCGTCCTGTAGTGAGTCATCGCCTGCCGGTTTCCAAGGCAGGCTCTCTCCCCACGGGTTAGCGCGACCGGCGATGTTCGCCGCTGCGTTAATATCCGCTTGGAACTCCGAGACGTGGCAGTCGCCGTGCGGACACGCAAACTCCGCTTGCTGACTCCGACGACCGAGACGACCGCAAGCGTGGCAGGTTTGGGAGGTGTACGCCGCGTTGACGTACTCAACGCAAATCTCTGCCTCGGTCGCTTTGTCCTCAATTCGACCCTGTAGCTGGGCGAACGCCCATGCATGAAGCCGCCGATTCATGAACTTACCGTAGTCCAACCGTTCGCGGATATACGACAGGTCTTCGAGAACGATAACGGGGTTCTCGAAGGAATCAGCGTATTCGACGGCTTGCCGAGACGCTTTCTCGACAATATCCGTGAGAGCGTTCTGGTAGTGGTCGAATCGTTCGTCTACGCGCCACTCGGCGGCGTCTCGTGATTGTAGCCGGCGGAGTGTGGTGAACATCTCTTTGCGGAGGTGTCGCGCCCGACTGCCGCTGATGAGCATCGGTTTCCGTAGTACGTCGCGTTTGAGGGCACAGCCCGTTATCAACGCGCTCTCGCCTACGTCGAAACCGATGTACGTCGGATTGTCCGATTCAGTCGGTGCTTCGACCGAGTATTCGACGGTGACGTGCAACTCCCACGACGTGCGGTGTTGCTGTAACCGAAGTTCGCCCGCTTTCGCGTCTTCGGAGAGTAGGTCGAACCACAACGATTCCTGCTCCGGGTTGATACGGAGCGGAATCCAGAAGTTCGTCCCGCGTCCGGGCTGCGGGGCCTGCCACACAAATCCGTGTTCGCGGTCGTCGGAGTAATCGAACCTCGCGGCCCGATTGACGAGTCGAAGCGGATGCTCGTCGTCTAACTCCTCGGCGTTGTACGTCGAGCGGAGTTTCGGGACGTAGGATTTAGCGCGTCTTTGGCTTGGTACGGCAGGTCGTAGGGCGTCACAACGTCGTTGACCGCAGACATTGTATCCGCCCGGTTGTCGAAGGCGTCGTGGAGTGCGGTTCGGTAGGTGTCCAAGAGTCGCTGGAGGCGCTGCTCCTTACCCGTAGTGGGCGTTGCGAGCGTGGCCTGTAGCGTCTTCGTCACCATCTCGGACACAGTATTGGATAGCCGACCGCCACACATAAACATAACTCTGGTGTAACACCAGACATGAAGTACGTCAAGGTAGATTTTGAGGACGAATGCCAGTACGAGAGCCTGAAAGAGACGAAAAAGCGCCACGGGCTAACGTGGAAGGGGATGCTGCTCCACGCACAACGAGAGTTGAATTCCGGCCCGACCAGCGAGTAGCGGTTGGTCAGCACCATGTCGCATTTCCTCCCGGCCTGAAGGCCGAGATTCCCTGCTTGAATTAAGATGGCGTCCGGAATACGAGCGACAGTGAAGTTCACCGATCCGAATGGGTGTCCCATCGCTCGGCGTTCCGAGTCCGCGGGGGGAGCCATCGACCAGACGTCTACGAGCGTCTCGTTGCCCGGAGAGAGGGGGAGCGTCACCGAGTTCCTGGTTCCGGGAGACGACGACGAGGAGGACGCCGTCTTCTCCTACGGGACGGCGACGGTGTTTCGGACCGCCCACGAGGACGACGCGACCTGTCCCTGCGAGTGCCTCGGCCGGTTCGGCTGTCCGGTCCACCGCTACGTCGCCGACGACGGCGACCTGACGCTCGTCTTCCACGCGGCGGACTTCGGGCAGTTGCAGACGGTGATGGGTGAACTCGGCGAACGGTTCGAGGACGTGGACGTCCAGCGTCTCCTCCAACCGCCGCTGGAGGGGCCGCCCGAAGAACGGGTGTTCGTCAACCGGGGGAAACTCACCGACAGACAGCGCGAGGTGTTGGAGACGGCGTACCGGATGGGGTACTTCGAGCGACCGAAGGGGGCCAACGCCACCGAGATAGCCGCGGAACTCGGTATCTCCCAGTCGACGTTCACCGAGCACCTCGTCACCGCGCAGCGGAAGATTCTGGAGGACGTCCTGGAGGGGAGTGCGTAGCGGTCCGATGCCGCCCAGCAACGGCGGTCCGGTCGCCGCGCCCGCACGGTGGAGAATTTAAGTCGAGCGGTCTCGTCGCACCAGTACGCAATGTCACTCGCCCAGGAAACCGAGATGTCGGACTCGGAGATCGACGAATTCCTCGGTCGTCACGAGACGGGCGTTCTCTCGCTCGCCCGGTCGGACGACCCCTACGCCATCCCTATCTCCTACGGATACGACGCCGACGCCCGGACGTTCTTCGTGCGACTCGTCTCGACGCCCGAGAGCGAGAAACGGCGGTTCCTCTCGTCGTCGCCGCGGGCGCGCATCGTCATCTACGAGGAGAGCGAGTCGAACCCGACGTCGACGTACCGGAGCGTCGTCGGCACCGGCACCCTCGAGGAGATATCGCCCGCGGAACTGACCGTCGAGCACATCGAGCAGTACGGGAGCGCGAAGCGACCGCTGTTCGAGATATGGGGACAGTCGAAGGAGGACCTCAACATCCAACTGTACACGCTCGACCCGAACGAACTGAGCGGGCGACGAACGGAGATAGACCGAGACGCGGTCGAGTGACGAAAGCGGTCGAAGACCGGGAGAACGAGGCTGCTAACTGGCTAACGGCACGGGTTCTTCTTCGAGACGGAGGTCGGAGCCGTGCTTGGCATTCAAACAGAGTACTATACAGCGCCGTGATAACGCGGTTCGTCAATCGACTGGATGTCACTTTTGTCGTCCGACGTACAGCTCCACCGCTCGTAAAATACCGATGAGGAGGACGGCTCCAATACCCAGATTGACGATCTGTGACGCTGCAGGATTGATCACGTTCTCTACTTGCAGCCAAGCGAGCGAGAGTGCACCAGCAGCGAAGATGAGTGCTATGGCAAGATACACTGCCGGGCTGGATCGGTCAGTTGAAATTGAGGTCGGCATCTTTGAGGGTGCTCTCCTGTTCAAGTAGGTTCATTAATAGTCTTCTTCCCTCTACCAACGGTGCTAAATACGGACGCCGTTCTGAGCGGCTGTTTTTCCGATGGACTCCGGAGGAGGGAATCGTAGCACCGACAACCATTAACAAGAAGCGAAATGCTGCGAGTCGACCGACGCCCCGCAGACGGGGCATCCGTGCGTCAGCGTCGCCTCCCGCATCGGGGCGTTGACCTCGATTCGCTGACCGCACTCCGGGCAGGTGAAGACGAACTCGCTCATGGCCGCTGTTTCACACTCTCCCATATAGGCGGTTTGGCTCCCGGAACCGACGGCGGTTCCCCGCTGATATCCTGGTACATTTACATCGAGGGCGCGGACGCGGACGTCCCGAAGGGGTCACCGCCCGCCCGCCACCGACGAGTGGGTCGACCGCTCGGCGCGTTCGCGGCGGGTGACCGACAGCGAGAAGTCGCCCGCGGCGTCCATCGACACCACGATGTCGTCGACGCGGCGGCGGTACTGGCTGGTGTGCTTACCCGACCGGCAGAGGCGGAGGCTCTCCTCGAGGAGGCCGGCCTCGGTGAGCGACTCCACTTTCCGGTAGGTCGTCGACAGGGGGATGTCGCACTCCTCGGAGAGTTCGCCCGCGGACAGAGCCTCTTCGCTGGTCGCCCGGAGGATGGCACGGCAGTCGGCGTCGTCGAGCACGTCGAAGAGACTCTCGACTTCGGAGACGTCCGAGACCGTACGGCTCTCGTCGCTGCGTTCGTGGCGGCGGACACCCATCGGGGCCATCGTCGACTGACTCATACGATATTGGATGCGGGGAACCACAACCAGTCTGCACCGCAGATATCCGGGGTGGTTTATATACTATCGAGTGCGGGCGGTCGACGGAACGGGTCGGACGGACGCGAAGAAAAATCGGTGTGGGACGTCGACGTCGAGAGCAGTACGCCGGCGGTTTAGGCCATGCTCCGGCACGTCTCGGCGCAGTCGCGGAGGACCTCCGCGCACTGCTGGCAGTGGTCGGAGTCGTGGCTCTCACACTCGTCGGCGCAGTCCTCGCAGGCGTCCGCACACGCCTCGGCGAGGTGACCGCTGTAGTCGGAGTCGCGGGCCATCAGTCGCGCGTGGAGCGACGCGATGTCGGCCACGTCGCGGCAGAGGCGGGCGCACTGCTCCATCTCCTCGCTGCCGAGACACTCGTCGGCGCACCACTCGCAGACCTCGGTGGCCCGCGTGCAGTTCTGGATACATTCGCGCTGTTCCTCGCTCAGGTGGTCGATCTCGGAGACGGTCTCTGAAAGGGACATCGCACCTAGTACATCGGGCGGCACCTTTTCTTCGCTTGTGGCTAGGATCGTTAACTTCCGTTCGCAACGTCGAACGCGTCGCTCACGGAGTTTCCGGACGGTTGTTCCCGATACGAGAGACGACGACGTCGCCGACGCGCCGAGTCGCCCGAACAAACCGCTCCGTCGGGGACGATTCGGTTTCGAACGGACGCCTGTTCGGGACGAACGTGGCGAGAACGAAAAAGACAGCGCGCCGAGACGATCGTTCGCTACTTCGATGAGAGTTCGAGGCGGGAACCTCACCCGTCGGCCGACTCGGCGAGCGACTCGTACTGGTCGCTAATCTTCTCCGCGCACGACGCACAGCAGACGTGGTAGAGGTCTCCCGACTCGACTTCCACCGTCTCGCCCTCCCCGGAGACGACGTTCCCGCAGACCGAACACTGCACGTCGAAGTCGCCCGCTTCCAGTTGGGGCTGCCAGGAGGATTCGAGCACGGACTCGACCCGGTAGTCCCTGAGCTCCAGTCCTTCGAGCGCCGTTCGGAGCAGCGCGTGTATCTCCGAGGGGGAGCGCATCATCTTGGCGACGACGCGCGACTCGACGGTGCGGAACACGTGCTCGACGCCCTCTTCGGACTCCAGTCGGGACAGCACCTCCTCGGCGTCCGCCGGGTGCGACTCGACGACGACCAGGGTCTCGTCGGCGCCCGACAGCAGCGTGCGATCCAGTTCGAGGGTGAAGCGCTGAATGATGCCGAGTTCGCGGAGCCGTTCGACGCGGGTGGAGACGGTCGGCGGCGAGCGGTCGACCTCGTCGGCGATGCCGCGGAACGACCGGCGGGCATCCTCCATGAGAAGTCGCAGGATGTCGACGTCCGTCTCGTCCAGCTCGGTCATGGGCGACCGTTCCGTTCGCAGCCTGTTTTGGCTTCTGGCAGGGCGGGTCGTTTCGTTCGACCGGGCGTTCGAAACAGGCCTTCCCCCTTCGGTCGCTTATCTATCGTAAGTTCGATTCGCCGAGGCTGCCGATTCGTTAACCGCTGTGGGCCGAGGTGTGAAGCGAGACGACCGCAAGGACAGTACAGAAGTACGCGACGAGCGTCCCGGGCGCCTTCGTTCCCGGTTCGTATCCATGCAACTATCACAGCTACGGAGCACCGCCGTCTGAATCTAGCGCCGACGAATGCAACCAAGGCGTATCGAAGCGGGCCGCGATTGCGACGGAGCCGTGAGGCGGAAGCGACGAGGCTACCGTCGGAGGAACCCGAGCAGTCGGTAGTCGTGGTCGGGCGTGTACCGCCGGAACAGCAGGCTGTTCGTGAGCACCGACACCGACGATATAGCCATCGCGCCCGCGGCGAGGACGGGTTGGAGCAGGCCGAGCGAGGCCAGCGGAATCATCGCCGTGTTGTAGCCGAGCGCCCAGAAGAGGTTCTGTTTGATCTTCTGGAGCGTCCCCTCCGAGATGCGGACGGCCTTCACCACGTCGAGGGGGTCGTCGCGCATCAGCGTCACGTCGGCCGCCTCGATAGCCACGTCGGTTCCGCTGCCGATGGCACAGCCGACGTAGGCCACCGCGAGGGCGGGCGCGTCGTTGACGCCGTCGCCGACCATCATCGCCCTGCTGCCGTCGGTCTGAATCTCCTCGACCGCGTCGGATTTGTCCTCGGGGAGCACCCCGGCTCGGACGTTTTCGGGGTCGATTCCCACCTGCTCGGCGACGGCGCGGGCCGTGCGCTCGTTGTCGCCGGTGAGCATCATGACCTCGGTTCCGCGGTCGCGGAGTGCCGCGACGGCCTCCGTCGCGCTCTCTTTGACCGTGTCCGCGTCGGCGACGACGCCGAGCAGTTCGCCCGCTCGCGGCGTCCTGCCGCTCGCGTCGCGGTTCTCGCTCCGCTCCGAACCGCGCACGCGCCCGACGAGCATCGCCGTCTTCCCCTCGTTCTCCAGTCGCTCCATCGTCTCGGCCGCCGGCGAGGGGTCGATGTCGTTCTCGCGGAGCAGTTTCCGGTTGCCGACGAGTATCTCGTCGCCCTCGACCGTCGCGCGGACGCCGTGGCCGGGGACGTTCTCGAAGTCGGCGGCGTCCGGCACGTCGATGCCCCGTTCCTCGGCGCCGTCGACGATGGCCCGAGCGAGGGGGTGTTCGCTGCCGGACTCCGCCGCGGCGGCGAGTCGGAGCACTTCGTTCTCGTCGTCGCTCTCGTCCTCACGGTCGTCCGTATCCGTCTCCCCGCGTTCGGGCGCGGCGACCGCACCGCCGTCCGTCGCGGCGTCCGTTCGGTCCCCGCCGTCGGCGACGGCGCTCCCGTCGCCGCCGAACGCGACCACGTCGGTGAGGCTCATCTCGCCCTTCGTCAGGGTGCCCGTCTTGTCGAAGACGACGGTGTCGACGTCCTTCGCGCGTTCGAGCACGTCGCCGCCCTTGAACAGCACGCCGTTCTGCGCGCCGATGGTGGTGCCGACCATCGTCGCCGCCGGCGTCGCCAGTCCGAGCGCGCACGGACAGGCGATGAGGACCGCCGAGGCGAACACGACGACGGCGAACTCGAACGCCGACAGCGCCGCGGGACCGCCGCCGACGAGTCCCCACAGCGGAAGCGAGCCGACGAACCCGGCGAGCGCCTGCGGGAAGACGTACCAGACGGCGCCCCAAAACAGGGCGTTCAGGATGACCGCGGGGACGAAGTACGCCGAGATGCGGTCCGCGAGGTTCTGAATCTCGGGCTGGCGCGACTGCGCCTCCTTCACCGTCTGCACGATCTGCTGGAGGGCGGTGTCCTTGCCGACCTTCGTCGCCTCGACGACGAGCACGCCGTTCTCGTTTATCGTCGAGCCGACGACTTCGTCGCCCTCGCCCTTCTCGACGGGGACGGACTCGCCGGTGACCATCGACTCATCGACCGCCGACTGGCCGTCGACGACGACGCCGTCGGTCGGAATCTGCTCGCCGGGGCGGACCTTCATCCTGTCGCCGACGTCGACATCCTCGACGGGGACCTCGCGTTCGGTCCCGTCGTCGTCGACGACGGTGGCCGTGTCCGCCTCCATCTCCAGCAGCGTCCGGAGGGCCTCGCCGGCCTGCCCCTTCGAGCGGGCTTCGAGGTAGTTGCCGAGCGTGATGAACACGAGGATGAGGGCCGCGGTGTCGAAGTACAGCCCCTCGCTCGCCAGCAGTCCCAGGAGGACCACGACGGAGTAGACGTACGCGGTGGAGGAACCCAGCGCGATGAGCACGTCCATGTTCGCCGTGCGGTTCTTCACGAGCGCCTTGTACGAGTTGCGGTAGAACGGCCGCCCGAGGACCAGTTGAACGGGCGTGGCCAGAGCGAACTCCACCCAGCCGAACTCGACGCCGAACACCTCGTCGGGGAGCACGCTCCCGCCGAGGAGCAGTTTCTCCACGAGGAAGAACAGGAGGGGCGCGGAGAGCGCCGCGCCGAACAGCGTCAGCCGGAGCTGTTTTCGGATTTCGGCCTGTCGGGCGGCGTCGCGTTTATCTTCCGAAGACTCCCCGTCGTCGCCGTCCTCGCGGACGGGGTCGTACCCCGACTCCTCGATGGCGTCGTAGAGGTCCGACAGCGTCGCCTCCGCGGGGTTGTACGTCACCTGCGCCTCGTCGGTCGCGAAGTTCACGTCCGCGGAGACGACGCCGGGCGTTCGTTCCAAGGCGCCCTGTACGGTCTCCGAACAGTTCGCACACGACATGTCGGTGATGCCGATGGTCGTCGTCTCCGCGACGGGGTCGTAGCCCGCCTCCTCGATGGCGGCGTAGATGTCGCCCAGTGAGACGACGTCGGGGTCGTACTCGACGGTCCCCTCGTCGGTGGCGAAGTTGACGTTCGCCTCCGTCACCCCGTCCAGCGACTCGACGGCGCCGGACACCGTCTGCGAACAGTTCGCACAACTCATCCCTTGCATGTCGATTCGACTCTTGCGCTGACTCATTACCTCTAGATACGGGTCCCTTATTCAACCCGGTTTCCCTTTCGGAAGTTCGGTTTTGTGGGTGGAAGAACCTTCGAATAGAAAGCGACGCGGAATAGACGGCTGGGAGTCGCGCTCTCGGCGACGACGGCGGCGCGCGGCGAAACCAGCACACGTTTCACGGCGTTCGCCCTCCCGAGGAGTGGAGGGAGAGACGATTCTCACGATAGAGTTCGAGACGGAATCGACGGGGGTGGTCGCCGAGTTGCTGCCGTTCGTCGGCGACGGGGGGAGCATCGAGGTGGACAACGCCTTCTACGTCGAGGACGGCGAGTGGTTGGAGTCGTTCACCGTCGCCTCGACGGAGGAGGTGGACCTCGAAGCGCGCTTCGAGGAGGTTCCGGGCGTCTCCGTCTTCTACACGCAGTCCATCCCCTCGGGGTCGGCGGGCACGCACCTCGCGCGGGCCGTCGTCTTCGCGAACGAACCCTACCCGTACGTCCTCGAAACCGTGCTGCGGCGGCACGCGATACCGAACCGCCTCGTGGTCGAGAGGGGGACGGTCAGCGTCATCGCGACGGTGGCCGAGTGGGACGACTTCCGGGAGTTGGCCGACGACGTCGAGGAGAAGTACGGCCGCTTCGACCTGCTGAAGGTGAACGAGACGGACCGGCCGGGCGAACCGCTGGACAGCGGACGCCTCACGGACGTCCTCGTCTCGAAGTTCAGCGACCACCAGATAGACGTCCTGGAGACGGCGTACACGATGGGCTACTTCGCCGTGCCGCGCGAGGCGTCGGCGCAGGAGGTGGCCGACGCCCTCGAAATTCAGCAGTCCACGTTCAGCGAGCGCATCCGCACGGCGCAACACACGCTGTTCGAACTTATATTCTCGACTAGGTGAGATTGTTTTCTAGGTTACCTACCATATCACTGATTTCATTCGTCCTCCCCCACTTAATGTGTGATACTCATCACCGGGGTTCGGGGGAAGTCCTACCCGATAATCGGTGTTGTTTGCGACCATCATGGGCGATGATGACAGACGAACCAACTCGGAATCGGGGACGACCCGGCGGCGGTGTCTGAAGGCCGCCGCGGGACTCGGCGCTGCGGGCGTGACGGGTCTGTCCGGGTGCGTCGGCGGCGGGTCCGGTCCCGTCAGCCTCGACCCGGACGTCCCCGCGGGCGCGCCGGAGACCGTCGAGACGAAGTACTGGCACGACTGGCCGACCGTCGACGCGGAGTCGCCGCCGATGGAGTACACGGCGCGGGCCGGCGCGGTCCTCGACCCGGTCACCATCGAGTTCTCGACTGAGGACGACCCCTGGATGCGCGAACACGCGTTCATGTTCCAGCGGTCGCTCCGCGACCTCGGCGTCAGACCCGAACTCGACAACCGACCGCTCAACCAACTGTACGCGCAGAGTTGGGCGACGAGCGGGTTGGAAAACACGATCTCGATGAGCACGCACGGGCCGGACCCCCAGCGCGGACTCGACCCGAACCCGCTGTTGATGCGGCGGTACAAGTCCAGCCCGTCGAACTACGACAACTACTGGCACCCGAAGCTCAACGAGATTCTCGACGAGCAGCGCCGCCTGACCGGCGACCGAGAGCGACGGAAGGAACTGGTCGACCGGGCGCAGGCGATTTTCGCCGAGGACGTGGGCGCGCTCATCACGCTGTTTCCAGACGTCATCACGGCCGTCAACGAGCGGAAGTGGGACGGCTACGTGATGACGCCGGGCAACGGGCCGACGGGCGACGCGTTCCAGTGGTCGGAGGTGAACCTCCAACCGCGGACGGGCGAACGCGCCTACGTGAAGGGAACGTCCGTCTCGATGAACTCGCTGAACCTCCCGTGGGCGGCGGGCGGGGCGGAGGCCAAACGGCTCACGTACATCTACGACGGCCTGTTCGACGCGTCGCCGGACCTCGAAGTCGTCCCCGCCCTCGCCACGTCGGCGGAGTTCGTCGACGACACCACGGTGGAGATGACGCTCCGCGAGGGCGTGACGTGGCACGACGGCGAGTCGTTCACCGCGGAGGACGTGAAGTTCTCCGTCGACTTCTACAACGAGCACTCGGCGGTGAGTCAGGCGCCGTTCTACGGCCCGATCGACTCCGTCGAGCGCCTGGGGAGCCACGAGGTGCGGTTCAACCTCTCCCGACCGGACGCCTCGTTCCTGACCCAGCGGGTCGTCCGCAGCGCCATCATCCCGAAGCACCGCTGGGAGGACGTCGAGAACCCTACACAGTACAGTCCGACCGAACCCGTCGGCACCGGCCCCTTCGAGTTCGGAAGGTGGTCGCAGAGCAGCAAGTTCGTCGTCGAACGCAACGACGACCACTGGACGTGGGACGACGACTGGCGCGCCGAACACCTCGGCGACGCCGCCGCGCGCGGCCCCGGCATCGACCGGGTCATCTGGGTGAACGTCGGGAACGTCAACGCGCTCATCGGCGGCCTGCAGAACGAGAAGATAGACGCCGTCGCCGGCCGCCTGTCGAACACGCAGGCCGAACGCGCCGCCGACACCGCGGGCGTCGACAAACGCGTCGCGGACAACTTCGCCCCCTTGGACACGAAGCTCATGTTCTCGTCGCCGCTGATTCGCGACAAGGAGTTCCGCGTCGCTCTCGCGAAGGCGGTCGACAAGGAGGGGTTCGTGAAACAGGTCCTCCAAGGACGGGCGACGGTCCCCCCGGGCGAGAACTTCATCTCCGACCTGACGATCTGGACCAACTCCGAGACGAAGAACTACGCGTACGACGCGGAGGCGGCCCGCGAAATCCTCGCCAGGGCAGGGTACACGTGGGACGGGAACGGCAACCTGCGCTTCCCGAACGGCGACGCGTGGGCGGCGTTCGTCGAACGCGTCCAGAACGGCAACTGCCACCGCCGCCGAACCGAACTCGACCAACCCGACTTCGCGGATTCAGACGGAGGCTCAAACCAATGACGACGAGAACCGAGAGCGACGACCGCATCGACCCCCGCGACGCCCCGCGACGTTCGGCGTCCGGCGAACCGACGAGGGAGACGGAGGTGGGGCGATGAGCCAGTTCCAGCGATTCCTCGCCAAGCGCATCGGCATCGCGGCGGCGCTCACCCTGGTCGCCGTGACTATCATCTTCTTCACCCTTCGGCTCCTTCCCGGAAGCCCGTTCACGCAACTGGTGGCCTCGGGGAACCTCTCCGAGCAGCAGGTCGCGGAGATTCTGTCGTTGTACGGACTGAACAAGCCCCTGCACGAGCAGT
Organism: Halogeometricum sp. S1BR25-6; assembly: GCF_031624495.1. Lineage (NCBI taxonomy): Archaea > Methanobacteriati > Methanobacteriota > Halobacteria > Halobacteriales > Haloferacaceae > Halogeometricum > Halogeometricum salsisoli. Next base: position 168,534 of record NZ_JAMQOP010000004.1, on the reverse strand, counting down.
ACCTCATCTACCTGCAGAACCTGCTCACGTTCCAGTTCGGCTACTCCATCCGGCAGACCCGGCCGGTCTGGGAGATTCTCGGGCCGAAGCTGTTCAACACGCTGATACTGCTCGTGCCCGCCCTCGTGACGACGGCGGTGCTGAGCACGCTGCTCGGGATGTACGCCGGGTGGAAGCGCGGGTCGTGGCTGGAGACGGGCAGCATCGTCACGACGACGTTCCTCCGGTCGACGCCGGTGTTCATCACCGCGCTGCTGTTCATCATCGTGTTCTCGTACACGCTCGACCTCGTCCCCGCGTTCGGCATGCGCGAGATAACCGCCAGTCCGACCGGGTTCGCCGACACCTACCTCTCGGTCGACTTCCTGCACCACTATCTCCTCCCGTTCACGGTGGCGGTGCTGTACTACAGCGGCGACTTCCTCCTCCTCGCCCGCAACGGCGTCGTCGAGCAGAAGGGTTCCGAGTTCCTGAAGCTTCACAAGGCGAAGGGGCTCTCCGAGACCGAGCAACTGCTGCGGACGGGGCGGAACTCGCTGCTTCCCGTCCTCACCTACTTCGCGCTCCGACTGGGGATGATATTCCAGGGGCTCATCCTCTTAGAGGTCGTGTTCGGGTGGCCCGGCATCGGCCGCCAACTCGTGATGTCCATCTCCCAGCAGGACTTCCCCGTCGTGCAGGCGGCGGTGTTCCTGATGGCGCTGGCGGTCATCGTGATGAACCTCGTCGCCGACGTGCTGTCGGCGTACTTCGACCCCGCCGTCACCGCGGGAGGTGGGAGCTGATGTCCGTCGACAGCGTCGAACCCGTGCGTTCGTGGCTTCGCTCCGGCGTGGACCGAGTCGCGTCGAACCTCCGGTTTATAGCCGGGGACACACCCGCGGCCGTCGGCTTCGCCGTCATCGCGACGTTCGCGTTCCTCGGGGTGTTCGGCCCAGTCATCGCGCCGCACGACCCCATCCGCTACAGCGTCCAGACCGGCCAAGGAACCATCGCGCGCCTCAACGCGCCGACCCTCGCAGCCCCCTTCGGGACGACGGCCTACGGGAAGGACGTGTTCAGCCAGTTCCTCGCCGGCGCGCGGCCGACGTTCATCGTCGGCCTGTTCGGCGGACTGGCGACGGGCGGCGTCGGGTTCCTCGTCGGCCTCGTCGCGGGCTACTTCGGCGGGACGGTCGACGAGGTGCTGATGCGCCTGACCGACCTGACGTTCTCGCTGCCGTTCATGCCGATGGCGCTGCTGCTGTTGACGTTCGTCCAGCCGAACATCTGGGTCATCACGGCCATCGTCGCGGCGTTCCTCTGGAAGATGCCCGCGCGGGTCATTCGCTCTGAGGTGCTGTCGGTCTCCGAGCGGACGTTCGTGCGGTCGGCGAAGGCCAGCGGCGCGGGCCACCTGCGGACGATGTTCGTCCACGTCGCGCCGAACGTCCTCCCCATCGCGTTCCTGTACACGGCGTACGGCGTCGCGTGGTCCATCGCCGCGCAGGCGAGCCTCGCGTTCCTCGGCTTCGGCGACCCGACGACGACGAGTTGGGGCCGGATGCTCCGGCAGGTGTTCGCCTCCGGCAGCATCCGCGTCGCCTGGTGGTGGGTGATTCCGCCCGCCGTCGGCATCGCCGCGGTCACGACGTCGGTGTTCCTCATCGGTCGCGCCTACGAGGAAGTCATCAACCCCGAAATCAGCGAGCAATCACAATGAGCCTACTCGAAGTCGAAGACCTGACGGTGACGTACGGTTCGGACGACGGCCGCGTGCACGCGGTCAACGGCGTGTCGTTCGAGATACGCGAGGGCGTGAACTACGGCCTCGCCGGCGAGAGCGGGTCCGGGAAGTCCACAGCCGCGGAGGCGCTCCTCGGACTGCTGCCGAACAACGGCCGGGTCGACGGCGGGTCGGTCACGTTCAAAGGGCAGGACCTGCTCTCGATGTCCGATGAGGAGCGCCGGGACGTGCTCTGGGAAGAGATCGCGTACATCCCGCAGAGCGCGATGGACTCGCTGGACCCCGTGATGACCTGCGGCGCGCAGATTCGGCAGGCGATACAGAAACACCGGAACGTCTCCGAGGCGAATGCGCGCGACCGGGTGCGCGAACTGTTCGAGATGGTCGGGCTCGACCCCGACCGGACCGAGCAGTATCCCCACGAGTTCTCCGGCGGGATGCGCCAGCGGGTCACCATCGCGATGGCGCTGGCGCTGGAACCGGACCTCATCGTCGCCGACGAGCCGACGACGGGACTGGACGTGGTGGTGCAGGACAAGATTGTGGACACGATACTGGAGATACAGGAGCGCATCGACAGCTCGCTGCTCCTCATCACGCACGAAATCGGCGTCATCGCGGAGACCTGCGACGACCTCTCCATCCTCTACGGCGGGACGGTGATGGAGCAGGGCAGCGTCGACAACGTGCTCGTCAACCCGACGAATCCCTACACGATGGGGCTGAAGAACTCCTTCCCCGAGGTCGAACGGCTCTCGGAGGACCCGGTGGCGATTCCGGGGTCGCCGCCGAGCCTCGACGCGCCGCCGACCGAGTGCGTGTTCGCCGACCGCTGCCCGTTCGAGACCGAGGAGTGCACCGACTCGGAACCCCCGCTGGTCGACCTCCCGAACCGCAACCACCGGTCGGCCTGTCACCACGTCGACCGGGCCGCGCGGATGCGGCGGGAGGCGACCGACCCCGAGACCTGGGGCGTCGACCCCGCCGAGGAGTCGGTCGCCGACGGACGGAGCGAGGAGATTCTCCGCGTCGACGACTTGGAGAAGTGGTACTCGACGAGTCAGTCGCTGTTCGACCAACTCCGCGGCGCGGAGGCGCCGCAGGTGAAGGCTGTCGACGGCGTGTCGTTCTCGTTGCACCGCTCGGAGATTCTCGGCGTCGCGGGCGAGAGCGGGTGCGGGAAGTCGACGCTCGGCGAGACCGTCGCCATGCTCGAAGAGCCGACCGGCGGCGACGTCGAGTTCGACGGGAAGAGCGTCGAGGAGTACCAGCGCGGCGGGATGAAGGAGTTCAGGCGGAAGGCGCAGATCATCTTCCAGGACCCCTTCGACTCGCTGAACCCGCGGCAGACGGTCCGGCAACTCGTGACCGAACCGCTGAAGATTCACAACCTCGCGGAGGGCCGACAGACCGAGAAGGCGACCGAGACGCTCGAACGCGTCGGGCTGACGCCCGCCGAAGAGTTCCTCGACGACTACCCGCACGAACTCTCCGGCGGGCAGCGACAGCGCGTCGCCATCGCCCGCGCCCTCGTGCTCGACCCGGACTTCCTCGTCTGCGACGAACCGGCGTCGATGCTGGACGTCTCGCTGAAGGTCAACCTCCTCAACCTGCTCCGCGACCTGGCCGACGAGGACGACATCGGCATCGTCTACATCTCACACGACCTCGCCAGCCTCTCGCAGGTGTCGGACCGACTCGCCGTCATGTACCTCGGCCGCATCATCGAACTGGGCGACACCGAACGCGTCGTCTCCGGGCCGAAACACCCGTACACCGAGGCGCTGCTCTCGGCCGCACCGGAGAAAGACCCCTCGCAGGACCGCGAACGCGTCCTCCTGGACGGCGAACCGCCGGACCCGGTCGACCTGCCCGAGGGCTGTACGTTCGCCCCCCGGTGCCCGAAGGCGACCGAGGAGTGCCGCGCGGCCGAACCGCCTCTCTCGGAGGCCGCCGACGCGGACGGCGACCACGCCGCGGCGTGTTACTTCCCCGTCGACGAGGAGGACCGAACGGGGGACGCCCCCGCCGGCGCGTCGGCCTCGAACACCTCCGCGGACGACTGAACCGACCGAGATGGACCCCGCTCGAACTCCCTCCCAACCCACGCGCGCTTCATAGATGCCCGACGACGCTCACGCCGACGACGAACCGGCCCTCGCCAGAGCGGACGCGCTCGGAATCGCCGCCGCCGTCGCCGTCCTCGCGTGGGGCGCGCTGGCGGAGCCGTCGGCGTTCGCGCCGAACGCACAGGACGTGATGGCGGTATTCGGCTTCGCGCTGGTGCTGTGGCTCACGGAGGCCGTGCCGTACGTCGTCTCCGGGACGCTCGCCGTCGTGCTGCTCGTCGTTTTCGGCGTCGCCCCGTCGTTCGCCGTCGCGGCCTCCGGGTTCGCCTCCTCGCTCGTGTTCTTCCTCCTGCTCGTGTTCCTCCTCGGCACGGCCATCGACGAGGTGGACCTCGACCGCTGGTTCGCATCCCGACTGCGCTCGTCCGGGGAGGGTGCCGCGCGGCCGTTCCGGTCACTCGCGGCGAACCTGTTCGCGCTGGCGTTCCTCATGCCGTCGGCGGTGGCGCGCGCCGTCACGTTCGTCCCGGTGGTCAGGCGGGTCCGGGACGCCTACGACCTCGACCCGGGCGGCGGCTTCGAGCGCTCCTCCTTTCTCGTGCTCGGACACGTCAACCCCGTCGCCTCGCTGGCGCTCATGACCGGCGGGGGGATGGCGCTGGTGACGGCCGAAATCGTCCGCTCGGGGTCGCGGAGCGTCACGTGGCTGGAGTGGGCCGCGCTCATGATACCGCCCGTAGCCGCGTTGTACGCGCTCTCTGCGGCGACGGCGGGCCTCCTCTACGGCGGCGCAGCGGTGGACGCGTCGGTCCAAGAGAGCGTCGAGGCGGACGGGGGCACGTCGGGCGGAACGGTCGGCGCGCTCACCCGCGACCAACGAATCGTCGCGGCGACGATGGCCGGCGCGGTCTGTCTGTGGCTTCTCGGCTCCGTCACCGGCCTCCCGGCCATCGTCCCCGCGGCCTTGGCCGTCGCGGTTCTCGCCCTCCCCGGTATCGAGATTCTGACGGCCGCGGACGCCGCCGACGTGAGTTGGGGCATCCTCTTCGTCGTCGGGGCGATGTTCTCCATCCTCGACCGGATGGAGGCGACCGGGGCGCTTCGCACCATCGTCGAGGCGGCGACGGGTGCGGTCCCCTTCCACGCGATGCCTCACTGGCAGGGCGCGGCCGTGCTCCTCGGGGTGGCCGTCTGCGTCCGCGTCCTCTTCTCGACGGGGTCGGCAGCGATGCTCGTCGTCCTCCCGGTGGCGCTCCGAATCGGCGGCGAAATCGGGCTGAACCGGCTGTTCCTCGCGCTCGCCGTCGTCCTCGTCGTCGGGTCGACGACCGTCTTCCCGTTCAACACGACCGCGGTGTTAGTGTCGATGGAGGAGGGGCCGCTCGACGGGTTCGACGTGCTGGCGTTCGGCCTCGTGACGATGACGTACTCGCTGGTCGTCGTCGCCGTATCGTGGGCCGTCTACTGGCCCGCCGTGGCCGCGGCGTTCCCGGGGTGAAGCGTGGGGGGTTCGTCGGAGCCGATGGTTTATGACGGCGTAGAGCACCTATCGAACATGGAAACGCGGACGCAGTCGTTGCTCGACCGGGTCTCGCCCGAGCGGCGAGCCGAGGTCGAAGAACGCGTCGAGACGCTGCTCTCGGAGCTGACGCTCGAACAGAAAGTGGGGCAGCTGAACCAGCTGAACGCCGACTTCTCGACCGGGACCGCCGTCGGAGACATGGACGTCGAGCGGGGGATTCTGGACGGCGACATCGGGTCGGTTCTCAACTTCACCGACCTCGAAGAGGCGCGCCGGTTTCAGGAACTCGCGGTCGAGGAGTCCGACCACGGGATTCCGCTCGTGCTGGCGCTGGACGTCATCCACGGCCACCGGACGATCTTCCCGATTCCGCTCGGCGAGGCGGCCTCGTGGAACCCGGAGATGGCGGAACTATCGGCGCGCGTCGCCGCGACCGAGGCCGCGGCCAGCGGAGTCCAGTGGACGTTCGCGCCGTCGGTCGACGTCAGTCGCGACGCGCGCTGGGGCCGCGTCATGGAGGCGGCGGGTGAGGACCCCTACCTCGCCGGAGAATTCTCGAAGGCGCGCGTCCGGGGGTTCCAAGGCGACGACCTCGCCGCGGACGACACCATCCTCGCGTGCGCGAAACACTTCGTCGGCTACGGCGCCGTCGAGGCTGGCCGCGAGTACAACACGGTCGACGTCTCCGAGACGGCCCTCCGCGAGGTACACCTCCCGCCGTTCGAGGCCTGTCTGGAGGCGGGCGTCGGCAGCGTGATGAACGCTTTCAACCTCCACGAACGCATCCCAGCCAGCAGCAACGAGACGCTCGTGGCGGGCCTCCTGCGCGACGAACTCGACTTCGAGGGACTCGTCGTGTCCGACTGGGACTCGTTCGGCGAACTCGTCGAGCACGGGGTCGCCGGAGACCTGCGCGACGCGGCGCGAGCGTGTATCGAGGCCGGTTCCGACGTCGACATGGTCAGCGGCGCCTACGCGACCGAACTGGTCGAACTGGTCGAAGACGGCGTCGTCGAGGAGTCGCTCGTCGACCGGGCCGTCCGGCGCCTACTGACCGTCAAAGCCGTTCTGGGTCTGTTCGAGGACCCCTACCGGTACTTCGACGAGGAGCGTCGCTCCCGGCGAACCCTCACCGACGACCACCGCGAGGCCGCCCGCGAAGTCGCCGGCGAGTCCCAGGTCCTGTTGAAGAACGAGGACGACCTGTTGCCGCTGAACGACGGCGGGGACGTCGCGCTCGTCGGCGGACTCGCGGACAGCGCAACGGACATGCTGGGTGCCTGGCACGCCGTCGGCGACCCGGCGGACGTGACGACGCTCAAGACGACGCTCACGGACCGCGTCGAGAACCTGACGTACGCCGAAGGCTGTGACCGGGACGGCTCCGTCGGTGACGAGCAACTGGAGGCGGCGGTCAAGGCGGTCGCCGCCGCGGACGTCGCCGTCGTCGCCGTCGGCGAGCGCTACGACCAGAGCGGCGAGGCGGCGAGTCGTGCGCACCTCGACCTGCCCGGCGACCAGCGTGCACTGCTCGAAGCCCTCGTCGGGACAGGAACGCCCGTGGCCGCCGTTCTGTTCAACGGTCGGCCGTTGGCGATAGACTGGGAGGCGGAGCACGTCCCCGCAATTCTCGAAGCCTGGTTCCCCGGCGTCGAGGCGGGTCCGGCTATCGTCGACGTACTCCTCGGCGAACACGACCCCTCGGGTCGGCTCCCGATGAGTTTCCCCGTCACCGAGGGGCAGATACCCGTCTACTACAACCGTCTGCGAACCGGACGGCCGGCCGAGGACGCCGACGCGGACCTGACGAGGCCGCCGGCGAATCCCGGCGAGAAGTACACGTCGCGGTATCTCGACGTGCCGAACGACCCGCTGTACGCCTTCGGCCACGGCGAGAGCTACACCGCCTTCGCGTACACCGGCGTGACCCTCGGCGCGGCGGCGATTACGGCCGGCGAGAGCCTCGCTGTCGACGTGACGGTCGAGAACGTCGGCGACCGGGCCGGAACCGAAGTCGTGCAGGTGTATCTCAGAGACGTGGTCGGTAGCCGCGCACGACCGGTCAGGGAGTTGGTCCGCTTCGAGAACGTCGACCTCGACGCCGGCGAATCGGCGACCGTCTCCTTCGAGTTGACGACGGCCGACCTCGAGTTCTGGACGGCCGACGAAGCGTACGCGGCCGAACCGGGCGAGTTCGAGGTGCAGGTCGGCCACGCGGCCGACGACGTCACCGCGGTCGAGACGTTCGAACTGGTCGAGTGAGGCGTCTAAAGACCGTTCACCACTGCCACTCCTCCCGCGGGTCGACGCTATCCTCGGCGCGGTCGAAGACGTGTTCGCCGTCGACGAAGACGTGCTGGGCGCTCGTGTCGAACTGATAGAACGGGCCGTCCCAGACGACGATGTCCGCATCGGTTCCTTCTTCGAGGGTACCGACGCGGTCCTCGATGCCCAGAATCTCCGCGGGGTTGCGCGTGACGACGTCGAGGGCGGCCGCTTCGGGCAAGCCCTCGCGGACGGCGAGGCCGACGCAGACGTCGAGGTGTCGCTGGGGGACCACCGGCGCGTCGGTCTGAACGGCCACCTTCACGCCCGCCTCGTGGAGGATACCCGGCGTCTCGAACGTGATGTTCCGGAGTTCGTACTTCGCGCCGGAGTACAGCGACGGGCCGCAGACGGCGGGCACGCCGCGTTCGGCGAACTCCTCAGCGACGAGGTGCCCTTCCGTCGCGTGTTCGATAGACAGGTCGTCGATACCGAACTCCTCGGCGATGCGGAAGACGGTCACGATATCGTCGGCGCGGTGAGCGTGAACGCGCAGGGGTAACTCGCCCTCTACGACGCGCGCGAGGTTCTCCAGACCCAAGTCGCGGTCGAACGTCTCCTCGTTCTCCGCGGCGTTCGCCCGCTTTTCGACGTAGTCCTCGGCGTTCATCAGCGCCTGTCTGAGCGTCGCCGCGACGCCCGGTCGGGTCGAGGGCTGACGGTCCTTGCGTTCGCCGTGGAAACGCTTCGGATTCTCGCCCATCGCGGCTTTCATCCCGTCCTCGCGGATGAGCATTCGGTCGGCGATATCGCCGTAGGTCTTCATCGAGCAGATGACACCGCCGACAACGTTTCCGGACCCCATCCGCGCGGAGACGCTGGTGACGCCGTTCTGGAAAGCGTACTTCAGTTCCTCGTCGCGCGGGTGGAAGCCGTCGAGGGCGTTGACGTGCGGCGTGACCGGGTCGGTCCCCTCGTTGTAGTCGCCGTCCTCGGGTTCGCCCCACTCGGCCATTCCGGCGTGACTGTGCGCGTCGACGAGGCCAGGGGTGACCGGCGTGCCGTCGACGTCCAACTCGGTCGCCTCGCCGGGCGCATCGACGTCGCCGACGGCGGCTATCTTTCCGTCCTCGACGAGCAAGTCCCCCTGCACCGTCCCCCGGTCCGTCGCCGTGCGCAGCGTCGCGTTGCGAATGACGTACATACGGCACGGTCACGGGGAGCGTACAATATGCTTCGGTTCGAAAGTGGGTCGACCGCTGACCGGCGGTTGTGAGAGCGAAGTAGTGAGTCGGATGTACCGGAATTCGATGAGCAGATTCGGCCGAGTTATGGTGTAGTAGAGCTATCTAATCCCTAATAGCAGCGATTCTAAGTCACTTACGAAGGTAGGAACCATATATGAGTGTGTAAGTGGCATATTTACTCTTAATTTATACATGAATAGAATAGAAGAACCGGATGTAGAACTATACTAGTCTATCCAACGGGATAATCAGCGAATGAGGCAGAACCGCTCAGCAGTTTCCGACAGTATCGGACGCCGTTCGTCGCTCGCCTCCTGGTCAACTGAGGAGGAAGGCCGACCAACCATACTATAACGGAACTAACTCTGTAATGATTGTAGCATTCGGGCGGGGAATCGAGCAGTGAAGAAAAGATACCACCAGTACCGACACGAGTCGTCCGGGTAGGGCGGACGGAAACGGATACGAATCCGGACCGGCCTCAAGGCGGGTCGGAGGGCAGCGCAGCGTCTACCCGCATCCGCTCGGCCGCTTCGAGGGCGTCGTGGGGAATGTCACACGTCCGGTAACTCCGGAACCGCAAGCGAACGCTTCGAGGGGTTGGAGTCGTCGAACGAACCCACGGAAGTCGTCGGCGAGAGAGTAGTGCGAGTCATTCTCAATCTCCTTAAACCAAAGTTTTATAACAATAAATTGACAACGAGAAAGGCGTCGTAGCAGACATGAACGACCAAAACGCGGATGGATGGACTAGCGGCAGCTATCGACGAGAGTTCCTCGGAGGCGTCGCGTTCGGGACGGCCGGCCTGCTGGCGAGCGGCGTCGGTTCGGCGGCCGCCGCCGGGCAGGGCAACCGAGGAAACGGAAACGAACGGGCGGACGGAGACGGCCTCCGGCAGATGGAGGCGCTGGACAGGGGACTGGTCGCCGTTCCCACCGACGGCGGCGTGCTGGTTCGGTGGCGCCTGTTCGGCACGGAGCCGGACGACCTCGGCTTTCACCTCTTTCGTGACGGAGAGCGGGTGAACGACGCTCCGATCACCGAGAGCACGAACTACCTCGACCCCGAGGGGACGACCGACTCGACGTACGCGGTCCGACCGGTCGGCGTCGGCCGCGCCGGCGACGACGGACCCGGCCGAGGCGAGGACAGCGGCGACTCCGAAGAACAGGGGCGCCGCGGCGGCAAGCCGGGCATGTCCGACTCCGTCGAAGTGTGGGACGAACGGTACAAGGAGATACCGCTGAACAAACCCGACTCGGTCGAGGGGGAGGACGGCGAGACGGTTACCTACCACGCGAACGACGCGAGCGTCGGCGACCTGACGGGCGACGGGACGCTCGATATCGTCCAGAAGTGGTCGCCCTCGAACGCCAAGGACAACTCCCAGACGGGACACACGAGCGACGTCCTCATCGACGGTTACACGATGGACGGCGAGCACCTCTGGCGAGTCAACCTCGGACAGAACGTCCGCGCGGGCGCCCACTACACCCCGTTCGTCGTGTACGACTTCGACGGCGACGGCAAGGCCGAACTGGCCGTCAGAACGGCCGACGGCGCGACGGACGGCACCGGCGCGGTCATCGGCGACCCCGACGCCGACTACGCGAACGAGTCGGGCTACGTCCTCGACGGGCCGGAGTATCTCACCGTCTTCGACGGCGAGACGGGCGAGGCGTTGGCGACGACCGACTTCGAACCCGCCCGCGGCGACGTCTGCGATTGGGGGGACTGTTACGGAAACCGCGTCGACCGCTTCCTCGCCGGCACCGCCTACCTCGACGGGGAACGGCCGAGCATCGTCATGACGCGCGGCTACTACGCGAAGACGATGCTGGCCGCGTGGGATTTCCGCGATGGCGACCTCGACCTCCGGTGGCTGTTCGACAGCGACGACGGCCACCCCGAGTACGAGGGGAAGGGTGCGCACACGCTGGCCACCGCGGACGTCGACGAGGACGGAAAGGACGAAATCGTCTACGGCGGCGCAGTCATCGACCACGACGGGAGCCCGCTGCACACGACGACGATGGTGAACCCCGATACGCTTCACTGCGGGGACTTCCTCCCCGACCGGGAGGGAGTGGAGATATTCGTCCCCTCGGAGTACCCGCCGGAAGGCGCCCCGAGCGCGTCGATGCGCGACGCGGAGACGGGCGAGTACATCTGGGCCAGCGACGGCGACGACGTCGGGCGGGCGATGGTCTCCGACGTCGACCCGAACTACGAGGGCGCCGAAGCGTGGGCGTCCGGCGGCGTCGGCACGTACGCGGCCAGCGGCGAGCGGATCCGGGAGGACCCGATTCCCTCCATCAACTCCGCCGTCTGGTGGACGGGCGACCTGCTGCGGGAACTGTTGGACCACGAGTGGAACGCCGAAGAGACGTACGGCGTCGGACGGCTCACCAAGTGGAACCCGGAATCGGAGGAGCTCGACCCGCTGAAATCCTTCGAGGGAACCCGCTCGAACAACTGGACGAAGGGCAACCCGTGTCTCTCCGGCGACATCCTCGGCGACTGGCGCGAAGAGGTCATCTGGCGAACCGAGGACAGCGAGGCGCTCCACCTCTACGCGACGCCGCACGAGACCGACCACCGGCTGTACACGCTGCTGCACAATCCGCAGTACAGGACCGCTATCGCGCGGCAGAACGCCGGCTACAACCAGCCGCCGTGGCCGAGTTACTTCCTCGGACACGGGATGGACGACCCGCCGTCGCCCGACATCGAACTCGTCTCCGACGACTGAACGCGGCGACGACGACAGCGTCGTGAACGGGACGCCGGAAGGCGAGCGACCCCTCGCCTGAGGGGGGTTTATGTCGCCCGTCGTCGAAGCGGCGACGATGCCTCCCGCCGCCCCTAACGTCCTGTTCGTGATGACGGACCAGCAGCGATTCGATACGATTCGCGCGCTGGGCAACGACCGAATCCACACGCCGAACATCGACCGCCTCGTCGCGCGCGGCGTGTCGTTCACCAACGCGTACTCGACGACGCCCATCTGCATCCCCGCGAGACACACGATACGGACGGGGTGCGACGCGCTCACGACCGGCTACTTCGGCAACGAGAAACGCGACGCCGCGCACCTCGAAGACCGCTGCGGCCCGTTTCTCGCGCGGCGCATGGGGGAACTCGGGTACCGGACGTTTCTGGTCGGAAAGTACCACGCGCACCCGCGCGATATCGACCTCGGCTACGACACCCGTCTCAGCGCCGAGGCCTATCGCGCTGACACCGGCCACAAGGTGAAGACGACGGCCCGAGAGGGAGCGATGATTCACCTCCCACAGCGGAACGCGCTGCCGCGAGAGACGAACTACGAGGCGTGGATGACCGACCGTGCAGTCGACCTCGTCGGGGGGAGAGATGAGGACGACGACCGACCGTTCTTCGGACTGGTCTCGTACGAACCCCCGCACCCGCCGTTCGCCCCGTCGCCGCCGTTCGACCGGATGTACGACCCGGACCGGCTCTCGGACCCCGTCGAGGGCGAGTTGGCCGTCGACCACATGGACGAGAAGATACCCGCGCAGAACCACCACTTCTGGACCGCTCGCGGGAACGGTATCGACCGCACGACCGCTCGGGTCGTCAAGGCGCACTACTACGGGATGGTCTCGGAAGTCGACCGACATATCGGACGTCTCCTCGACGCGGTGGAGGCGCGCGACGACGCCGAGAATACGGTAGTCTGCTTTTTCTCCGACCACGGCGAGATGCTCGGCGACCACCGGGGGTGGGAGAAGACGTCCTTCTTCGAGTCCTCCTGTCGGGTTCCCTTCCTCGTGAGTTGGCCCGCGGAACTCCCGGAGGGAGAACGATGCGAGGAGTTCGTCTCGTTGACCGACCTCTTCGGCATCGCCACGACGGCCGCCGGGAGTCAGGAACTGCGAGACGGCGTCGACGTGCTCGGGATGCTTCGCGGGGACACCGGCCCCCGCGAACGCCTGTTCGGCTACCACCGAACGCCCCGACTGCCGCCGAACTTCACGGCGATGGTCCGCGAGGGCGACTGGAAGTACGTGTTCATGCGGAACGGCGGCCGCGAGCAACTGTTCGACCTCTCGACGGACCCGAACGAGGTCGACGAGTGCGCGGGCGACCACCCCGAAAAGACCGCGGAACTCCGAGAGTCACTCGCCGAGAAACTGACCGCCGAGGGACAGACGGCCTTCGTCGAGAACGGGACGCTGCGACGCGACCCCTACCGGGAGATAGATATGGGACGGCTGGTGCGCGAACCCTACCCGGCGTCGCCGGCGGACGTGCTCGGCGGCGACGAGTGAGCAGGGGGGTGCCGAGGGGTGAGGAGTTTTGTACCCCGGCGACTGAACGGGTGAACGTGATAACGCACGACTCCGTCTCCGGCGGGGTACCCCTCGTCCGCGACGGGTCGGCCGCCGACGTGTACGTCGACGAGGACGACGCCGACGTCGTCCGCATCGCGGCCGAGGACTTCGCGGAAGACGTCGCGCGGGTGACCGACGAACGCCCGGCCCTCGCGGGGTCGCTCGGCGAACTCACCGGTACAGCCGTCGTCGCCGGCACGCTCGGGTCCTCCGAGGGAGTCGACGTCTGCGTGGAACGCTGCGGACTCGACGGGGACGCCGAGCGCCTGTCCGGAGGGCGAGAGAGCTTCCTCGTGCGAACGGTGGCGGACCCGCTCTCCGGCGTCGACTCGGCGGTGCTCGTCGTCGGAAGCGACCGCCGGGGAACCGCCTTCGGCATCTACGAACTGTCGAAGCGAATCGGCGTCTCCCCGTGGTACTGGTGGGCCGACGTTCCCCCCGATCGGAGAGAGACGCTCGTCGTCGAACCCGGCGCGTACCGCTACGGACCGCCGTCGGTCGCGTACCGCGGCGTCTTCCTCAACGACGAGGACTTCGGACTGCGGCCGTGGGCGTCCGAGACGTTCGCGCCCGAGGACGCCGCCGACCGGCCCGGCGTCGGACCGCGGACGTACGAGAAACTGTTCGAGTTGCTCCTCAGACTGAAGGCGAACACCGTCTGGCCCGCCATGCATCCGGGGACGAAGGCGTTCTACCGCTACCCCGAGCACGCGGAACTCGCAGACAGGTACGCCGTCATCGTCGGCACCTCCCACTGCGAGCCGATGCACCGCAACAACGTCGACGAGTGGGAGGACGCCGTCGGCGAGTGGAACTACGCGACGAACCGAGACCGGGTTCTGGCGTACTGGCGCGAGCGGGTCGAGTCGGTCGCCGGATTCGAGAACGTCTTCACGCTCGGGATGCGCGGGATTCACGACTCGGGGATGCCGGGCGGGGAGACGCGAGCCGAGACCCGGACGCTGCTCCAGGGCGTGCTCGACGACCAGCGGCGACTGCTGGACGCCGCCCACGAGCGACCGGTCGAGGAGGTCCCGCAGGTGTTCTGTCCGTACAAGGAGGTGTTGGACCTCTATCGGGAGGGTCTCGACGTTCCGGAAGACGTCTGCCTGCTGTGGCCCGACGACAGCCACGGCTACCTCCGCGGACTTCCGACCGAGGCGGACCGCGAGCGTTCGGGCGGGTCCGGCATCTACTACCACCTCTCCTACTGGGGGCGCCCGCACGACTATCTCTGGCTGTCGAGCGTACCGCTCGGCGTCGTCTCGACGGAGATGAGGCGGGCGTACGAGGCCGGCGCGCGGGAGTGTTGGGTCGTCAACGTCGGCGACCTGAAGCCGACCGAGAAGGAGACGGAGTTCTTCCTCGACCTCGCGTGGGACGTCGACCTCGGAGGCCGTCGGTCGCCGTCGGAGTGGCTGGTCGACTGGGCGACGCGCGAGTTCGGCGAGGTGCACGCGGACGAGATAGCCGACCTCCTGAGCGAGTACTACCGGCTGTGTCTCGCCCGCAAGCCCGAGCACATGGGGTGGTCGACGGTGTACCCGGACACGCCGACCGGCGACCCGGCGTTCAGTTTCGTCCACGGGGGCGACGAGGCCCGGCGTCGACTCGACGCGTTCGTCGGACTGGTCGACCGGGCCGAAACGGCGTTCGAGTCGCTCCCGCGGGGGCGACGGCCCGCGTTCTACCAGTTGGTGCTGTACCCGCTTCGGTGCGCCGCGGCGATGTCCGAGAAGTTTCTCCACGCGGCGCGGAGCCGTCGGTACGCGGAACAGGGGCGGGCGAGCGCGAACCGGTACGCAGACGCCGCGCTGGACGCCCACGACCGGATTCGGGTGGAGACGACGCGCTACAACGAGACGCTCCTCGGCGGCAAGTGGGACCGGATGCAGTCGGCCTCGCCGCGCGACCTCCGGGTGTTCGACCCGCCGGACGTCGCCCGCCTCAACCCGGCGGGGCCGGGCGAACTCGGCGTCGCCGTCGAAGGACGGCGAGAACCGCTCGAACCGGACGGTGAGGTCCCGTCGTTGCCGGCGTTCCGCGCCGGGGTTGGCCGCCGACGGTTCGTGGACGTGTTCAACTACGGTGCGGCCCCCTTCGAGTGGACGGCGACGGCGGACGCCGAGTGGGTCGAGGTGAGCGAGCGATCGGGGACCGTCGAGGACGAGCGTCGCCTGTGGGTCGGGGTCGACTGGGACGAACTGGCGGAAGCGCGAGCGAGCAGTACCGTGACGGTCGCCGGGGCCGGCGCCGAGTACGCCGTGCGCGTCGAAGCCGTCGCCTCGGCGGACGAGACGTCGCGGGCGGAGGGTGCCGATTTCCTCGAAGTCGACGGTTCGGTCGGCATCGAGGCGGAACGCTACAGTCGGAAGGTCGACGGCGCGCCAGAGCGCTGGGTACCCGGCGACGTCCCCGGCCGCCTCGCCGGGGGGACGATGCGCGTCGCGCCGGCGCGCTTCGAGAGCCACGACCCGGACGCGGACGACGCCCCCCGACTGGAGTACGACGTCGAACTGACGACCGCGGGCGCCGCGACGGTCAAGGTGCAGTGCCTGCCCGCGCAGGCGGCGGGCGACGGACGGAACCTCCGGTACGCCGTCGCCCTCGGAGACGGTCCCCGCCGGGCGGTCTCCGTCGACCCCGACGGCGACGAGCACGACCCGGAGTGGCAGAAGAACGTCCTGCGCGGCGCCGCGGTCACCACCACGACCCACGACGTCGAGTCGGCCGGCGTCCGCACGCTTCGTCTGTGGGCGCTCGACCCCGGTCTCGTCGTCGACAGAATCGCCGTGTACGCGGACGGCGAACGCGAGACGTACCTCGGTCCCCAGGGGACGGCGGTCCGAAAGTCGAAGTGAGCGAGCGACGGTCGACCGCCGTCCCGCGCTTCCACCGGAAACGATTTCACCGCGCTTCGCGGCGGTAGTCGCATGGAGTACGACGATGTCAGCCTCCACAACGTCGGGGAGTTGCGCGCCGTCGACGGCGGCGAGGGACGGAAGCTACAGCGAGTCCCGGAGTCCGTCCGACGGTCGCTGAACGAGAAGGCGCGGGACGTGATGTACCGACCGGCGGGCGCGGAGATACGGTTCGTCCCGACCGAGGGGCCGGTCGAGGTGACCCTCTCCTCGCCCGACGGCGCCTGCGAGGTGGTCCCGTTCTGGGGGCCGTTCATGGACTCCGAGCACCGTCGCGTCGGGTCGGAACCCGAGACGTTCACGTTCGAGACGCCGGAGCGACCGGCCCAGTTGGACCCCGGGGCGTTCGCGTTCTCGCCCGCGGTCTGTCGGTTGGCGCTGTGGGGCGGGTCGGTCGTCCTCCACGGCGTCGACGGCGGGCGACGGCCGCCGGAACCGTCGGAACTCCCGGAGCGACGCTACCTGGCGTACGGGACTTCGATAACGTTCGGGAGCAACGCCACCGGTGTGAACCTCTCGTACCCGTGGCGCCTCGCGGAGTCGCTCGGAGCCGACGTGGTCAACCTCGGCTGTCCGGGGTCGGCGTTCTGCGAACCGGAACTCGCGGAGTACGCCGGGGGCCTCGACTACGACGTGGCGACGCTCGCGCTGTCGGTGAACATGCTCGCGGCGGGGTTCTCGGCGGAGACGTTCCGGGAACGCGCGCGCTACTTCGTCGGGACGGTCGCCGAGGGAGCGCCGGACGCCGCCGTCGCGGCCATCACGCTGTTTCCCTTCTCCGCGGACCTCGTCGCCGACCACGGCGAGGACGAGATGGCGTCGACGCCGGGGGCCTATCGACGGGCGCTCCGAGACGTCGCCGTCGACGCCCCGGAGAACGTCGCGCTCGTCGAGGGGACGGACCTCCTGGGCGCGGAGGGGCTGACCACCGACCTCGTCCACCCCTCCGACCGCGGGATGGGTCAGATAGCGGACGGGTTGGCGCGCCACTTCGGCGTCGGCGCCGAGTGAGCGAGGCCGCCGTCGGGTCGGCCGCTCACAGGTCCACGTCCACCCGCGACCCGGTGCGCGCGGACTCGTAGGCCGCTTCGAGCAGCGCCGTCACGCGGAGGGCGTCCTCGGCCGTCGCCGGGGGTTCGGCCCCCGACTCGACCGCGTCGACGAACGCCTCGAACTTCGTCCGCGCCTCGGCGTCGCCCAAGTCCGGCGTCCGTCGGTCGCCGTCCGCGTCGACGACCGAAAATTCGCGCGCGCCCCAGTCCTCGCCTTCGAGGTACACCGCCCCCTCCTCGTCCCAGACGTGAATGTGCTCCATCGTCCGGGGGACGACGCCCGAGTCGCCGAAACTGGCGATGGCGCCGTTGTCGAATCTGACCGTCATCGCGGACTGCTCGTCGACGCGACGCTCGTCGTCGTGGAACGACATCTCGGCGGTGACGGAGACGGGCGTCAGGCCGGTCATCCAGAGAACCGACTCGACGACGTGCGTGCCGACGCTGAACAGGTGACCGCCGCCGCCGACGTCGGGGTCCATCCGCCAGTTCGTCCCCGCCTCGTAGTGGTGTCGCCAGTCCTGCGTGAGCGACCCCGTGGCGAACGTCGGGTCGAGGTCGCCCTCCGCCCAGCGGTCGCGGGCGGCGACGAATCCGGGGTCGAGGTGGCGTTGGTAGCCGGCCATCAGGACGTGCCCCTCCTCGCGAACCCAGCGGACCACCTCGCTCGCCTCCGTCGAGTCGAGGACGACCGGTTTCTCGCAGAGGACGTGCAGGTCGCGGTCGAACGCCGCGCGAATCTGGTCGAAGTGGAACCCCGGCGGCGTGGCGATGACGACGGCGTCGAGCGATTCTTCGGCGTACATCTCCGCCTCGTTGACGTACAGCGCCGACGGGTCGAGGTCGAACGACTCGCCCGCCGCCGCCAGATTCTCTTCGTTCACGTCGACGACGGCGCCGATGGTGCCCCGAGGGTGCGAGCGAACCTCCTCGGCGAGGTGGCGTCCGATGCCGCCCATCCCGATGATACCAGTTCTGAACATCTCTTGTAGCCCCTCTCGCGCGGCGTAATGAGGTTTTCTTTCGAACGGCGTCGGAGCGGCAGGCAACGCTTAACTCCCGACCGGGAGTACCGTGCGAACTGATGACAGGAGACGACGGAACGGTCTCGCGGCCGTCGCAGTGCTCGCGGTCCTCGCGGTCGCTCGCCGGCGAGTGGGGGTTCGCGCTCGACCCGGACGACGTCGGCGTCGACGAGCGGTGGTTCGAGTCGTCGCTCGGCGACGTCATCTCCCTTCCGGGGACGACCGACGAGGCGGAGAAGGGGGCGCCGAACCCGACGCGCGAACCGGACCACCTGACGCGAAGGCATCCGTACGAGGGCGCCGCGTGGTACCAGCGAACGGTGACGATTTCCGACGAATGGGCGACGAAACGGGTCGTCCTGACGCTCGAACGGACCCGTTCGACGCGCCTCTGGGTCGACGGCGACCCCGTCGGCCGGCGCGACTCGCTGTCGACGCCGCAGGAGTACGACCTTCCGGCGGCGCTCGACGCCGGCGAGCACGTCCTGACGGTTCGCGTCGACAACACCTCCTCGGTGCTCTCGCTGCCGGGAGTCCAGCGGTCGCACGCGGCCACCGAGCACACGCAGACGAACTGGAACGGCGTCGTCGGCGACGTCCGACTCGACGCGACGTCGCCGGTGTGGGTCGACGACGTGCAGGTGGTCCCCGACCCGGACCGCGGCGCGGCGGCGGTCACCGTCTCGGTCGGCAATCGGACCGAAACGGCGGTTTCCGGTCGTCTCTCGCTATCGGTGCGAGCGGCGAGCGGCGACCGAGAGTCGGCGTTCCCGGCCGAGACGGCCGAGTTCTCGGTCGGCGCCGAGAGCGGAGCGCCTCGGTCGGAACCGACCTCGCCTCCGACGGCCCCGCCCGCTTCGACGACGGTCACGGCGACGTTCGACCTCGGAGACGAACTCCGGCGCTGGGACGAGTTCTCCCCCGAGACGTACGCCTTGGACGTCGAACTCGACGCGACGACGGAGGCGGAGTCGGGAGACGAGGAATCGCTGACGGACGCGGTATCGACGACGTTCGGCGTCTGCGAGTTCGAGGCGCGGGGGACGAAGTTCGTCGTCAACGGCCGGACGACGTTCCTGCGCGGTAACGTCGACTGCTGTATCTTCCCGCGGACGGGCTACCCGCCGACGTCGCGTTCGGCGTGGCGCGAGGTGTTCGAGACGGCGGCGGAGTACGGTATCAACCACTACCGATTTCACAGTTGGTGCCCGCCGCGGGCCGCCTTCGAGGCCGCCGACGAACTCGGCGTCTACCTTCAACCCGAACTCCCCCTGTGGAACAGCGAGACGGCGTTCGAGGACCGAGCGGCGCGAGCGTTCTACCGCGCGGAGGCCAAGCGCATCCTCGACGCCTACGGCGACCACCCCTCGTTCGTCATGTTCGCGCTCGGAAACGAGTTGTGCGGCGACCGCGACGCGATGGACGAACTCGTCGAGCACTGCCGCGAGCACGACCCGCGACCGCTGTACGCGACCGGGTCGTACAACTTCCTCAGCGAGTCGACGGTCACCGAGACGGACGACTACTGGACCACCGCGTCCGTCCCGTCGCCCGACGGCGCGGCGGGCGACCGGAGTCGCGTTCGGGCAGCGGCCCTCAACGAGCGCCCTCCCTCAACGACGAGGAACTACGAGCACCTCGTCGCTGACCTGCCGATGCCGGTCGTTTCCCACGAGATCGGGCAGTACCAGTTCTACCCGGACTTCGGCGAACTGCCGAAGTACGACGGCGTGCTCGCGGCGCGCAACCTCGAACTCGCCCGCGACCACCTCGAAGCCCACCGGATGCTCGACCGCGCCGCGGAGTTCGCGCACGCCTCCGGCCAGTTGGCGCTTCGATGCTACCGGGAAGACGCCGAGGCGGCCCTCCGCACGCCGTCGCTCGGCGGGTTCCACCTGCTCGCCCTGCAGGACTTCCCGGGACAGGGGACCGCGCTCGTCGGCGTGCTCGACTCGTTCATGGACTCGAAGGGCGTCGTCGACCCGGAGGCGTGGCGGCGGTTCTGCGCGCCGACGGTCGCACTCGTCGAGATGCCGTCGCGGACGTGGGAGGCGGACGAGACGCTCGCCGCGACCGTTCGCTTAGCGCACTACGGACCGACGCGGTTGGCGGGGGTCGCCGCCGAGTGGACGCTCAAGAACGACGAGGGCGTCGTCACCTCGGGACGGACCGACCAGACCGACGTCCCGCAGGGGACGGTGACGGCTCTCGGACGGGTGGACGTCGACCTCGCGGTCGACGCGCCGGCGGCGCTGGAACTGG
Organism: Halogeometricum sp. S1BR25-6; assembly: GCF_031624495.1. NCBI lineage: Archaea > Methanobacteriati > Methanobacteriota > Halobacteria > Halobacteriales > Haloferacaceae > Halogeometricum > Halogeometricum salsisoli. Next base: position 148,086 of record NZ_JAMQOP010000004.1, on the reverse strand, counting down.
TGGTGGACGTCGTCGCGGACGGGGTCGACGGGTCGGTGGCGACGAACCGCTACTCCGCGTGGGCGTACCCGGACGACGCGCCCGAACCGGCCGCCTGCGACGACGACGTGGGCGAAACGAGCGTGGTCGTGCGGCGGACGTTCGACGAGGCGACGCGGAACCTCCTAACCGACGGCGCGGACGTCCTCCTCGTCCCGAAGCGCGAGGACCTCGCCCACGCCGTCGACGGGACGTTTCGGACCGACTTCTGGTCGTACGCGCTGTTCAAGCGCCGCGCGCCGCCGGGAACGATGGGGCCGGCGCTCGACCCGACGCATCCCCTCTTCGAGGCGTTCCCGACGGCCGACCACGGCGACTGGCAGTGGTGGCACCTCCTGAAACGGTCCCACCCCGTCGTCCTCGACGACGCCCCGGCGGAGTACGAACCGCTGGTGCGGATGGTCGACAACATCGAGCGCAACCAGCGGCTCGGACTCGTGTTCGAGACGGCCGTCGGGGACGGCGGCCTGCTCGTCTGCGCCGCCGACCTCTTCGCGGCCGCCGCGGAGCCGTCGGTCCGGCAGTTCTACGACGCCCTGCGGACCTACGCCGCCTCCGACGCGTTCGACCCCGACGAGCATCTGACGGGGGAGGTCCTGCGAAAGCTCCTCGCACCGTGAGCGGTCGTTCGAATCGGCCGGCGCGCCCCGAGGACCGACTCGCGGAGTTGCGAACTCACGAGTCGATGTCCCGACGCGTGGGAGACAGTACCTTGATAACACGCGACCGGATAGTGGGAGGCGATGACCGTTCAACTGGCGTTTATCGGTGCGGGTGGTATCGCGTCCGTCCACCTCGACAACCTTGAATCGAACGAGCGAGCCGACGTCGTCGCAGTCTGCGACATCGACGACGAACGGGCGACGGCCGCCGCGGAGACGCACGGCGCGGCGGCGTTCACCGACCACCACGAGATGTACGAGGAAGCGTCGTTCGACGCCGTCGTCGTCGGGATTCCCCCCTTCGCGCACGAGGACCAAGAGCGGCTGGCGGTCGAACACGGAGCGGACCTGTTCGTGGAAAAACCGCTCGCACTGGACAGCGAGACCGTTCGTGAGAACGCCGCGGCCGTCGCCGAGTCCGACCGTCTCGCGCAGGTCGGCCACATGGTTCGGTACGTCGACTCGGTTCAGCGCGCGAAGGAACTCGTCGGCGACCGAACCGTCGCACTCGTCGACGGACACTGGTGGTGCGGTATCCCGGGTGAGGCGGACCACTGGTGGCGGAAGAAGAGCCTCTCCGGCGGACAGGTCGTCGAGCAGGCGACGCACACCTACGACGCGGTCCGGTACTTCGCCGGAGACGTCGAATCCGTATCGGCCGTCGGCGGCAAGGAGGTGTGCGAGGAGGAACTCGACTTCGAGGATTCCACCTCGGCGTCGATGCGGCACGAGACGGGCGCGATCAGTCACGTCTCGGCCACCTCGACCTCCGCGCGGTTCTCGCACGGACTGAGTCTGACGGGCGAGGGCTTCTCGCTCGAACTCGACGTCGGCGCCGACACCCTCGTCGGCACCGTCGACGGCGAGGAGATAGCGTTCGAGGGCGACGGCGACGCCTACGAGACCGAGATAACGGCGTTCCTCGAGGCGGTCGAGACGCGGGACGAATCGCTCCTCCGGTCGCCCTACGAGGACGCCCGGAAGACGTTCGAGACGACCCTCGCGGTCGAACGCGCCCTGGAGACGGGCGAGTCACAGCGGGTGACCGAATGAGCTTCACCGTCAGCGCGAACGCGAACATGGTGTTCGGAGTCGACGACCCGACGGACGCCATCGCAAACGTCGCCGACCTCGGACTCGAAGCGATCGAGTTCTGGGGTATCGAGGACGTCGACCCCGACGCCCTCCGCGACCGCTGCGACGAACACGGCGTCGCCGTGTCGGCGTCGACGTGCGTCGGCGTCGCGGCCAACACGCAGGGGGAGGGTCCCGGCCTCACCGACCCCTCGTTACACGAGGACGGAGTCGCGGACCTGGAGCGTTCGGTCGAACTCGGCGAGGCGGTCGGCGTCGACTCGCTCGTGGTCACGGTCGGTCCCGAACGGGACGACCTGCCGCCCGGCGCCGAACACCGCGCCGTCGTCAACGCCCTCCGTGACGCCGCACCCGCCGCGGAGGCGGCGGGTATCGACCTCGTGGTCGAACCGCTCAACAACCCGGTCGACCACCCCGGATACTATCTCGACTCCTCCTACGAGGCGTACGAAATCGCGGACGCGGTGGACAGCCCCGCCGTCTCGGTCCTCTACGACGTCTACCACCAGCAGATAACCGAGGGCAACGTCATTCAGAACCTGACCGAACACGTCGAGTTCGTCGGGTACGTCCACGTCGCCGACGTGCCGGGGCGACACGAACCCGGAACGGGCGAACTCAACTACGCGCGCGTCTTCGAGGCGTTGGACGACGCCGGGTACGACGGCTACGTCGGCCTCGAGTACTCCCCGTCGACCGACGCCGCGACGACGGTCGAACGCGTGCTCGAACTCGTTCCCTGAGCGCGCGGAGATTCGTCGGCCGCCGAGAGCGTCGGCACCGACCCGACACATCGACCCCCCGATGAGCCGGGAGTCGGAAGCCGAACCGCCGATATTCGTACATAAGAATTATACGTGATGTTGAGCAACGTCAACTCGTATGACCAGAGATAGCAACCGTCTTACACGTCGTCGGATGATCGGAGCGGCGGGCGGGGCGCTCGCGACCGGACTCGCCGGGTGCTCGGGAGAAGGGTCGAACGGCAACGCGACGGCGGCCGGTGGCGGCGGCGGTACCGCCGGCGGTTCCGGGGAGGGAAAGACGCTGACCATCATGGACGCTCGCCAGTTGACCCAAGTCCAGTTCAACGGGTTCAACGCGGCCAACTACGCCAATTCGTGGGACGTGATGACGCACGATATCGTCGCCTCCGGACACTCCGACGGCGCCATCAGACCGGACCTCGCCGAGGAGTTGACGACGGACGGGAAGACGCTGACCATCACCTTCCCGGAGGACCGCACGTGGTGGAACGGCGAGGACCTGACGGCCGAGGACCTGCTCATGCAGTTGGAGATAACTCGGCTCCAGGACCCGGAGGCCTCGCCGTACGAGGGCCACGAACTAGTGGACGACTACACGCTGGAGCGAACGTTCAAGAACCCGACGACGCCCGAACTGATGCGCGCCACCATCGCCGGGTTCCTCGTCAACACGCCGCGGTGGATATACGGCGAGTATCTCGAACGGTACCGGGAGGCGTCGACGCAGGAGGAACGGGACGAAATCACGTCGGACCTCCTCGGGATGACCATCTCTGCGAAGCAACTCGTCGACGAGGGCCTCGGGAACTCCCTGTACCGACTCGTCCGGTTCAACTCCTCCGAGGGCATCCTCGAGAAGTTCGAAGACCACCCGTACGCCGACCGAACGAACGTCGAACAGACGCGGGTCATCCCGTGGGACACCGCCGACCCCGAGTCGTTCATCGTCCAAGACGAGGTCGACCTCGCGTTCGGTGACTACATCACGGAGGAGAAACGCCAACGGTACCCCGACAACCTCCAGAACCAGTACGAACTGGAGTGGTTCCGTACCCAGAAGTTTACGTTCAACTATAAGAACGAACACCTCGCGAAGCGGAACGTCCGGCGGGCGGTCGCCGCCGCGGTCGACCTGCCCTCTATCGTCGCCGCCGCCAACCAGGCGGGAATCGTCGGGACGCCGACGCAGGTGCAGACCGGATTGCGTTCGTCCATCCACGAACGGTACCTCGGAGAGGGGTTCACGGACAAACTCATCCAGTACCCCGTCGAGGGCGACACGGAGAAAGCGGCGGAGTACATGCGCGCGGCGGGCTACTCGAAGTCCGGCGGCGAGTGGGTCGACGGGAGCGGTTCGTCGTTCAGTTTCACCATCATCGCTGACTCCAAGAGCGCGCAGACGCAGGCGACGAAGGTGTTCTCCGACCAACTGGACGCCTTCGGAATCGGCACCGACGTGAAGTCCATCGGTCTCGACTACTACGCGAAACTTCAGGAGTACGAGTTCGACATCGCGTGGATATGGCACGTCGCGAGGGCGCTGTGGCACCCCACCGCGTACTACTCGAACAACTTCTACGGCGTCGAGGTCGGCGACCCCGCCAGCAGCGACGACACCGGACCGACCGGCATCCCGTTCGAGACGACGATTCCGAACCAAGTCGGCGCCGAGACGGTGTCCGGAAGCGGGCAGTCGATCCAACCCGCACAACTCATGAACGACCTCCCCGTCGCCGAGACCGGAGAGGAGGTGCAGAAGATGACCCGGACGCTCGTCCAGTGGTTCAACTACGATATGCCGGCGCTCGTCTACGTACAGGAGAACAGCGGTTACTGGGGGGACACCGGCGACTTCACCTTCCAGATGCCCGAGGACAAATCGCTGATGTCGCGCACCAAACCTGGACGCGTGGCGTGGCTCCACGGGTGGGTCGGGCAGAAGTAATCGGCACAACCCCGATGACGCGGACCGAACGTCGTCCCGAGCGGCCACGATAGCCGTGCGCGGACCGTCTTCTCGCGCCTCGCCGGTGGATTTATGTCGTGTCGAAGGATGTGTTACTCGCATATGAAGCAAGGACTGGTCGTCGTTGAGGACTCCGAGGAGTACCGCGAACTCCTGCACGAAGCCTGCGAGCACGCGTCCGGGGCGGACGTCGACCTCCTCTTTTTGGTGACGCTCACCGACGAGGAGTACGAGGCGGACGTCGAAACGCTCGAATCCATCAAGTCGGTGGAGGACGTGAGTTACGACGTGTTCGCTACGGCCGAAAAGAGCGTCCGCGACACCGTCGACGACGTACTCTCGGAGTACGAGGTGGAGTACGATATCGTCGTCAGGGTCGTCAGCGACGACAAGCGGGCGCAGGCGGTCGTCGACGTAGGCGACGAGGAGGGGTGCGACCACGCGTTCATCCTCGGACGGCAGCGCTCGCCCACCGGGAAGGCGCTGTTCGGCGACTTCGCGCAGAAGGTCATCCTCAACTTCGACGGGTTCGTGACGATAGCGACCGCCTGACGCCGTCCGCCGGCGCACCGCAACGCGTTCCGTGCGCCCCTCCGTCTCGAACGGTACCCTGTATCACCGTTCTCCGACGACGTTCGTCCGGCGTCGCCGGACACTCTATCCGGTATCGTCGGATCGTCTCGGCCGAGTACCCGACTCGAAGGTCGACCGAAGTCGGTCGCATATTCGGATGAGACACGTTCTCTCACGTCCACGGAGCGTCTGCCGCTCGTTTGCGCGGATCAAAACAGTCGAGGATACGATATCTGACGCACGATGCGTTACAATAGTAGTACCGTAATTCGTACACTCGGATTGGATACGTAATCAACACGAGTATCCGGTATCGTCGGATGATTCTGAGAGATTTGTTCGGCCGGAGACGGCGGCGACCGAGGTGAAACGGCTGCTTTTCGAGCGCGTGATTCGAACTTGGATATCTTCCGACGATGGCGGAAGGTCGCTACGAACGCCCGACGGAGAACCGGTACGTACCCGCCTTCACGTCGACCGCGAGTTCGCCGTCGACGCGTGCGGCGCAGTCGACGCCGGGGACGGCCGGGTCGGCGCGGTCGTCCACGTCCCCGAGGGGTTCGCCGTCGACGGAGACGGTGCCTTCGGCGGGAGCGGGCAGTAAGACGGTCGCCTCGACGTTCCACGGAATCGTCAGCGAGAGCGAGAACTCCCCGTCCGTGCGCTCCCACGCCGCCCGCAGCGGACCGTACTCCGTCGGCACGCGGCCGCTCGCCGATTCGAGACCGTCCGTCGGCGGACGGACTCGGACCCGGCCGACCGCGGCGTCGTCGAATTCGACGCCGAGGAGGACGCGCTGGACGTACGCGAGGACGGTCGCACCCATCGCGTGCGACTCGCTGCGGTTCCGCCGTTCGTCGTCGGGGAGGTCCTCGTCGCGGCAGTGCCACGTCTCCCACGTGAACGTCCCGCCCTGCGCCAGGATGTTCGCCCATCCGTCGTCCGCGGGGTCGGTCAGGAGGTCGACCATCGCCGCGGGGCGGTCGCTCGCCTCGAACGCCTGCAGGAGCCACGGGACCATCATCGGCCCCATCCGCATCCCGGCGTCGGCGACGTGGTCCGCCACGCGGTCGATGGCCCCCTCGGGAACGACGCCGAACGCCAGGGCGAGAGCGTTCGCGTGCTGGGAGGCGTGCTCGCTCGCCCCCTCGGCGTCGGCGCCGTCGACGAACAGGTCCCCGTCGAAGAGTCGGTCGACGACCGCCGATTCCAGCGCCTCACACCGGCGACGGAAGTAGGCCAGTTCCGGGTCGGGGCGGCCGAGTTCCGCGCCGATACGCTCGGCCCGCGCCAAGGCGTTCACGCCGAGGAGGTTGACCGTCGTGCGGGCCGGCCACGCCCGGTCGTATCCGTAGCGCATCTCGGCGGGCCAGTCCACGATGCCCTCCTCGTACGGTCCCCCTTCTCCGCCGCTCAGGTTCGTCACGAGACCCGTCTCCTCGTCGACGTGGCGGACGACGTAGTCGGCGACGGCGCGGACGACGGGGTACGCCGTCTCGAGCAGGGTTCGGTCGTCGGAGACGAGGTAGTAGCGCCACACCCACTCCGGGAAGGACTCGGTGAAATCGGGGATGTCTCGCCTCCCGTCCCCGTTCGGATACACCGCGTTCAGCCGTCCGCTCTCGGCCCAGTAGCGGTAGTGCGACTGGACGAACTCCTCGATGGCCTGCCTGCTCAGGCGGCGTTCGCCGAAGGCGCGCGTCGTCACCCGCGAGATGTTGAGCGCGTCCATCAGGAACTGCCCTTTCTCCCGCGTCGGCGTATCGACGAACTGCTCCTGAGAGCCGTACAGCGCCGAGTGCCGCGCCAACTCGAACACCTCGTCCACCGTCTCGTTCGACGATTCGAACGTCGCCGCGTGCGGGTCGGGAACCTCGTTGTGGCGGGCGATTACCTCCACCTGGTCGGGCGAGAGGTCCTCTCCCGGGTCGTCGACCTGTAGGTACCGGAGGCCGAGGTAGTGGAACGGACGGAACGTCTGCTCGCCGTCGCGTTGGACACACGCGTACCGCATATCGGTCCACTGCGTGCCCTCGTCTGCCGAGACCGACCCGTCCGCCTCGCGGCGGTAGCCCGCACGCATCTCGACGCGTCGGCTGTCGGTACCCGACTCGAAGCGGACGACCGGAACCCCGGCGTAGACGCGCCCGAAGTCGAACACCAGCGCCCCGGAGTCGAGTCGCTCGACCGACTCGGGAGCGACGGCGCGCCGCTCGATTCCCCGATTCTGCGCGACCAGTCGTTCCCAAGGACCGGCGGGATGTTCCCCGACGACGTCGACGGTGTCCCACGCCGCGTCGTCGAACCCCGGTCGACTCCAGCCCTCGGGTCGACGGCGCTGGTCGACGACTTCGACCGGTTCGGCGATTTCGCCGTTCCGGAGGGGAGCATCGGTCCACGGTCCCTCGCGGGTCCGCCACGACCCGTCCGTCGTCACGACCCGTCGGCTCCCGTCGGCGAGTTCGGCGACCAGTCGGAGTAGCAGACCGGGTTCGCCCTCGGGGCGACCCTGTCCCTCGCCGTTCCACGTGTGCAGGACGCCGAGGGCGTTCTCGCCCGCGTTCAGGGCGTCGGTCACCTCGACGGTCTTGTAGTACTGGTAGTCGGGGTACGCGAACGACTGCCCGCGGTCGACGACGCTCCCGTTGACCGAGAGCGCGTACTGGTGGCCGGCGGAGACGTGGACGCGGGCGCGTTCGACGGCGGCGTCGAAAGCTATCTCTCGACGGAAGTAGGAGAACTGCCCGCGTTCGAACTCCCCGTCCTCGGGTCGTCGAATCCACGACGCCTCCCAGTCGTCCGCGGCGAGGGGGCCCATCTCCCACGTCGCCGCGTCGCTCCACTCGCCTGCGGTTCCGGTCTCGTCCCACACGCGGACCTTCCAGTGGTACCGCCCCTCGGCCGTCAGGGGAGCGCCGTCGTACTCAACGGCGGGCCGGGACGTCGTCCGCTTGCCGGTGTCCCACGCGTCGCCCTCGTCGTCGTCGAGTCGCTCCCGCGTCGACGCGACGAGGACGCGGAACGCGGTCTGTTTCGCCCCCTTCCTGTCCGTCTCGACCCGCCACCGGAGACACGGGTTGGTCTCGTCGATGCCGAGCGGTTCCGTCGCGTACTCGGTTCTCAGACCGGTCGGTCTGTCGGCTGCCGTCATGACCGCCGGTTGGACGGTCCGGATGATAAACGTACGCCATTCGCACAGGAACGTAGGCACGGGAACGCGGGAACTCCGACCGAAGCGCTCGGGGCACCACCGCAACACCTATCGGAACCGCTCGCCAGACACCCGCCATGGACGCTCACTCGACCGTCTCGGTACGGGAGTACGACGACGACGCCGAGACGGACACCGACGCGTTTCAGCGCGCGATAAACGCCTGCGCCGACGGCGGCGGGGGAACGGTCGCGGTGCCGGCGGGGGAGTACGTCGTCGGAACCGTACGCTTGAGAAGCCACGTCTCGCTCGAACTCGCCGCCGGCGCGACGGTGTTCGCCGCGTTCGAGGAGTCGGCGTACGACGACGCGCGGGTCGGACCGGACGGCGAACGACCGTTTCTCGTCGCCGACGGCGTCGAGAACGTCGCCGTCGAGGGGCGCGGGACGTTCGACGGCCGAGGGACGGAGTTCATGCTGATGGACACGCCCATCCGCGGCCACTCCGACGAGAGCGACGCGCATCCGTTGGTTTCGAACGGCGCGCACCGCGCCCGGCAGGGCGACGCGTACCTCGACCGCTCCTCGGGAACCGACAGGTGGCCGGCGGCTAAACCCGACTTCCGCCCCGGTCCGATGTTCCTCTTCGAGGGGTGCGAGGACGTCCTCGTTCGGGGGGTCACGCTCCGCGACATGCCCGCGTGGACGCTGAGCGTCCACGATTCCGAGGAGGTGGATATCGTCGGCGTGGACGTTCACAACCACCCCAGGATACCGAACTGCGACGGCGTGTCGGTGATGAACTCCCGGAACGTGCACGTCTCCGACTGCACGATACGGACGTGCGACGACGCCATCACGGTCGGGACGCTCGCCGAGAGCGACCGACCGACGGAGGGCGTGACCGTGACGAACTGCACGCTCGCCTCCAGCGCCTGCGCCATCAAGTTCGGGTCCGAGACCGCGCGGGACGTGCGGAACTGCACGTTCGAGAACTGCGTCGTCACCGACTCGAACCGCGGCCTCGGGATTCAGCACCGCGACGGCGGGGCCGTGGAGAACGTGCTGTTCTCGAACATCGTCGTCGAGACGCGCCTCCTTCCCGGTCCGTGGTGGGGGAAGGGGGAGCCGATCTACGTGACGTCGGTTCCGAGAGACGAGTCGACGAGCGTCGGCCCCGTCCGTAACGTTCGCTTCTCGAACGTCGTCGCGCGGAGCGAGAACGGGGCGCTCGTCTACGCCCACGAGAGCGCCGATGTGCGGGGAGTGCGGTTCGACGGCGTCGAAATCGAGGTTCGGCGAGGGGAACACGCCGACGCCGTCGGCGGGAACTTCGACCTCCAACCGACGTCGGTCGTGCCGCCGATACAGGAGCGCGATATCGCGGCGCTCCACGTCGAGAACGCCAGCGACGTGGACCTCCGCGACCTCTCGGTCGAGTGGGAGGGCGACGTCCCCGACTACTTCGAGAACGGCCTCCGGTGCGTCGGCGTCGAGGGACTCCGCGTCGACGGGTTCGCGGGGCGGCAGGCCCACCGGGAGTCGGACGCGGCGGCGGTCGACCTGCGCGCGGTGGACTCAGTGAGCGTCCGGAACTGCCGCGCGCAGGAGGGGACCGGAACGTTCCTCGCCGCGAGCGACGTCGCCGACGCCCGCCTGTTCGCCGGCAACGACCTCGCCGACGCGACGGCCGCCGTCGCGGGGGACGCCGACTTCCGGACGAACGGAAATCTCCCGCCACGCTGAATCGCTGGGGACGACGTTCGGTAGAAACCTATATGTTCGATGGATATGATTACGAACTGTGACGAACAGAGACGGCGGTCACGACAGCGATAGCTACGACGAACTGAGTCTCACGCGGCGAACGGCGCTCGCACTGTTCGGGGCGGCCGGAACCGGTGCGGCGGCGACCGGAAGCGCCGGCGCGACGACGGGCACAGAGAAGGAGCAGACCGGCGACGGCCCCTCCGGTCGGCCGTGGAACCGCGACGTGGACGCCGGCGGCCACGAACTCGACAACCTCGGGTCCCTCGACGTCGACCGCCTCTACACGCCCTCGCGGGCGGCCGACGTCGTCGTCTGGAAGGACGAGGAGGGGGTCTTCCACGCCGACGGCCGGGACGACCACGTAGCCAGCGGCGAGGACGTGCTGACCGTCGCGCAGGCCGCGGTCGACAGCCTCACCGACGGCCGCGACTGGAAGGAGACCGTCTCCATCGTCTCGCCGGGATCGGTCCCGTACAACGACGGGGACTTCCGCAGCGTCGAACTGCCGAGTTACACGGTGTTGGACGTCGCCGCCCCCCTCTCCTTCGAGTACGAATCCGGGGAGTACTCGAACGCCATCGCCGTGACGGCAACCGACGCGGAACACGTCGAAGTGCCGCGGTTGACCGTCGAGGGCGGGCCGTGGATGGCGCTGCGGTTCCAGCGCTGCTCGAACGTTCGAATCGGCGACGTGACCGTTTTGTACGACGAGGACGCCGACACCAACGACGGCATCCGAATCGACAACGGCTACGACATCGGCACGCCGAAGCGCTGCGAGGACGTGCGCATCGAGTCGGTCTACCTCGAAAACGGCGGCCATCACGCCGTCGAGACGTACGGCGTCGACCGGTTGCAGGTGGACCGCGTCCTCGCCACGGACATCGGAGGGTGTGCGGTGCTGCTCAACCAGACGACGGACGCGACGATAAACAGCGTCATCGGGCGAAGTCCCGGCGGTCCGGCGGGCTATCCGACGTTCCGCCTGGCGAACTTCTGCAACAACGTCTCCGTGGGGCAGGTCGTCAGCCGCGACGGGATGAAGGGAATCATGCTGCTCACGGCGCGCAACGCCTCCATCGGCGAGGTGAACATCGTCGGCGCGGAGGACTCCGGCATCTTCGCGTCCGCGTCGTTCAACGTCAGCATCTCCGGCGGCGTCATCAAGAACTGCGAGGGCGAGGCGATACGGGTTCACGGCTACCCGAAGGGGGAGACGGATTACACGCTCCCCACGGAGGGAATCACCGTCTCGAACGTTCGGATGCTCGACGACCGCCCGGAGGGGGAGCGCACGCAGACGCACGGGATACGAGAGACGGGGCCGACCGCGTTCGGAAATCAGTACGTCGACAACGACGTGCGGAAGGGCGGTACCGTCTCGCCCATCGCCGTCTCCTCGTCGAGTTCGGTCGTCGCCGGTAACGTCGGCGACGGCGAGGCCAGCGGAACGACGACGCTCTCGCCCGGCGAGTCGCCCGCGGCCCGCGTCGAGGGCGTCTGTCCGCACAAGGACGCGACGCTCGAACTCCGCGCGAAGGCGCACGAAGGTCCCGACGCGGCGTTCGCGTGGGAGTCGTACTTCGAGTGGACCGGCGACGGGTGGGACCTCGTGGTCGAGTGGCGGACCGACCCCGGCGAGGAACTGACGCTCGATTACATCGTGGACCGACCGCAGGCGAACATCGACCGGCGGCAGTTCGAGGACGACTGGGAGGAGTTCCGGATGGGGTGAAATCCGGCCGTAGCGGGGCGAACTGTCGAGCGACGAAACGTCAGTCCACTCGGAGACCCGGCCCCTCGTAGCGCGGGAGGTCGGAGAGGTCCTCCGGCACCGTCGCGAGATAGACCTCCGACCCGGCGCCGCCGCGGGTGCTGTCGAAGACCACGCTGTCGCCGTCCGGGGCGAGTCGCGAGTGCGGGTGGGCGTCGGCGTCGCTCTGCCAGTTGTGGGTGGCTAGCATCCGCGGCGCCTCGTAGGCACTCGCCTCCTCGTCCCAGCGCCAGAGGAGGTCGTACGGAACGCCGCGATAGGTTCCGTCGCCGACGACGAGGTCGCGCGTGTTACTGTGAAAGTGCGTGTAGACGTCCGGAGCGGGAGCCTCCCGTCGGTCCTCGTTGTCGTACCGTACCTGTCCGAAGAACGCGTCGGGGTCGTCACGGTCGCCGCGCCACCCGTGGTATCCCACGTACTCGCCGTCGGCGAGCCAGTACTCGTGGCCGACGGCCTCGCCCTCCTCCGTCGGCCGTATCCGCCACGTGTCGCCCGACGTCAGGTCGAGACCCCACACCCGGTCGACCCGCTCCCAGATACCCTCCTCGCAGTAGGTGACGAGTTCGGGATGCGTCGGGGAGGCGTTGACGTGGTTGAGCCACCGGTTCTCGTCGACGTGGACCGTCGGCTCCCCTCCCGAGAGGGGCACCGAAATCACCTTGGAGTTGGCGTCCACGTTCATGCGGGCCTCCATCCACCGCTCTCGGTTCTCGTCGTCGCGTTCGAGGTCGACGCGCTCGGAGATGGCGGCGACGACTCGCTCGCCGTCCGCGGTTATCGCCGCGTGGCTCCCGCCGTATCCGTCCGGGAGGCGGTACAGGGAGGTAAGCGTCTCGCGGTCGAGGTCGAACGCGACGAGACGGTCGTCGGCCCAGAAGGCGGCGACGCTCGCGTCGGGGTGACAGGTCACGCCCGAGAGCGAGGACGGGAGGTCGGTCAGTTGGCGTATCCCGCCTGTTTCGAGGTCGACCGAGTAGAGGTCGATGCCGTTCCCGCCGCGCGTCGAACGGAACATGAGCCGTCGGCCGTCGTCGTACCAACTCGGTTCCGTGAAGTAGAGGTGCCAGCTGTCGCCCTCCTCGCAGTCGGTGAGCTGACGGATCCGTGCGTCCGTCTCGGGGTCGTCGTACGTTCGCCATTCGGCTGGAAGTTCGCGGCCGGCGTCGGGTCCCTGGGCGAGGTCCTCATCGTGCATCGGGTGTTCGTTCCCGACAGCGGGTAATAAATCCGCGCCGACTGACGAACACGACCCGTCGCACGTTTGATAAGCACCGGTCGCGAAAGGCCGCCATGACCGACGCCAGTTTCGTCGACGTATTGTGCGATTTCCGCAACCAGTTTCGCCTCCTCGCGATGGTCTCGGCACTGGCGCTGGTCGTGCTAGCGGTCGCACTGCAGTTCGTCGAATCCGGAACCGCAACGTACGTCATCTCGGTCGTCCAGATAGTGACGTTCGTGATTATATTCATCGTCTCCGGTACGTTGCTCGTCGTCTGTACGCGACGCCAGACCTGATCGGAAACGCGGTCACATATCGTTCTCGGAGCATAGTTCCCTCGAAACGAACCGCATCTCGGATTTTCTGAGGCGTTCCTGCGTTGTTCGACGCCCTGCGGTCGTCCTCTCCGGTCATCCGCCCAAACCCGCGGTGAACAATAGATATATATACAGTCAGTGACACACTCTCCGATAGTGGTCATGAGCAATGACGAAAACCGCTGGAACCGGCGCGCCCTCCTGGGCGCCGGTGCCGGCATCGTATCAGCAGGACTAGCAGGATGTATGGGCGGCGACGGCTCCGGCGGCGGCGGGCAGTCCGGCGGCGAGACCGGATCGGGAACCGGCTCCGGCGGCGGGAGTTCCGGGGGCGGAAACGGGTCCGAGGAGCGATTGGACTTCGTCGGCGGGCGACAACCGACGCAGATTCAGTTCAACAAGTGGAACCTGGCGAACTTCGGTCACTCCTTCAGCACCTACTTCTGGACGCCGGTGGCGACGGCGTACTCCGACGGAACCATCGCCTCGGACTTCTTAGAGGACATCACGATAGACGGCAAGGAGATGACGCTGACGTTCCCGACGGGGTGGACGTACTGGAACGGCCGGGACGTCACGGCGAAGGACTACTACGTGGGCAGCGAAATCGACCGTCTTCAGGACCCCGAGTCGTCGAACTACGCGAGCCACGAACTGGTCGACGAGCGGACGATCAAGCGGACGTTCAAGAACGCCGTGACGCCGTCGCTGATGAAGGCGAGTCTGGTCGGAACCGCGGTCAACACGCCGCGGTGGATCTTCGAGGAGTACCTCACCCGCTACGAGGAGGCCTCGGGGTCCGACGAGCGCGACGCCGTCACGCAGGAACTGCTGAAGATGACCATCTCGACCCAGCAGTTCGTCGACGAGGGCCTCGGAAACGGTCTGTACGAGATAACGCAGTTCAACTCCGCGGAGACCATCACGCAGAAGTACGAGGACCACCCGTACGCCGACCGGACCGACATCGAGCAGACGCGCATCGTCCCCGTCGGCGACAACACGGACTCGCTGGCCACGAGCGACAAACTCGACATGGCGCTGTTCGGCTACATCAACGAACCGCAGCGCTACCCCGACAACATCAAGAACCAGTTCAAACTCAACTGGTTCAGAACTCAGAAGTTCATCCTTAACTGGAAGAACGAGCACCTCGCGAACCGCAGCGTTCGCCGGGCGCTCATCAGCGCCATCGACCTCGAAGCCATCACGAGTGCGGCCGTGCAGGCGGCTTACGTCGCCGAACCGACGCAGGTGCAGACGGGGCTTCGGTCGTCCATCCACGAAGAGTATCTCGGACAGGAGTTCGTCGACCAACTCATCAAGTACCCCGTCAACGCGGACACGGAGAAGGCGGCGCAGTACATGGAGGAGGCCGGCTACTCGAAGCAGGGCGGGACGTGGGCCAGTTCGGAGGGGAACACGGTCAGCCTCGACATCCTCACGCGCGACAACATCGGGCAGGCTCAGCCGAGCAAGTTCCTCAGCGACCAACTGAATCAGTTCGGTATCGAGACGAACCTGAACGCCGTCGGAGACAGCTACTACACGAAGCTTCAGGAGTGGGACTTCGACCTCGGGTGGGTCTGGCACGTCGCCAAGGCTCTGTGGCATCCCACCGCGTACTACTCGAACGACTTCTACGGCGTGCTAGTGGGCGACCCCGCCAGCAGCGACGACGTCGGCCCGACGGGCGTCCCGTTCGAGACGACGATTCCGAGCCAGGTCGGCGCCGAAACGGTGTCCGGGAGCGGACAGTCGATCCAGCCCGCCCAACTCATGAACGACCTCCCGGCGTCGACGTCGAAAGAGCAGGTCAAAGAGCGGACCAAGACGCTCGTGCAGTGGTTCAACTACGACCTGCCCGCCATCGTCTACATGCAGGAGAACAGCGGCTACTGGGGCGACGAGGCGAACTTCAGTTTCCCCGACGGGTCGGGCGAGCACAAGATAGACGCCAACAACCCGGGACAGCACGCGTGGATGCGCGGGTGGGTGACGCAGCGGTAACGACCGTCCCGAACGACTCCAGAAACAGTTTTAGGGAACCACATAGAAGATAATTCAAAACATGGCTACAAACTACTTGGCAAAGCGGTTCGGGCAGGCGATTCTGACCCTCGTCGCGACGGTGACGCTGTCGTTCGTGCTCTACCACGCGATGCCCGGAAGCCCGACCGAATCGCTCAAGAATGTCATCCTCTCACAGCAGGCGGGGACCGGGGGGAGCACGGTCAACCTCGAACGGCTGAACCGACTCGTCGCGCTGTACACGAACGTCCAACCCGACCAGCCGCTGTACATCCAGTTCTATCAGTACTTCAGCAGCATCATCTTTGAGCAGGACCTCGGCACCTCCATCTACGAGAACAAGCCCGTCACCGCGCTCATCTTCGAGCGGGTCCCGTGGTCGATGTTCATCAGCGTCTACGCGATGGTCGTCGGCTACTCGCTCAGCATCGTCATCGGAGCGGTGATGGCGTTCAAGGAGAAGTCGCGCTTCGACTCGGTGAGTTCCGTCGTTCTCATCGGACTCAACTCGGTGCCGTACTACATCGTCGGTATCCTCCTCATCTACTTCTTCGCCATCCAGATGTCGTGGTTCCCGTACGGGGGCCGCGTCTCCTCGAGCGTGACCGCCGGGTTCAACGTCCCGTTCATGCGCAGTATCGTCATGCACGCCGCGCTCCCGATACTCTCGATGAGCATGCTCGGACTGGGCGGCGCGCTGACCATGCGCGGCAACTCGGTCCGGGTGCTCGGCGAGGACTATCTCCGAGTCGCGAAGCTACGGGGTCTGCGCGGGTCTCGAATCGCGACGCAGTACGTGGGTCGAAACGCCATCCTCCCGATGTACACGCAGTTCATGATCGGCATCGCCGGCGTCTTCAGCAGTGCAGTCATCGTCGAACAGATCTTCTCGTACCCCGGCGTGGGACTGCTGATGTACAACGCCATCCAGACGCAGGACTACCCGCTGCTGATGGGGTCGCTCATCATCTTCACGACCGTCACCGTCGTGGCGATATTCATCGCCGACCTCACGTACGGGTTCGTCGACCCGCGCATCTCCGCAGGAGCAGACAATGAGTAACCGAGACCCCAACGATACGGTCGACCTCGAAGAGCTGTTCAACTCGTCCACGGAGCACGAACCGACGCCGATGAGCGAACGGGTCAAACGGACTCTCGACCTGACGGTCGTCGCCCCCGCCCGCGTCGCGCTGACCGACTGGCGCGCCGTCGTCGGGACGCTCATCCTGTTCGGGTTCTTCCTCGCGGGAACGGCCGGCGTCGTTCTCGTCGACCGGCCGACGAGCGGGGACGCCCCGATTCTCGCGCAACCGTTCCAGAACCCCAACTACATCCTCGGAACCGACACGTTCGGACAGCCCATCGGCGCCCAACTCATCCACGCGACGCCCGCGATGTTCAAGATGATATTCGCCGGCGCCGTCATCAGCATCGGCGTCGCGGCGCTGGTCGGCCTCCTGTCGGGATTTATGCGCGGAACGGTCGTCGACACGGTGCTGATGTCCGTCACGGACGTCGTCATCACGATTCCCGGCCTGCCGCTGGTCATCGTCCTGATGGCCATCTTCGCACCGGAGAACCCCTACATCGTCGGCGTCCTCCTCGGCCTCGACAACTGGCCGGGGCTGGCGCGGACGGTGCGCTCGCAGGTGCTCAGCATCCGCGAGGAGTCCTACGTGGAGGCCTCTCGGATAATGGGCCTCTCCACCGGGACCATCCTGCGCCGGGACCTCCTGGGGCAGTTGATGCCGTACATCACCATCAACTCCGCGCTCGCCTCCCGCCGCATCATCTTCGAGTCGGTCGGGCTGTACTTCCTCGGCATCCTCCCGTTCACGACGTTCAACTGGGGCGTGCTGATGAACCTCGCGTACAAGGGCGGGGCGCTGAACCGCCCGCAGATGCTGCACTGGCTCATCTTCCCCATGGTGACCATCTTCCTGATGTCGTTCGGCCTCGTGCTGTTCTCGCAGGGGATGGACAGCGTGTTCAACGTGCGACTCCGCGCGCGGCACGCCTCGACGACCACCGACGACAAGGCGGCGGACCAAGGGGATTCCGCGGAGATATGAGAACAGATGACGATACTACTATCAACGAGCACCCGCATGCACGCAGTAGGTGAACGATGAGCATTCGAGACGAGATATTCGAAATCCGGGACCTGAACGTGTCGTTCGAGTTGAACCGCGGCGCGTCGCGCGTCGTCAGAGACGTGGATATGGATATCCACCGGGAGGAGACGCTCGGTATCGTCGGCGAGAGCGGAAGCGGCAAGTCCATGCTCGCCTCCTCGCTGCTCAACGCCGTCGTCGAACCGGGCGTCTGTTCGGGCGAGGTGATGTACTACCCGCGGGAGGGCGACCCCGTGTCGGTATTAGAGCTCTCCGAGTCGGAACTCAAGCGGTTCCGCTGGGAGGAGGTCGCCATGGTGTTCCAGGGGGCGATGAGTTCGCTCAACCCCGTGATGCGGGTTCGCGCGCACTTCCGGGAGACGCTGCAGGACCACGGCCGCGACATCCCGGCCGGTCTCGAACGCGCCCGCGAACTGCTCGAAAGCGTCTACCTCGACCCCGATAGGGTCATGGACGCCTATCCGCACGAACTGAGCGGCGGGATGAAACAGCGCGCGCTCATCGCGCTGAGTCTCATCCTCGAACCGGAGGTGCTCGTGATGGACGAACCGACCGCGGCGCTGGACCTGTTGATGCAGCGCTCCATCGTCTCCCTGCTCGACGACCTCCAGGAGGAACACGACCTGACCATCGTGTTCATCACGCACGACCTCCCCTTGCTGACGAAAATCGCCGACCGCCTCACAGTCATGTACGCCTTCCAACTCATCGAGAGCGGGACGGTCGACGAGTTGCTCTACAACTCGTCGCACCCCTACACGCGCGCCCTGCTCGCCGCGACGCCGGACCTGAACGTCCCCGTCGACGAGATGCACGCCATCGCGGGGTCGAAGCCCGACCCGGTCGACCGGATTTCGGGCTGTTCGTACCACCCTCGATGTCCCATCGCAGACGAACACTGCCGGACCTCCGAGCCGCCGATGGCGACGGTCAGCGAGACCCACGAGGCGGCCTGTTTCTACCACGAGAAGGCGCAAGAGGCCGTTCCGTTGCGCGGCGACTCGATGCAAGAGGAGGCGGTCCATGAGTAGCACCGGGTCCGACCCGGTCGTCTCGGTGGAGGACGTTACCGTCGAGTTCGACAACAGCGGCGGGATGTTGGGCTTCTTCGACAACACGAACCCGGTCAGAGCCGTCAACGACGTGTCGCTGGACATCGGTGAACGCGAAATCGTGACGCTCATCGGTGAAAGCGGGTGCGGGAAGTCGACGCTCGGCAAGACGGCCATCGGCGTGCAGAAGCCGACCAGCGGAGCCGTGCGGTATCGGGGACAGGACATCTGGGAGGCCAAGAGCAGCGGTAAGAACGCCTCGGTTCCGTTCTCGGAGATACGACACGCCCTGCAGATCATCCACCAAGACCCCGGGAGCGCGCTGAATCCGAACCAGCGCGTCATCACGTCGCTGTCGCTGCCGCTGAAGAAGTGGAACCCGGACATGAGTCGCGAGCGTCGCGAGGAACGGATCCACGCGATGTTCGAACGCGTGGGGATGACGCCGCCGGGCGACTTCCTCAACCGCTACCCGCACCAGCTATCGGGCGGGGAGAAACAGCGGGCGGTGCTGGTCCGCGCGATGCTCCTCAATCCCGACCTCATCCTCGCCGACGAGGCCATCAGCGCGTTGGACGTCTCGCTACGGGTCGAGATGATGGACCTGATGCTCGAACTGCAGGACATTTTCGACACGTCGTACCTGTTCATCAGCCACGACCTCTCGAACGCCCGATACATCGCCGAGAAGTCGGGCGGTCGAATCGCCGTGATGTACCTCGGAGAAATCGTCGAAATCGGCGGCGTCGACGAGATAATCGAGAACCCGCAACACCCGTACACGAAGGCGCTCCGCTGGGCGACGCCGAACCTCTTCGACGACCGGGACGAGGAGGAGTTCCCCATCCGAGAGATAGACGTTCCGGACCCGAGGAACCTGCCGAGCGGCTGTAACTTCCACCCGCGGTGTCCGGAGGCCAGAGAGGTCTGTCAGCGCGAACACCCCGGCGAGATAACGACGGGGGCGGGCGAGCACCTCTGTCGGTGCTTCCGCGCGGACGACACCCACGAGTACTGGAACAGCCCGGACCTCCACGACTGACTCGGTCGCTCGGCCGCTACTTCTCCGCTCCTCGACGGTTCTCTCGCCCGCCGGACGGCGTAACACGTATGTAGTGGGAGAACACACGTCGAAGCATGTCGAACGCGACGTCATCGCGCCCCGAGGGGCAGACCGGGCTACCCGTTCCGAAGAGCATGCTGTTTTGGACCTGCATCGGTCTGGCGGTCATCCTATTCGTCCTCGGGATGTTCGTCTTCACGGGACCCGCCGCCGGAATCGCCGGCGTCTGGGGAGCGAGCCTGCTGGTCGGGTCGCTCGTCGGGTACGCCGGATATCTCGTCTGGTATCGCTTCGGCGCCTGAACCGGCCGTTACCGTCTCGGCGACGCTCGCACTGGACGAACTGAGTGCGGGGAGGGAGATTCCGAAGGCGTCCGTGTCGCGCCACGAGCGAACGGGAGTTCGGTCGGTAGCCGAGAGAGCGCCGGTCACGCAGTAGTCACTGCCGTCGAAGCCCGCACCGCTTCGGAGGGCTTCGAAAGGAACGAGTGTCCGATATTACCGGACAAAGGTAACGTGAATATCCGACGTTTCGCCCGGAAACGGGCGGGGGAGAGAGACTACGACGTCGAGGAAAATTACAGAAGTAGTGGTGTGACGATTTCGGTGCGCGCCTTCCGAAATGTGCGCTCCGAGGAGGATACTCCGTTCGGTGGTCCGACGATAGCGGACATTCGTCGGAGGGAGAGTGCGGTCACTTGCTGAGATACCCACCGTCGACGGCGATGGACTCGCCCGTCATCCACTCGCCCTCCGCCGAGAGGAGAAGGGCGACGACGTGTCCGACCTCCTCGGGACGGCCCATCCGGTCGAGCACGTGGTCGTCGAGGGCGTCGGCGAGCACCTCCTCGCGGGTCTTCTCGGACTGTTCGGCGTGTTCGTCGAGCCACGCTTCGACCATCGGCGTCTCGACGGTCCCCGGTTTGACGGCGTTGACGGTGATTCCGTGGTCGCTCAGTTCCTTCGCCAGAACGGACGTGAACGCCAGCACGGCGGCCTTCGAGGCGCCGTACGCGCCCTGTCCGGGGAACGGACGCTCCGCGCCCACCGAGGAAACGTTCACGATGCTCCCGGCGACGCCGTTGTCGACCATCGAGACGGCGACGGCCTTCGAGACGAGAAACGTCCCCTTGGCGTTCACGTCGAAGTGTGCGTCCCACTCGGCCTCGCTCGTCTCCAAGAGGGGAATCGCTCGCTGGATACCCGCGTTGTTCACGAGGCCGCATATCGGGCCGAGTTCGTCCGTCGCCGATTGGACGGCGGCCTCGACGGCCGATTCGTCCGTCACGTCCACCTCGTACACTGCCGCCTCGGACCCCGTCTCGCGGACGAGCGAGGCGGTCTCCGCTGCGACGTCCGGTTTCGTGTCGAAGACGGTCACGTCCGCGCCGGCGCGGGCGCAGCGAACCGCGATGCCGCGTCCGATACCCTGCGCGCCGCCGGTCACGACCACGTGTCTGTCGCTCAGACGGTCGTCTGTCTGCGTCGTCATACTCCCACTAGCGCGAGCGGCTACAAATAGGTACGCGGATCGCCCCGCGTCTCCGTTACTCTCGTTCGGCGACGACGGGGTTCGTCAGCGTCCCGATGCCCTCGACTTCGATTTCGACGGAGTCGCCGGGTTCGAGCAGTTCGGGCGGGTCGCGGAAGATGCCGACGCCGCCGGGCGTTCCCGTCGAGATGACGTCGCCGGGTCGCAGCGTCGTGATTCCGCTGATGTACTCGACGACCTCTCCCACGTCGAAGATGAACTCCTCGGTGTTCGACTCCTGTTTCGTCTCGCCGTTGACGCGGCAGGCCACGTCGAGTTCGTTCGGGTTCAACTCGCCCTCGGGCACCAGCGTCGGCCCCATGGGGGCAAACGTGTCGTAGCTCTTCCCGCGGAAGAACTGCTCGTCCTCGAACTGGGCGTCGCGTGCGCTCACGTCGTTCACGGCGGTGTAGCCGGCGACGTACTCGGAGGCGTCCTCCGCGGAGACGTGTTTGGCCGTCCGGCCCATCACGATACCCAACTCGACTTCGTAGTCGACCTGGTCGACGTCGGCGGGGTGGACGATGGGGTCCTCGGGGTTCGTCACCGACGTATCGGATTTCCCGAACAGAAGCGGTCGCTCGGGTATCTCTTCGTCCTGCTCTTCGGCGTGGTCGTGGTAGTTGAGGCCGACGCAGACGATTTTCCCCGGACGCGGGACCGGCGCGAGGAATTTCGCTTCTGACGCCGGAATCGCCTCGTCCTCGGCGGCCTCGACGGCGTCCTCGACGAGGCGGAGGAAGCCGGGACTTGTGAGGTTCTCGTAGGAAACCTCCTCTCGGAGTCCGGCCAGCGGTACAATGTCGTCGTCGCGGCGGACGCCCCACTGCGGTGCGCCGCCGTTCGTGTATCGGACGAGTTGCATCGTGCGTGAGTGCCACCGGGCGGTACCTAACTGTTGTGCTCCCGGGTCGGAGCGTTCGGGTCAGGAGTAGGTGAGGTTCACCTCGACGACGTTCGCGCTCCGGAGAATCTGCTCGGGGACCTCTTCGGTGAAACGCTGCTCGCGCATCCGGCTCTTGGGTCCGGAGACGCTGACGGCCGCGATGGCGTACCCCTCCTCGTCGGTTATCGGCGCGGCGACGCAGCGCATTCCCTTGACGCGTTCCTCGTCGTCGTAGGCGTACCCGCGCGCTCGGACCTCCTCTAAGACCTCGAACAGTTCCTCTCTGTCGGTTATCGTGCTGTCGGTGACCTGCGGCAGGCCGTGTCTGTCGAGTATCGCCTCCACCTCCTCGCGCGGTCGGTTGGCCATGATGGTCTTGCCGAGCGCCGTCGTCTGGAGGGGGACGCGCATCCCGGCGTGCGTGTCCAACTGGACGGCGTCGGGGCCGCGAGAGCGGTAGAGGAACACGCCCATCCCGTGCTCTTCGATCATCAGATTCGCGTGTTCGCCGGAGGTCTGCGCGAGTTGGTTTATCTCCGGGCGGGCTATCTTGAATACCTTCTTGCGCGAGCGCGCTTGGTCGCCCAACTGGAGAAAACGCGTGCTGACGTGGTAGGTGTCACCCTCCTTGATGAGATACTCCTCCCGTTCGAGCGTGCGGAGGTGGTCGTGCACGGTGCTCGTCGGCTTGTCGAGTCGCTGTGCGACCTCCGAGACGCCCGCCCCGTCGAGCTCCCGCAGGAGTTCGATGAGCTCGAAGGAGACTTTGACCGCCTTGATGGGTGCCGTGCCTGCCATAGTCTCTATCACTATTGTTTCGATAAAAGCTTTCCGCCATCGTCGGACGGAGTTGACGAAGCGCGACCAGAATATTAATCGGGCGAGTACTCGAATCCGAAGTAACCATGACGAACCCCAGCGGACGCGTGGAAGAGTTGGTCGGCGCGCTCACGCGCGAGGAGAAGGTGAGCCTCGTTCACGGCGCCGTGGACCCCGAACGAACCGCGACGGGATACCTACCGGGCGTCGAACGGCTGGACATACCCGAACTGAAACTGGTCGACGGCCCCCTCGGCGTTCGCGTTCCCGGTCAGACCGCGACGGCGTTTCCGGCCGCTATCGCCCTCGCGGCGACGTTCGATTCCGAACTCGCCGGACGCCAGGGCGTCGCGATGGGCCGCGAGGCGAAGGCGCGAGGACAGGACTCGATACTCGGTCCCGGCCTGAACCTGATTCGCGTCCCCCACTGCGGGCGGAACTTCGAGTACTACTCGGAAGACCCCGTGCTGACCGCCGACTTCGCCGCGACCGCGGTGGAGGGCATCCAGTCCGAGGACGTCATCGCGACGCCGAAGCACTACGTCGCCAACAATCAGGAGACGAAACGACTCCGCGTCAGCGCCGAGATGAGCGAGCGGACGCTCCGAGAACTCTATCTCCCCGGCTTCCGGGCGGCCGTCGAGGCAGGCGCGGGGTCGGTGATGACCTCGTACAACCGCGTCAACGGGACGCACATGAGCGACCACCGCCGCCTGCTCACCGACGTCCTCAAAGAGGAGTGGGGCTTCGACGGCTACGTCGTCTCCGATTGGTTCGGGACGAACAGCGTCGCCGGGTCGGCGAACGCCGGTCTCGACCTGGAGATGCCGGGCATCACCTTCGAGGAGTTGAAGGACGCCTTCCAGATGGATCCCGACACCGACCTGTTCGAAGACGCCGACGGGGAGGCGCTTCCGGGCCCCGACGCAAAGGCGGGGCTGTTCGCCGCCTCACTGGAGGAGGCCGTCGAGTCGGGCGAGGTTCCGGAGTCCCGCCTCGACGACATGGTGACGCGCATCCTGCGACAGATGGAGCGCGTGAGCCTCTTAGACGGTGAACGCGACGACGGCGCCGTCGACACGCCCGAACACCGGTCGCTCGCCGAGACCATCGCCGCGCGGGCGACCGTCCTCTTGGAGAACGACGGCGTCCTCCCGCTCGACGCCAACGCGGACGTGGCCATCCTCGGTCCAGGCGCCGAAGACGCGATGCTCGGCGGCGGCGGGTCCTCGGAAGTCGAATCGGCGCGCGAGACGCCGACGCTCGACGGGATTCGAGCGCGCTCGGAGGGCACCGTCGAGTACGCACAGGGCGTCGCGAGGATACGGACGCCGTCGTTCTTCGACCACGAGTCGGAGGAGGAACCCGAGACCGGAGACGACGAACCGAGTCTCGACGAGGCCGTCGAACGCGCCGCCGAGGCGGACGTCGCCGTCGTCGTCGTCCGGGACGCGAACTCCGAGGCCGAGGACCGCGAGAGCCTCCGTCTACCCGGCGAGCAGGACGAACTGGTCGAAGCGGTCGCCGCGGCGAACGACCGGACGATCGTCCTCGTCCAGTCCGGCGGCCCCGTCGAGATGCCGTGGCGCGAGGACGTCGCCGCCGTCGCGGTGACGTGGTACCCCGGACAGGCCGACGGCGACGCCGCCGCGGCGGTGCTGTACGGCGACGCCGACGCCGCGGGTCGCCTCCCGGTGACGTTCGCGCCCGAGGGGTCGTACCCGGCGAACACCGAGGAGCGGTTCCCCGGCGTCGACTACAAAGCGGACTACGACGAGGGCGTGTTCGTCGGCTACCGCCACTTCGACGCCGCCGAGGAGAAACCGACGTACCCGTTCGGCCACGGTCTCTCCTACGCGGAGTTCGCGTACGGCGACGCCGAGATGGCCGGAGAGTCGACGGTCGAGGTCGAGGTGGAGAACGTCTCCGACCGCGACGGCCGCGAAGTCGTGCAGGCGTACGTCGCGGCACCGGCCGTCGACGGCGTCGACAGACCCGAACGCGAACTCGCGGGCTACGCCGCCGTGGAACTCGCCGCGGGCGAGTCGACGACGGTGAGCGTCTCGCTGGACGAACTGGCGTTCCGCCGCTACGACGAGGATGAGGACGAAGACGGGGGCTGGACGACCGACGACGGGGAGTACGCCGTCGAGGTCGGTCGGTCCTCGCGCGATATCCGGACGCGGACGAGCGTCATGCGGTAAGGCGAAAGAAGGGCCGACGGACCGGTCGTCGGTCGCCCGGTTATTCGGCGACTGAGAAGGAGTACGACCCGGCGCCGACGTCGAGGACCACGTCGTCGCCGTCCCGTTCGACGGCGGAGACCCCGTCGGGAGCGCCCTCGGTGACGTCGTCACCCGACTCCGTCACCGACGCGCCGGCGGCGTCCGGAAGCCGAACGGTCGCACTCCCGTTCCACGGCACCGTTACGTCGAGTTCGTAGCTCTCCTCCTCGCGTTCCCACTCGACGGCCAACTCGCCGGCCGACGTGTCGACGCTCGCGGAGACCCACTCCAAGTCGTCGACCAGCGACGGTTCGACGGTCACGTGGTCGGTGACGGGTTCGTCGCCCAGTTTGATGCCCGCCAGGACCTCGTAGAAGAACTCCGAGACGTGCGTGTACGGCGAGTGGTTCAGCGAGTTCATCCCCGACCCGACGCTCTCGTCGGAGTTCCACCGCTCCCACATCGTCGTCGCGCCGTTGCGCGCCATGTACACCCACCCCGGCTGTTCGGGTTGGCTCACCACGTCGTAGGCGAGTTCGTCGTAGCCGTGGTTGGCGAGCGTGTGGATCAGAGGTCGCGTCCCGAGGAATCCGGTCTTCAGCTTTCGTCCGTCCGAGCGCACCTTCTCCGCGAGGTTCGACGCGACGGCGTCGACGGCCGACTCGGGGACCATCCCGAGGAACAGGGGGACGGCGTACGACGACTGCGTCCCCGGCCCGTAGACGTTCTCCTCGGCGTCGAAGAACCGGTCGTTGAACCGGGTCTTGATGTGTTCGGCGCGTTCGCGGTAGTTCTCCGCGTCCGCCTCGCTGCCGACGACGTCGGCAATCTTCGCGAACGTATCCGTCACCTGATAGCAGAACGCGGTGTTGTAGAGGTCGTGCGGGAGTCCACGCCGGCCGTCGGCGTTCTCGAACGTCAGCCAGTCGCCGAACTTCCCGTACTCGTCGGTGACGATGCCGTCCTCGCTCACGTCGTACCAGTAGTCGAGGTAATCGCGCATCCCCTCGTACTGCTCGCGGAGCAGTCGCTCGTTCCCGTCGTGGAGGTAGAGATACCACGGAATCATCACGCGCGTTATCGACCACGTGGGGTCGGCGGGGTCCTCCTGGTTCTTGTTCGGGATGACGTCGGGGACGTAGCCCATCGGAGACGCCGCGTCGTCGTGGTCTCGCGCCCACTTCTCGTCGAACCGGACGGCGTCGAAGTTGAACAGCAGCGACCGCGTCGAGATGTGCGCGTCGCCGGTCCAGCCGAACCGCTCGTCCCGTTGCGGGCAGTCCTCCGGGATGGAGTGGGTGTTGCTCCGGAGGCCCCACACCGAGTTGTGCTGGAGTTGGTTCAGGTCGTCGTTCGAGCAGGCGAACTCCCCGCGTCGGTCCATCGCCGTGTGGACGGCCTTCGCCGTCACGTCGCTCGAGTCGAGGTCGCCGGGGTAGCCGCTCACCTGCGCGTACCGGAAGCCGTGGTAGGTGAACCGCGGTTCGTACGTCTCCGTCGCGTCGCCGCGGGCGAGGTAGGTGTCCGTCGCGTCCGCGGTGCGGAGGTCCGTCGTCGAGAGGTCGCCGTCCTCGGTGAGCGCCTCGGCGTGTCTGAGCGTCACCTCGTCGCCGGCGTCCGGGTCGCGGACGGTGAGTTCGAGCCACCCGGTGAGGTTCTGGCCGAAGTCGAGGATGGGTCCGTTCGGATGGTCGTGGACCTCCTGGACCTCGAACGCGTCGACGACGCCCATCGATTGGATGCGCTCCGGACGCAGCGTCCCGCCGGGGGCGTCGACCACCGCCGCACCGTCCCAAGAATCGTCGTCGAACGCCGGCGAGGCCCACCCGTCGAATTCGCGTCTCGCGTCGTACCGCTCGCCGTTGTAGATGTCGTTCTCTCGGATGGGGCTCGCGGCCGCCCGCCAACTGCCGTCGGTGGCGAGGCGCCGTTCGGTTCCGTCCTCGAACTCAACAGAGAGCGTGGCCCGACCCCGCGGAGAGCCGTCGTTCACCCAGTAGGCGTGCGTCTTCGAGAACCACCCGCGCCCGAGCCACAGACCGAGGGCGTTCTCACCCTCCGTGAGTCGGTCGGTGACGTCGTGGCTGGAGTAGAGCACCCGCCGCTCGTAGTCGGTCCAGGCGGGGTCGAGGACGCCGTCGCCGACCTTCTCGCCGTTCACGTAGAGTTCGCCGTAGCCGACCGCCGCGACGTGGATGCGCGCGGACCGAACCGGTTTGTCGAGCGTGAGTTCGGTCCGGAGCAGCGGGGAGGTCGACCCGACGGTCGAGCGCGTGTGACCGTTGACGAGATGTCCGCGACCCCACGTGCCGGACTCGACCGTCGAGGACGCCTCGACGGCGCCGTCGCGCGCGAGTTCGTTCCCGTTCAAGTCACGGACCGTGAGCCCCGCGAGGGCGAAGCACCGCCAGGCGTTCTCGGACTGCACTGTGCGCTCTGCAGAATCATCTTCCCGAAACGGCGACTCGACCAGCGGACTGATCTCGAAGAGGTCCGTCGCGGTCACCCGGACGTACCGACCGTCGACGTCGAGGTGGTCGTGCGTCGCCGAGGACACTGTCTCGTTTCCCGCGTTTCGTCCCTCACCTTGGGTGACGACGCTCTTGGAGTCCGACGGGTCGCTGACGACCGTCGCGTTCTCGAAGTCGGGCGAGTCGCTCACCTCGATACGGTAGCCGTCCGGGAACCCGAACCCGGCGAGCGGGTTCTCCCGCCACGACATCGTCACGACGGTGTCGTCCGGCGTCCGCATGATGTCGACGGGTTCGGCGGGGTGAAGACCGACGGTGTCGATCGAACGACGCTCTCCGAGGTCGACCTGTACCCACTCCTCGCCGTCCCATCTCTCGTCTCGCCACTGACTTCGCCACCCGTTCGAGTCTCCCCCTTCGGGTTGGTGACTGATCCACTCGCCGCGCCAGTCTTCGGGTTCGAGGGCCGTCGAGAACCGCGCGGGGTCCGCCCACCCGGTCTCTCCGGCGTCGGTCCAGAGCTTCACCGACCAGTGGTACGTCGCGTCGGAGTCCAACTGCGGTCCGTCGTAGGCGACGTTCGTCGCCCGCCCGTCGTCGACGCGGCCGGAGTCCCACGTGCCGCCTCGGCCCGCTTCGACGGCCGAGCGGTCGCGGCCGACGACCACTCGGTAGGCGCGCTGTTTCCCTCCGCGTCGGTCGGTCCCACCCCGCCAGGCGAACCGCGGCGTCTCCGTCGGGTCGACGTTCTCCGGCGATTCTTCGTACTCGACGCGAAGGCCCGTCGGAAGGTGTCGATGTGTTGCCCCGTCGTGTGTGACCATACGAGATGACTCCGCGGCGGTCGGACTAAAGTGTCCCTGTCGAATCAGGACGGACGGCGAAGGAGCGTTCTCGGGGACGGAGCGCCAGGTCCTCCTGCGCCGAGGCGGTCCGCGCTCTCTGGAGCGAACATGCCGTGCTATCCGAGGAGAACGTGGAGAACTACGGGGCGGTACAGAGAGAGGGACGAGAAGAGATTCGGCGCCGAAGCCTACCGGAACTCGGGTATCACTTCGTCGGCGAACAACTCCATCCCGTCCGTCGCCGGGAAGTCGAGGAACCAGCCCTGGAACTTCGTCACGCCGACGTCGATACGCCGCTGGATGGCCTCGGCGCACTCCTCGGGCGTGCCCACGACGAAGTACTCGCGGGCGTCCTCGATGGTCTCGATGGGCGCTTGGTCCTGGTACTCCTCTTCGAACTGGATGGGGAGCATCAGGTCGAGCAGTTCGTCGCGCGTCTCCTCGTCGCGCGTGCAGATAACGTGCCCGTCCCACGAGTACTCGATGTCGTCGGGGTCGCGACCGACCGTCTCGCAGTGGCCCTCGATGACGCCGATTTTGTGCTCCAACGTGTCGACGTCGCCGTTGAAGACGTCCGTGTTCCACACGTCGGCATGCTTGGCGACGAGTTTGAGCGTCACCTCCTCGCCCTGTCCGCCGACGAGGATGGGCGGATGGGGGTCCTGCACCGGCGGGGGCGCGCAGGGGGCATTCTCTATCTGATAGTGGTCGCCGTCGAAACTCGCACCCTCGCCGCCGGCCTCCCACATGCGCTTCATCAGGCGGATGGACTCGTCGAGGCGCATCAGGCGCTCGAAGCCGCCCCGGTACTCCCAGCCGTAGGCGTCGTACTCGGGTTCGTGCCACCCGGCGCCGAGACCGAGTTCGAGTCTGCCGCCCGAAATCACGTCCAGCGTCGCCGCCATCTTGGCGAGGAGGGCGGGATTTCGGTAGTCGTTGCAGAGCACGAGCGACCCGACGTTCACGTCCTCGGTGAAGCCCGCGATGGCCGAGAGGAGCGTCCACACCTCGTACTCGGCGCTGTCGCGGCCGAGCATGAGGTGGTCGGGCGCCCACACGGCGTCGAATCCTAGCTCTTCGGCCGTCTCGACGCCCATCTTGGTCGTCTCCCAGTCGAGCGACTCGTACCGGGGCGTGTCGCGGTGGACCGGGTCGGTGCCCGACTCGGGCGCGCCGGCGAAGACGGGGACGTTGTACTCGAATTTGATGTCTCCGCTCATGATCACTCCACGGCGAAGTGTTCGAGCGCCTCGTGGTTCAACTGCGTGCTGAGACCGGGTTCGTCGGGCAGCGGAATCGAACCGCCCTCGGGAGAGGGCGGGTTCTGGAAGATGGCGTCGGCGTACGTCGACTCCTTTTCCTCCTGCTGCTCTTGGAACCACTCGGGCGTCGGGAAATACTCCGCCATCGGCATGTTCGTGTGCCCCGCGATGGCGTGCAGCGTCGGATTCGTCCCGGCGTGGGGAATCACCGGCACGTCGTGGACCTCCGCCATGTCCGCGACCTTCTGAAGCTCCGTGATTCCGCCGACGCGACCGACGTCGGGTTGGAGGATGTCCACGGCCTCCCGTTCGAGCAGGTCCTCGTGCCCCCAGCGCGTGAACTCGTGCTCGCCGCCGGAGATGGGCATCGGGGCGGCCTCTCGGACCTCGGCGTAGCCCCTGATGTCGTCGGCGATAACCGGCTCTTCGACCCACGCCATGTCGTACTTCGAGAGGCGCTGGGTCATCTTCTTGGCGTACTTGACCGACCAGCCCATATACGCGTCGCCCGCGATGTCGATGTCGTCCCCGACGGCGTCCCGGACGGTGCTGACTATCTCCTCGTTTTTCTGCATGCCGGCGCGGCCGTCCTCGGGTCCGTGGAGGAAACGCAGTTTCATCGTGTCGAAGCCCGCTTCGGCGTACTCGATGGCTTCGCGCTCCAGCGTCTCCATGTCGACGGGGTGGAGGTTCGACGCGTAGGCGGGGATGTCCGTCTTCGTCGGGCCGCCGAGCAGTTCGTAGACGGGCTTGCCGGCCTCCTTCCCGGCGATGTCCCACAGCGCCTGGTCAACGGCGCTGATGGCCATGACGGCGACGCCTTTCCGCCCGAAGGGTAGCGTCGCGCGGTACATCTGCTCCCAGAGGTGTTCGCGCCGCATCGGGTCCTCGCCGTGGACGATCTTCGAGAGCGTCTCCTCGACGACGGTGGCGATGGCGCCGGTGCCCCAGTTCCCGACGCCGATGCCGGTGATGTCCGCGTCGGTCTCGATTTCGACGACGACGTCTCCCACCGGACCCATCCACTTCCGGCGGGCCTGCGGGTTCTCGCCGTCGACGTTGCGGTACTCGTCGTACTTCGACATGATGGTGACGAGGGGGAACTCGATGAACTCGCCCCACGACTCGTTGCTGACTTTCGTCGCTGAAACGTCTGTTATCTCCATGGTTCGTGCGGTTACTCGCACGTCCACTCGGGAACGTATAGTATTTTCCGTCGGAGACCGGACGACGGCGCGGCGAAGAAGCGTCTACTCGGGCGCTCGGGACGACGAGATGAGCGGCGAAATGGGGACGCTCAGTAGTCGAACTGGAACACCGGCTTACAGGTCTCGGACCCGAGGAACGCCTCGAAGGCGGACGCCGGGTCGTCGACGCTGTAGGAGGTGTCGAGTATCTTGTCGACGGCTATCTCGCCGCGTTCCATCAGGCGGAGCGCCTGCTCGAAGTTCGTCCATGTCGACCCGTAGGAGGTGTCGACGGATATCTCGCCGCGGACGACGGGAGTGAGACTGACCTCGCTCGTGTCATTGGGGATGCCGACGACGACGACCTGTCCGCCCTTCCGGGTGACTTCGGTGGCCGTTCCGACGCCCGTGTGGTGGCCCGTCGCGTCGAACACCACGTCGAACCCGACGCCGTCGGTGAGCGAGTCGACGTAGTCGTCGATGCCCGTCTCGGACTGCACGTTCACCGTCTCGATACCCAACTCCTCGACGAGCGGAAGTCGATATCTCGTGTCCTGTTCGAGTCCCGAGACGACGACGTTCGCGCCGAGGGAGTCCGCGACGGCGGCGACGAGGACGCCGATGGGTCCCGGCCCCTCCACGAGGACGTTGTCGCCGGGCGTCGCATTCGACCGCGTGAGGACGGCGCGCGTGGCGATGCTCGTCGGTTCGGTGATGGCCGCGTGGTCGAGCGGTACGGCGTCGGGGACGGCGTGGACGTGTTCGGGCGCCACGGTGACGTACTCGGTGTAGGCGCCATCGCGGTGCATCCCCGTGATGGAGAAGTTCTGACAGACGTTCGGCTGTCCGTTCTTACACTGGAAGCAGTGTCCGCAGTCGTGTATCGGTTCCTCGACGACTTTCTGACCCTCGACGAATCCCTCGACGTCCGTCCCGATTTCGACGACTTCGCCGGAGTACTCGTGGCCCATCACCCGCGGGATGGGAATCCACTCGTACCCGCCGTCGTACTTGTACGCGTGCGCGTCGCTGCCGCAGAGGCCGGCCGTGTGTACTTTCACGAGCAGTTCGTCTGCCGCCGGAGAGGGGGCGTCTCGCTCCTGTGTCTCCACGGAACGGGGCCCAGTTTGAACGATTGCTTTCATAGTTGCTGGTAGAGTTCGGCTTACTCGACTCAGTAAAGCCATACAGGTATGTAGGCTAATAATTTTGGGTAGCCGGGATAGCGTCGGGGAACCGCTCCGAACGTCTCGTCGGCCGGCGGCGCCCCAAATGCCGCAACCCAAACTAAATAGTCGCGTGGTGCCTGCGTTGGCGTACCGATGTCCGCAGCCACGCTTTCGCGGTTCGAGTCCGCGCTGAAGGAGTTGGACGTGACCGTGAGTCGCGTCGGGAGGGAGGAGTTTCGAGCGCACGTTGAGGAAGTCGTGCGACCGCACGCCGTCGGCGTCGACCTGACGGAGACGTTCGACGACCCGGCGCTGTCGCTCGAAGAGACGTCCGTCGAAGTCGACCCCGCGCCCGCGACGCTCCGGGAGGCGAAGACGGGCGTGACGGGCGCGACGCTCGGTATCGCCGACTACGGGTCCGTCGTGCTCACCGCCACCGACCGCGCGAGCGAACTGGCGAGCCTGTTCGTCGAGCGCCACGTCGCCGTGATTCGCGCCGAGGACGTCGAGGCGGACATGGCGTCGGCCGTCGACGCGCTGGGAATCCAGCTTCGCGAGACGGGCGGGAGCGCGGTCATCGCCACCGGGCCGAGTTCGACGGCGGATATGGGCGCGTTGGTGAAGGGAGCGCACGGCCCCCGCGAGGTTCACGTCGTCGTCGTGGAGGAGAAGTGAGATGTCGAAAGCCGACGACCTGCGCCGACTGATGCGGACCGAGGGCGCCACGGTGGCGGAGAACACCCGCGCCTTCAACGAGGGGCGGTATCGGTCGGTCGCCGATTTGGAGGATTACGAGGACCTCAAAGACGAGGCCCGGGCCATCAAGGAGGACGCCATCGCGCGCCTCCCGGACTTGATCGACGAACTGCGCGAGACCGTCGAGGCGAACGGCGGGACGGTGTACGTCGCAGACGACGCCGCGGACGCCAACGAGTACGTCCGTTCGGTCGTCGCCGACCGAGGGGCCGAGCGCGCGGTCAAGTCGAAGTCGATGACGACCGAGGAACTGGACCTGAACGACGCGCTCGAAGCCGACGGCGTCGACGTGGTCGAGACGGACCTCGGCGAGTGGGTACTCCAACTCGCCGAGGAGGCGCCCTCGCACATCGTCGCGCCCGCCATCCACAAATCGCGCGACGCCATCGCCGAGTTGTTCGAGGAGCGGTTCGACCCCGACGAACCGCTGGAGACGGCCGAGGACCTCACCTACTTCGCGCGCGAGAAGTTGGGCGAGCAGATAACCGACGCGGAGGTGGGCATCACCGGCGCGAACTTCCTCACCGCCGACACGGGGACGATGGCGCTGGTGACCAGCGAAGGGAACGCCCGTAAGACCGTCGCCGCGACGGACACCCAGATTACGGTCGCCGGCGTCGAGAAGGTGATTCCGACCGTCGAGGACCTGCACCCGTTTATCGAACTCATCGGTCGCTCCGGCACCGGGCAGGATATCACCTCCTACGTCTCGCTCCTGACGCCGCCCGTCGACACACCCGTCGTGGACTTCGACGACGAGACGACGCCGCTCTCCGAGTTCGACGCCGACCGCGAGTTCCACCTCGTCTTGGTCGACAACGGTCGGATGGCGATGCGCGAGGACGACCAACTCAGGGAGACGCTGTACTGCATCCGGTGTTCGGCGTGTTCGAACTCCTGTGCGAACTTCCAGAGCGTCGGCGGGCACGCCTTCGGCGGCGAGACGTACTCCGGCGGCATCGCCACCGGGTGGGAGGCCGGCATCGAGGGACTCGACACCGCCGCCGAGTTCAACGACCTCTGCACCGGGTGTACGCGCTGTGTGAACGCCTGTCCGGTGAAGATAGATATCCCGTGGATAAACACCGTCGTCCGCGACAGGGTGAATCGCGGCGTGGACGGCGAACTCGATTGGCTGGTCGACGGGCTGACCCCCGACGAGGAGGACGACGGAGCACCGCTACAGAAGCGGTTCTTCGGCAACTTCGAGACGGCGGCGAAACTCGGAAGCGCGACGGCACCCGTCTCGAACTGGCTGGCCGACACCGAACTCTCCCGGTGGGCCTTAGAGAAGGCGTTCGGCATCGACCCGCGCCGCGACCTACCGGAGTTCGAGCGTGAGACGCTGGTGGAGTGGTTCGAGAACCGGGGCGGCCAGGCGGCCTCGGAGCGGCGAGCGGCGGAGGCGCGGGCGGGGCGGGAGTCGAGTGGTCGAGACGCCGACCGCAGCGCCGTCGTCTACCCGGACCTCTACACGAACCACGTGCAGGTCGACCGCGGGAAGGCGGCCGTGCGGGCGCTGGAAACGCTCGGCGTCGACGTGGTCGTCCCGTCCGTCGCCTCCAGCGGCCGCGCCCCGTTCTCGCAGGGGATGGTCGCCACCGCGGCGGACCACGCCGAACAGGTCACCGAGACGCTCGCGCCCTACGTTGCGGACGGCCGCGACGTCGTCGTCGTCGAACCCTCGGACCACGCGATGTTCGCGCGCGAGTACGAGCGACTCGTGAGCGAGGAGGCCTTCGCGTCGCTCTCGGAGCACAGTTACGAGGTGCTGGAGTACGTCTACGGCCTGCTGGAGAACGGCGCGGACCCCGGGTCGCTCTCCGCCGGAGACGGGGAGGAAATCGCCTACCACAGCCACTGTCAGCAGCGGACGCTCGGCGGCGAGACGTACACCGTCGCGGTGCTCGAATCGCTCGGGTACGACGTGGTCACCTCCGAAGCCGAGTGCTGCGGGATGGCGGGGAGTTTCGGCTACAAGTCCGACTACTACGAACTCAGCATGGACGTCGGCGACCGCCTCAGAGACGAGTTGGAGGCCGACGGGGTCCGCGATAGGCGGGTGGTCGCCAGCGGCACCTCCTGTCTGGAGCAGATCGACTCGCTCCTGACGCGAAAGCCGCGGCACCCGGTCGAACTGCTCGTCGAGTGAACTGAGACCCGGCGCGCCGAGTCGCGTCAGTCGAGTCCGACGTGCCGTCTGAACGATTTTTCCGTCAGCCACTCCCTGTCCGCCTCCGACAGCGAATCCACGTGCCGGAGCCAGTTGAACGTCTCCGCGTAGGAGGCCACGTCGCTGACGTTCGGGTAGTCCGACCCCCAGACGACGCGTTCGCGGCCGAACGTGTCGAGGAACCACCGAACGTGGTCGTGCATGTCCTCGTAGGGGAACGTCGTCTCCGACATGTGCGGAATCTCCGAGACCTTCACCGCGACGGAGTCGAACTCGGCGAGGTCGGCAAATCGCGTGAACGTTCCCTCGTCGGTCGGCGTCTCCGGCCCGGCGTGCGCGAAGTGGTCGAACAGGTACGAGAGGTCGGGGTACGTCTCGACGAGTTCGAGCGCCTGGTCCAGTTGTGCGTGGTCGCAGAGTATCTGAACCGCCGCGTCCGTCTCGACGGCCGCCTCCCAGAACTCGGTTTCCTCGACGGCGTCTCGGAGCCACGTCACGCTCGGGTCGAACGTCTCCCACATCCGGTCGGACGGGCAGGCGGCGCCGAGTCGGAAGCCGAGAACTCCTTCGGTGTCCATGCAGCGGCGCAGTTGCTCGGCCGCGTCGTCGGCGAACGGGTCGAGCATCACGATGCCGTGCAGTCGGTCGTGCTCCGCGGCGGCTTCGAGGGTGTACCAGTTGTCCGTCCACTCGCAGATGGGGTAGCCGACGACCACCGCCTCGTCGACACCGTGCCGGTCCATGTCGGAGAGCAGTCGGTCGGCCGTGAAGACGGTGTGCACGTCGAAACCGTCCAGCACGTCCAGTAACGGCCCGTTCGTCCACGGATGCGCCTCGCTCGCGTGACCCCAGGCGTGCGTATGAGAGTCGAGCATGCGAGAGACCACGGCGGTTCCGGTAGTAAATCTTCCCCGACGAAGAACTAAACCCGGCGCCCGCGAACGACCGCGCATGGAGCGAATAGCGTTCCACCTCCGAATCGAGGACGGACGGGGCGAGGAGTACCGAGAGAAGCACGAGAACGTGTCCGAGGCGTTGGAGTCGGCGTACCTCGACTCCGACGCCGGATTGGAGACGTACAGCGTGTTCGAGAAGGGCGGACACGTCTTCGGCTACATGGAGGTCGAAGACCCCGAAGCCATCCGCGAGGTGATGGCCGAGAGCGACGCGCAGGCCGACTGGGACGAGGTGATGGACGGAATCCTGATGGAGGAGGACGACCAGTGGATGGACGAAGTCTACCGGATGACGTGAGGGACGGCCGCACCCGACGCGCGCGGGGTCGCTGAACCACCCGTGGTCGCGTACGGACCGGAGTCCGCCCGCTGGAGTCGGGGTTTCCGACGAGAGCGGACATCAGTAGAGAAACGCTCACGTGTCGGAACGCAACCTCGCGCGGGGTCTCCGGAACGCTTCAGTAGACTAGCGGAGGACCGAGACCGCATCAGCGTCGTAAGTCGGAGGCAGCGAAACGCGAAAGAACGGACGACAGAACCGAAAAGCAGGAGGTGCGGACTCCGGCATTCGAAGAATCGAGGTGGGAGCGGGCTTCGAGTCGGCGTGTCGGACTCGAAGCGTACCGGAACGCGGGCCCCGATACGAATCCGCCCGTCTCTCGGACGACGAAACGACGACGCCGTACGGTGTTCCGACGATGCCGGAAGATTCGGCGAACGGGTGGTCTCCGTTCGGAACTGCGGGGCGACCACCCACGTAGCACTCCGCCGACCATTGGTTTCGGTCGACCTGCGCTAAGAACATTTCTCAGTAAAGGTGAGTATATATCGGTGCGGGCCTCGGGGACGTTCCATGACATTCCTACTATCGTTCGTGCAAACAAAGAGAGCTCTGACATCGACCGTACGGGCGGACTGGTCGCTCCCGGTCCGGAGCTGTTCAAATGTATCTCTCTCGTCTCTCATCGTCCGGTATATGGCGGTGCGACGTAGTTTAGCCGAGTTTCCGGTGATACCGGATGAGAAATCGAAGCCGGGGCGCCGCCGTCCCGAACCGTCCGTATCCCCGATAAACATATGACGCGATGGGTTCACGTCCGTCTCGTGATGGTACTGATGACACTTTTGAAACGCGCGGTCGCGCGGTTGGGTATCCTGCTCGTCGTCCTCTTGGCGGTTCCGAGGGCCGGCGGTGGAGACGACTACGACTGCGTCGTGGACGCCGGCGGGGACGGGGACTACAGACGGATTCAGGTCGCCATCGACGACGCGAAGTCGTTCCCTCGGGAGCGGGTCACGATTTTCGTCAGGGACGGCGTGTACGACGAGAAAGTGTCGGTTCACGCGTGGAACCCGAGCGTCTCGCTGGTCGGTGAGAGCAGAGAAGGAACGGTCATCACGCACGACGACCACTTCGAGCGGGTCGACCGGGGTCGGAACAGCACATTCTTCACGTACACGCTGCGGGCGCGCGGGAACGACTTTCACCTCGAGAACGTGACCGTGGAGAACGCCGCCGGTCCCGTCGGCCAAGCGGTCGCACTCCACGTCGAGAGCGACCGAGCCACGTTCGAGAACTGCCGGTTTCTGGGGAATCAGGATACCGTGTACGCCGCCGGCGAGGGGTCTCGCCAGTATTTCCGGGACTGCTACGTCGAGGGGACGACGGATTTCGTCTTCGGGGGGGCTACCGCCGTCTTCGAGGACTGTCGAATCCACTCGAAGGACGATTCCTACGTCACGGCGGCGTCGACGCCCGAACGAGTCCCCTTCGGGTTCGTCTTCTCGGACTGCGCGCTGACCGCGGACCCGGAGGTCACCGACGTGTATCTGGGACGGCCGTGGCGCGACCACGCCCGGACCGCGTTCGTCCGGTGTCACATGGGTGCGCACGTTCGTCCCGAAGGGTGGCACAACTGGTCGCGGCCGGACGTCGAGGAGACGGTGCGCTACGCCGAGTACGACAGCGGGGGGCCGGGCGGTGCGCGGGCGGACCGGGTCCCCTGGTCGACCGAACTGACCGCGGCGGAGGCCGAAGACTACGCGCCCGAGAACGTCCTCGCCGGGCGCGGCGACCGACGACCCGCGACGGCGTGGTATCGGCGCGGCCGGAACGGTTCGGCGGACGGAGTCTGACCGCGGCGAGCGGAGAGATTTCGACGACGTCCGCGCGGACGTGTCTGCGCTCACTCGTCGACCGCTTCGAGGGGGTCGGTCTCCCCCCATCGGGCCGAGGCGCCTTCATTCGGGGCGGCCCACTCGACGGCGTTGGCTATCACCCGCTTGACCTCCGCCTGGTGGAAGATGGGGTACTCCTCGTGCCCCGGTCGGAACGCGAAGATGCGGCCGCGTCCGCGACGGTAGCAGACCCCCGAACGGAACACCTCGCCCCCCTCGAACCACGAGACGAGGACGGTCCGGTCGGGTTCCGGAATGTCGTACGGTTCGCCGTACGTCTCCGTCTCCGGGATGACGAACTGCTCGTCCAGGCCGTCCGCGATAGGATGACCGGGGTCGACGACCCACACGCGTTCGCGTTCGCCGCCGTGGCGGTACTTGATGTTGCAGGTCGTCCCCATCAGTCGCGTGAACGGCTTGGAGTTCTTCCCCGAGTGGAGGGGGACGAACCCCATCCCCTCGTGGACGCGGTCCACGACGCGGTCCGCGACGTCGTCGCGCACTTCGTCGTTGGCGCAGTGGGACCACCAGACAAGCACGTCGGTGTCGGCGAGGGTCTCTTCGTCCAATCCGTGTTCGGGGTCGCCGAGCGTCGCCGTCCCCGCGTCGTACCCCTCCGCGTCGAGGTGTTCGGCGACGGCGCCGTGGATTCCGTTCGGGTACCGGTCGGCCACGTCGGGTTCCTCCCGCTCGTGAACGTTCTCGTTCCAGACGGTGACTCGAATCGACATACGGAGTAGTCACCTCGGACCGACATAAACGCTGCCGTCGCCCCGTCCTCTCTCCCGAACGACCGACGACCGGCGCGCGTTCTCGATGCGGGAACCGGGTCCGTTCCCCGCGTGTGCGGTGCCGAGAGAGACAGAGAAGTTCTCTCTACGACTTCACTCGATTACCGATGACCACCGTCTGATACGACGGCGAGTTTCCGTTACAGAACTATATCAGTAACGGACAGCCGTTCCGAACCGTCTTCCGATGGATTCTCCTGTTCGAGTCTTCGCGAGCGCCGGAAAAAATTCCCACAGGGGGAACCGATTTGTCGGGGGACAGCGTACCGATTCCTGTCACGTCTGAGGCCGACCGGACCGCCGGGGCGGCGTAGGCGTTCGACTCCGGGAGGGATGCGCCGTTTGCTAGCACGAACCTCGTTCCCGGGACGGGAACAGATTTAAGCCGGTGCGTTCCAGTGTGTGCACTATGAGCACACCGGCGGAGGAAACGGGGCGGCGGATTCGGGGCGTAAAGATAGCGTTCTCCATCGTCGACCTTCTGCAGGACGAGAACAAGCGGACGCTGACCGATATCTCCGAGGAACTCGGCCACTCGAAGAGCACGGTGCACAGCCACCTGAAGACGCTGGTCGACGAGGAGATACTGGTGTCCGAGGAGGACGGCTACCGCCTGAGTCTCCGCATCCTCGACATGGCCAAGCACGTCCGCGACCAGGTCGGTAACTACGACGTCATCGAAAAGGAGGTCGACGAACTGGCCGCGGAGACGGGCGAGATAGCCCACTTCGGCATCGAGGAGTACGGGCGCGTCTCGTACCTCTGCAAAGCGAGGGGCTCCAGGGCAGTCGAGACGGCCTCCCGCGTCGGAACCCACCAGCCCATGTACTCCACGTCGCTCGGCAAGACCATCCTCGCGCACCTCCCCGAGGAGCGACAGGCCGAGATAATCGAGCAGTCCAGCTTCGAACAGCACACGCCGAACACGCTCTCGAACCCCGAGGAACTGTACGCGGAGTTGGAGGCCACGCTCGAACGCGGGTACGGCATCGACGACGAGGAGAACATCCAGGGACTCCGCTGCGTCGCCGCGCCGGTGAAGGACGGGCAGTCGGTGCTCGGCGCCATCAGCATCTCCGGTCCCACGAGCCGGTTCACGGAGGAGCGTCTCCACGGCGAACTCTCCGAACACGTCTGCCGCGCGGCGAACGTCATCGAACTCAACACCAAGTTCTCCTAGGGCGCTCTCACTCCGCCCACGGGAACTCGTAGCTCGGGTCGTTCGCGAAGCGCTCGACTTCCGCCGTCATCGAGAGTCGACTACCGGCCGGCAGGTGAACCCGTACCGCGTTCGCCTCGCCGGGTTCGTCCCTCTCTCGGGCGTCCCCCGCCTCGTCGCCGTTCGCGTCCCCGTTCGTCTCCACGGCGTCGAATCGGTGCTCGCCGTACGCGCCCGCCTGCACGATCGCCTCCTCCGACTCGGCGCCGACGTTGACCAGCGTCAGTTCGATGCCGTCGTCCGACACCGACTCCACGAGCGCTGCGACGCCCTCGGGGAGTCCCGGGCGCTCTCTGCGGGCGTCGAAGTGACGCACCTGCGCCATCAGGAGACCGCCGTAGTACACCGGTTGCGGCGCGCCCATCGTGAGTTGCAGCAGCGCCGCGTGGAAGGCGGGGTTTCGGTCCCGGAGGTAGTCCTCGTCGACGGTCGTCGGTTCGTTCCCTTCGGCGTCGAACAGGCGCAACCGCTCTCTGACGTGCTCGCGCGTCGCGTCGAGAACGCGCTCGGGATAGTCCGGGAACTCCCCGTCGAGGTACGCGAGCCACGCGTACTCGTGGCCGTCGCCGTGCTTCGTCTTCGCGCGGGGGTCGACCCGCCTCCAATCCTGCTTCCCCCAGTCGCGAAGCCGACGAATCCGCTCTCTGTCCGCTTCGTCCATCGAGACGGACCAGAGGTGGACGGCGTACGGGTCGTCCTGGTGGGGCTTGAACTCGTACCAGCCGTCCTTCCAGAGCACCTCGCCGTCGTCTTCGGTGAGAACGCCCGAGGCGTCGTAGTGGTAGTCGCCTTCCCCGCCGTACTTGTGCGGGATGTGAAGCGTACTGTGCACGTCGTCTTCGGACACCTCGATGCCGTTCTCGACGAGGCGGTCCAACTGCGAGCGGGGGAACTCCAGATACTCCTCGTCGCCCTCTAAGAGGACGGCGTTCTCCGCGGCGACGGTGGGGCCGATACCGACGTAGTGCCACCCGCCCCACGACCAACCGTAGTACCCCCCGTACCACGAGCCGTCGGTGCACTCGCCTATCTCGCCGGACCGCCCGACGTTGTCGGGGACGATTCCGCCGTTCGCCGCCGTCCGCTCGCGCCACGCGTCGAGGTAGTCGGTGACCCACTCCCGGTATTCGTCGTCGCCCGTGTGGAGGTAGGCGTTCGTCATCAGACTCGTGATGGCGAGGTTGAGCGGGATGTCGCCCGTCGCACACCGCTCGTTCAGCACCTCGAACAGTCGCTCCTCGTTCGCCGGGTCGAGGAGGTCCGCGGCCTCGTCGAACTCCAGGTCGCGCCACGGGAGGCCGTGCCGCGCCCAGCGGTAGTCCGCGCCGTACGGATGGTGTTCGTACGCGGCGAAGTCGCAGTACTCCGGCCCCATGCTCCCGTTCATCGGGCCGCGAACCAGTCGCTTCTCGGCGTCGTAGTTGTCGACCGCCGCGTCCCCGAGGTAGAGGTCGGCGAACCGCGTCGCGCGCGCTCTGACCGTCTCGTCGTCCGGAGCGGCCAGCCCCATGTTGTAGATGTAGCGGTTGCCCTCCCCGAGGTGAAACCAGTCGCGGCACTGCTCGAACTCGTCGACGACCATCGGGTGACCGAACGGCGTCTCCGTCGCCGCGCCGCGTTCGAGCGCCGACTCGTACACACGCCGGGCGTGGTCGAGGAGTCGTTCGTCGCCGCCCATCGCGTACAGTAACGGCCAGTTGCAGACCCCCTCGACCACGTCGTCGAAACCGTCGATGCCCACGTGGTCCGCGGGCGGCCAGAACGGGTCCCCGTCCGGTCCGGTGTAGTCCTCGACGAACCGGTCGACGGCGTCGGCCGTCACGTCGAACAACGCTCGCTGCCGGCGCGCCCACGTCGGCGGATGGGCCGACTCGGTGGTCGCCTCGAATTCGCGCATGTGCTCACAGACGCGGCCTCGGTCATGAATATTCGGGTCGTTCGGGTCTCTCGCGTTCGGACAGTCGTGAAGAAGCGTCTCGCGGACCTCGTCGGCCGAACGCGTCTACGTTAGCGAGGCCGGTCTCCTCGCCGTCGGTCGGTCCCGTTCTCGCGGTCGGTCGCAGTCGGGTCGCCCTCAGTCGAGGATGCGCGCGATGTCGTCGTCGAGTTGCGCGTACAGTTCTTCGGCGCGGCGTTCGTCGGTGGGCGAGAGCGGTTGAATCGGTTCTCTGACCGGGCCGCCGTGCATGCCGGCGAGTTCGAGTCCTTTCTTGACCGCCGAGATGCTTATCGCCCCCTGCAGGGTGTTGTCCTCGCCCGACTCGTCGCGGAAGTCCTGATAGGGGAGACAGATGTTACGGATGCGGCGCGCGCGGTCCCAGTCCCCATCGGTAAGGGCGTCGAACAGTTCGAGTCCGACCTCGGGGCGGAAGTTGCTAACGCCCGCGGAGAATCCCTCGATACCCTCGTTCCAGAACGAGACGGCGAACGGTTCGGCGAGTCCGTCGACCCACACGACGTCTTCGGGGGTGGAACTGGCCGCCGCGCCGAGTTTGACCGCGTCCTCGATGGCGTACTTCACGCCGACGACGCCGTCGACGCCCGCAAGGTCGCGGAGGTAGCCGACGGACGGGTCGAACCCCTTCACGTAGGGGACCAACGGCGCCTCCGACTCGGCGTCGAGTTTCTCGTAGTACCGGATGAGACCCCGTTCGTGGATGTAGGAGTGGTCCGGGGGCATGATCATCATCGCGTCGGCGCCGACTCGGTCGTACGCTCGGACGAGTTCCTGTGCGTCGGACGTGCTCCCGCCGACGCCCGCGAGGATGCAGGCGTCCGACGGGAGGGCGTCGACCGCCGTCTCCGTCACCGCGATTCGCTCCGTCTGCGACAGCGAGTGGTACTCGCTGATGTTCGCCGCCGCGAGGAACGTTCGTATCCCCGCGTCGTAGAGCGTATTCGCGTTCTCCTCTATCTTCTCGTGCTCGATGACGAGTTCGTCGTCGAACGGAGTGAGGAGACCGGCAGCGACGCCACGCAGGTGCTCGCGCACACCGCTCTCGGAAAGTGGCATACCCGAGACTACAGGTGCTCCAGCATAAAATCTTCGGACGAACGGGTCGGACGGAACTCCGAGGAGAGTCGTCGGAGCGCCCGGCAAAACAGTTATCCCGTGGATTTCTGTATACGTAGCCGTCATCATGGAACGACAGACCGACCCGTTCCCCCTCGCCGTCGGACTCGTCGGACTCGGGAGCCTCGGCCGCCGACTCGGTCGCCAGTTCGTCGAACTCCCGCGCTCGGAACTCGTCGCCGTCTCGGACGTCGACCCGGACGGACTCGAAGACGCCGGAGAGGAACTGGACGTGCCCGAGACCGCCAGATACGAGTCCTACGAGGAGATGCTCGACGCGGAACCGCTGGACGCCGTGGCCGTCGCGACGCCCAACGGCCTCCACTACGAGCAGACCTCCGCCGCCCTCGACCGGGACCTGCACGTCCTCTGCGAGAAACCGCTCGCGACCGACGTCGAGGACGCCTACGAAATCACGGAACGGGCGGAGTCCTCCGACCGGGTCGTGATGGTCGGCTACCAGCGTCACTTCAACCCCGCCTACCGGGAGGCCCGCGAGGAGTGGGCGCTCGGGAAGCGGACGCCGCGGTTCGTCACCGGCGAGATAACGCACGACTGGCGCTCCTACTACGAGGAGATGTCCGACTGGCGGATGGACCCCGACCTGAGCGGCGGCGGTCACCTCCTGAACGTGGGGACGCACGTGATAGACGCCATTCTCTGGACGACCGACCTCACGCCGACGCACGTTAACGCCTACGTCGACTTTCACGACGACGAGGAAGTGTTCGACCGACAGTCCTCCATCATCGTCGAGACCGCCGAAGATACGGTGGTGAACGTCTCCGACACGGGCGTCGTCGCCCGGACCCGCGAGCACGTCCACGTCTGGGACGAAGAGGGCGCGGTGTACCTCGAAGGCCACGAGTGGGACGACCGGACGGGGTACGTCATTGACGGCGACGGCACCGAACACCACCCGTATCGAGGCTACGACCGACGGCTGAGCAAGGGCACCGCGTTCCTCGACGCCATCGAGACGGGCGAGGAACCGCCAGCCACCGCCCGCGACGGACTCAAGGCGGTGCTCGTGACGATGGCCGCCTACGAGTCCGGTCGCCGGAACGAACGCGTCGCGCTCTCGGACCTGTACCCCTTCGCCGACGACGTCTTCGAGTAGTCGGGCGGCGCCGGCACCGTCGCCTCCGAGGGGAGCGGACGGCCCGACCCGAGGACGGCCGGGCCGCGAGTGACGGAGTTTTATCGTGGTGGACGGTTCAGTGGAAGTATGCGAATCACGAACGTCAGCGGATACGCTCTCTCCTCGCCCATCGACCCGCCGCAGGACCGACCGTTCCACGGCGGCGTGCGCCGACTGCGCAAGCGCGACGTGGTCCTCGTCGTCGTCGAATCGAGCGACGGGCGGTACGGCGCCGCGACGGCCGGCGCGAGCAGTTCCGCGATGCGGGAGTACTTCGAGGGCGACTCGCAGGGCACCTTCGCGGACGTGGTCGACGGCGCCGTCGCGGACGCCCTCGAAGGCGAGACCGTCGAGGAGGTGTCGGACGCGCACGACCTGCTCCGGGCGACGAACCTCCCCGACAACCTGCGGTACGAGGCGCGTTCGGCCGTCGACGTGGCGCTCTACGACCTCCGCGGGAAGGAGGTGGGCGCGCCGATA
This sequence comes from Halogeometricum sp. S1BR25-6, assembly GCF_031624495.1. Classification (NCBI taxonomy): domain Archaea; kingdom Methanobacteriati; phylum Methanobacteriota; class Halobacteria; order Halobacteriales; family Haloferacaceae; genus Halogeometricum; species Halogeometricum salsisoli. The sequence continues at coordinate 103,309 of NZ_JAMQOP010000004.1, read as the reverse complement.
TACGAACTTCTCGCCGACGAGTACGGGACGGACCCGACCCGGGAGATGCCGCTGTACGCCAGCGCCGGAATGTACATGGAACCGGAGGCGTACGCCGAACAGGCGGCGACCATCCGCGACCTCGGCTTCTTCGGCTACAAGTACCGGCCGGGAATCGGCCCCGACGGGGACCGCCGGACCGTCGAACTCGTCTCCGAGGCGGCCGGCGAGATGGAAGTGATGCTCGACGTGCACACGTGGTGGAAGGTGCGCGACGGCTACGACCGCGAGACGGTCCAGGACCTCGTCGCGTTCGCCGGCGACCGGGACTGTTACTGGGTGGAAGAACCCGTCGCGCCGGACGACCGCGCGGGGTACGTCGACCTCGCGGAGACGGGGACACCGCTGGCCGGCGGGGAGAGCGAACCGACGCCCGAGGGGTTGGTCGAACTCGGCGAGACGGGCGCGGTCGACTTCCTACAGGGGGACGTGCGCCACCACTGCGGCTACACCGGGTGCCGCGACGCCGTCGAGTACTGCGCCGGTCGCGACGTGGAGTTCGTCCCGCACAACTTCGGGACGTGGGTCGGCCTCCTCGCCAACGCGCACCTCGTCGCCGCCGCGCCCGACGTGTCGCTCCTCGAATACCCCGTCTTCGAGGACGACCCGGTGCTCGACGTCGGGTCGGGAGACGACCCCGGCATGTACCCGTTCGACCTCGCGTTCGACATCGTCGAGGGCGCGCCGGACGTCGAGGACGGCGTGCTGACGCTCTCGGACGACCCCGGACTCGGATTCGAGGTGGACTTCGACGTCCTGGAGGAGTACCCGTTCGAGGAGGGTCCGTGGACCGAATTCCGCTACGACGACGAGTGACGAGAGAATAGCCGGGGCGACGGACGCTCCGACGCCGCCGTCGATTCGCCGCCGTCGACCGAATCAGTGCGAACGAGCGCCGCCCTGTTCGACGCGAATCGCGTGCGATTCGAGCCAGCGGCGCAGGCCGCCGTTCGGAACGTGCAGGTCCCGACTGTTCTCGGCGAGGTCCGGGTAGCCGCCGACCGCAGACTGGCTATCGATGAACTCGCCGTCGAAGTTTCGGACGTCGCTGACGACACGCCGGTCGTGATACGTCCGGTCGGCGGGACGCGCCCCCGCGTACGCGAGGGCGTGTCGCTCCGCGTCGGCCGCCGAGAGCGGCGAGAGCCCGTCGGGCCACAGCGGCGTGTCGTCGAGGAGCGTCACGTCGGGGCCGTACATCGGCGTCTCCGGGTCGGTAGTGTTGTTCTCGCCGTACACCTCCCCGCCGCCTTCGACGTTGTAATCCCCTTCGTCGACCCGGAGGAAGGAGTTGCCGACGAGGCTCGCCACCGTCGAGTCGTCGAGGTTGACCGCCTCGTCGTAGTGGTACATCACGTTGTTCACGACCGCGCTCCGCGTCTCGGCTTTCAATCGCGGGTTGCGGCCGATGTTGTGGGCCCAGATGTTGCCGTACAGCGCGACTTTCTCGGAGCCGTCGCCGACGAGCGACCCGTAGGAGTGAGTCCCCTTCGGGTGCGTGGCGTCGGCTAACCCCTCCGCCATGATGCAGTTCGAGTACGTCGTCCGCCGCGAGTCGTACCCCGGTGAGCCGTTCTCGTCGACCGCCCAGGTGATCGAACAGTGGTCGACGACGTTGTTTTCCGTCCCGTCGGCCGTCCGCACGCCGTCGGGAATCCACCCATCGTCCTGTCCGGCGTCACCCGGGCGTACCCGAACGTGCCTGAGCAGGCAGTCGTCGGCGTCGACCCAGAGACCGCCCCGGATGAGCGTTATTCCCGGTGACGGCGCGGTCTGCCCAGCGAGGTAGAGTTCGTCTTCGTCGACGGTGAGTCGTTCCGCGCCCAGGTCGATGGTGCCGCTGGTCTCGAACACGACGACCCGCGGTCCGCTCCGGTTGACGGCGGCCTCGAACGCCTCGCGGGTTGGTTCGGTGACCGCGTACACGGGCGTGTCGTCGTCGAGCCACGACGCTGCGTTGGCGAACCCGTCGTCGGGGTCGAAGTACGACCCGGCGGCCGAATCACCGCGCTCGGAGCGGTCCGCCGTGGCTGTCCCGCTCGCGAGGAGGGACGCGCTCCCGATACTCCCTGCACCGATCGTTCGCATGAACGTACGTCTATCGTATGACATGGTGGGCGGCGACCATCCGTTCAGAACCTCGGCAAATAAATGTTAGGTACGCACGGCCGTGTCGGAAGTTGCGCACGGGCCGAAGACGGTCCGGAAGCGCCGACCCGAACGCGGTCCGCGGAATCCCGCGACGCGATACCGACGAATCGCTCGGCGGAAGCTATATTGGAGCGCTCCGCGGTGTATCGGTCATGCAGGTCACGGACGTCGAGGTGATTCCGATATCGCACAGGCTCGCCGAGGGGCGGGGACTCGGAGACGCGCGGGGGTTCGGGCACGACCGGGCGACGACGCTCCTCCGGGTCGAGACCGACGAGGGCGAGACCGGGTGGGGGGAGGCGTTCGCACCGGGGAGCGTCGTCGCGCCCGTCGTCGACGAGTTCTTTCGCGACGCCGTCGTCGGCATGGACCCCTTCGACGTGCGGCGTCTCGCCGACGAATCGTTCACCGACCCCTACCACTTCGGCGGGAGCGTCTTCGTCCAGAGCGCGCTGAGCGGCATCGACGTGGCACTGTGGGACCTCGTCGGGAAAGCCACCGGAAAATCGATACATCGACTCCTCGGCGGACAGTCCCGCGAGACGCTCGACGCCTATGCCTCGACGATGTACTTCACCGAGGAGGACCGCGACATCGCCGAACCGATGCACGAGGCGGTCGAGGAGGGGTTCTCCGCGGCGAAAATCAAAATCGGAGCCGGCACCGACTCCGACGTCGAACGGGTGCGGACCGCCCGGAAGGTGCTCGGCGACGACGCGCGCCTGATGGTCGACATCAACGGCAACTACCGACCGCGGCAGGCGATTCGGACCGCCAAAGCCATCGAAGAGTTCGACGTGACGTGGATGGAGGAACCGGTCCCGCCGGAGAACCTCTCGGGCTACCGCGAGGTGAAGAGTCGCGTCGACGTTCCCCTCGCGGCCGGCGAGGCGCACTACGGCCGCTTCGAGTTCAAACGCCTCGTCGACGACCGGACCGTCGACGTCGTCCAACCGAACCTCGGTCGCTGCGGCGGCCTCACCGAGGCGAGCCGAATCGCGGACCTGGCGACGACGGAGAACGTCGCCGTCCGCCCGCACGTCTGGAACAGCGCGGTCGGACTGGCGGCGGCGGTGCAGTTCGCCGCGAGCGTCTCGGAGTACCCCCACACGCGGAACGTGCCCGAACCGATGATGGTCGAGTTCGACCGGAGCGAGAACCCGCTCCGGGAGGAGATTCTGGAGACCCCGTTCGACCCGACGGGCGGCGAGGTGGCCGTCCCGCAGGAACCGGGATTGGGTATCGACGTCGACGAGGACGCCGTCGAACGCTACCGCGCCGACCGCTGAGAAGCGTCCTGAGAGGAAGAACGACGGGTGACGAGCGCCGTTCGCCCCGTCCGGCGGGATAGTTTTATGGGTGGAAGTATCGTGTCACCGGTATGCAGTCGTCGCTAGTCGTAGTCGATAGTACGGACTCGCACGAACGCCTCCTCGCCGAGGCCGGGCAGATAGCCGCCGGAACGGGCACTCCGCTCGTCCTGCTCACGCGCATCACGGAGGAGGAGATAGCCGAGAACGCCGAGACGCTGCAGGCGATGAGCGAGGCGGCCAACACCCCGCTCAACTCCGATTCGGCCCGAGAAGTCGCCGACCGGTTCGCCGAGGAGGCCGCCGACGAGGCGTTCGCGGGCCTCGACGGCACCGTCGAGTACGACGTCGTCAGCGTCGTCGCCGAGGAGGACGAGTTGGCGGACGAGGTGGTCCGCGTCGCCGGCGAACGCGGGTGCGACCACGTTTACGTCGCCGGGCGGCAGCGCTCGCCCACAGGGAAGGCGCTGTTCGGCGACACCGCCCAGCGCCTCGTGCTCAACTTCGACGGTCCCGTGACGGTTCTGACGGGGTGAGCCGCGGCCGCCGGAGGCGCGCGCGAGACGTGCGCGCGTCGCCGCGGTCGCTCGAAACAGACGGAATCGTTTTACCGCTGGTCCGCGGGTAGTCGATATGGACGTCCTCTTGACCGGGGTGTACGGACGCTGCGGCACCGCGCTCATTGACCACCTGCACGACCGACCGGAGTACGATTTCACCTACTACAACCGCTCGGACCGCCCCGACGACCATCCGTACGGCGGCTACGAGACGGTGGTCGGGAACGTCACGGACCGCGAGAAACTGGCCGAGACGGCCGCGGGGCACGACGCGCTCGTCCACCTCGCGGCGTATCCGAGCGCCGAGGGGTCGTGGGCGGACGTCTTCGAACCGAACATCGTCGGGATGTACAACGCGCTCGAAGCCGCGCGCGAGAACGAGGTGGAGACGTTCGTCTTCGGGTCGACGAACCACGTGATGGGCGAGTACGAGGAGGAGTTCGCACCCGAACTGTACACCGGCGAGACGGACCTGCTCCTGCGGCACGACGACCCCGTCCGTCCGGACTCCTACTACGGCGCCTCGAAGAGTTTCGGCGAGGACCTCGGCCGCTACTACGTCGAGAACCACGAGTACCCGAAGCGGTTCTACGCGCTCCGCATCTGCACCGTCAACGACGCCGAGTACGACCACCCCTACGGCGATGCCGAGCAGAAGGCCGAGGAGGGGGAAATCGAGCGCGACAGCGAGGAGTACGAGCGCTGGGCGGCCCGGATGAAGGCGATGTGGCAGTCGCGCCGCGACTTCGCGCATATGGTCGAATGCTGCCTCGACGACGACGACGTCGAGTTCGACATCTTCCACGGCGTCAGCGACAACCGAAACCGCTGGTTCGACATCGAACGCGCCCGCAACCGCATCGGGTACCGCCCGCGCGACGACGGCGACGAGTGGGACGGACCGCCGGCCTAGCTCGGCGTTCCGAACGGGACGGACGGTCTCCGAGAACGACAGTTATTTGCGTGCTCGTCGCGCCACCTGTTATCGTATGTATCAGCTCTCGGAGCGCGGAGAGCGCGCACCGTCGGGCCCGGCCCGGAATCTGAAGATCGGTTACGTCGGCGGCGGGAGTCGGGGGTGGGCGCACACGCTCATCAACGACCTCGCGCAGTGCCCCGACCTCGCCGGAACCGTCGCGCTGTACGACGTGAACTACGAGATGGCGGAGCAGAACGCCGAACTCGCGAACCAGGTGATGCGGCGCGAGGAGGCCGTCGGCGACTGGACGTTCGAGGCGACGCGGGAGATGGGCGACGCCCTCGACGGCGCCGACTTCGTCGTCTGCTCGATACAGGACGACCCCGAGGAGACGTTCGTCCACGACATCGACGTGCCGCAGGAGTACGGCGTCTACCAGACGGTCGCCGACACCGTCGGCCCCGGCGGCGCGGTGCGCGCCCTGCGGGCGATTCCGCAGTACCGCGAAATAGCCGCGACGGTCCGCGAGCGCTGTCCGGACGCGTGGGTCATCAACTACACCAACCCGATGACGGTCTGCACGCGGGCGTTGTACGAGGAGTTCCCCGACATCAAGGCCATCGGACTCTGTCACGAGGTGTTCAAGACTCAAGAACTGTTCGCGGAGATGGCCGAGCGGTACGTCGAGGAGGCCGAGGACGTGAGCCGCGACGAGGTTCGAGTCAACGTGAAGGGAATCAACCACTTCACGTGGGTGGACGAGGCGACGTGGCGCGACCACGACCTCTTTCAATACCTCGATGAGGAACTCGAACGGCGGAAGCCGCTGTTCGACCGCGAACCGGGCGCGTTGGACGGCGAATCCTACTGGGTGAACAACGAGGAGGTCGCGTTCGACCTGTACAACCGCTTCGGCGTCCTCGGCGCGGCGGGCGACCGCCACCTCGCGGAGTTCGTCCCCTGGTATCTGAGCATCGACGAACCCGAGGAGGTGCAGCGGTTCGGCATCCGCCTCACGCCGAGTTCGGCCCGCGTCGACGACTCCGACGGCCCCGACGAGATGGAGCAGTACCTCGCCGGCGACGCGGCCTTCGAGTTCCGGGAATCGGGAGAGGAAGCGGTCGACATCATGCGGGCGCTCGTCGGCGAGAAACCGTTCGTAACGCACCTCAACTACCCCAACGAGGGGCAGGTCGACGGCCTTCCGGAGGGCGCCGTCGTGGAGACGAACGCCCTGCTCTCGGGCGACGACGTGTCGCCGCTCTGCGCGGGCGGCCTGCCGACCGAAGTGGAGAGCATGGTGGCGCGCCACGTCGCCAATCAGGAGACGCTGATCGAGGCCGGGTTCGCCGGCGACCTCGACCTCGCCTTCCAGGCGTTCCTCAACGAACCGCTGGTCACCGTTTCGAGAGAAGAGGCGCGCGACCTGTTCGCCGAACTCGTAGAGCGAGAGCGGGAGTACTTCGAGGCCTACGACCTCGACGCGTCGGTGCTCCGCGGGTAGCGGCCGCTCTCGGCGGGACGCGAGGCGGCCGGACGGCGCCGCCCTCGCTTCCCCCGACGACCAGTTATTTACCGCGTCACGGAGAGTATACGGCCGATGTCGACCTCACCAGCGAGCGAACTCGCGTTCGGCTGTCAGGTAGTGAGCTACGGCGACCCGGGGCGGGCCGTCGAACGGGCGGCCCGCGTCGAGGACGCCGGATTCGACGCCGTCACGGTTCCCGACCACCTCTTCCATCCGACCGGCTCCGAGGAGTACCTCGTCGACCCGCCGTGGGAGGCGTTCTCCGTGCTCGGCGCGATGGCGCAACGAACCGAGGACGTGACGCTGATGCCCGGCGTCTCCGACTCCGTGCGCCGTCACCCGACGGAACTCGCGCACGTCACCGCGACGCTGGACCGGATGACGGACGGCCGCGCTGGCCTCGGCATCGGGGCGGGCGAGGCGTTCAACTTCGCCCCCATCGAGGACATCGACTGGGAGGACCCCTACACGCGGTTCAGGGAGTGCGTCAAGATCGTCGACGGCCTCTGGACGTCGACGGTCGAGGAACCGCTCTCCTTCTCGGGAGAGTACTTCGAGTTGGACGAGGCGCACCTGGGGTTGAAACCGGTACAGAAGCCGCGACCGCCGCTCTGGATCGGGGGCTACGGCGAGAGCATGCGCGGACTGACGGGCGCCGTCGCCGACGGCTGGTTCCCGTGGGTGTACGCCCCCGACCAGTACGAGGCCGACCTGCGGAAGGTGCTCGACGTCGCCGAGTCGCGCGGCCGCGACCGCGGCGACATCTCGCGCGCAGTCATGGTTCCGACGGCCGTCGCCGAAGACGGCGAGGCGGCCCGCGAGGCCGGCGTCGAGCGCAACCGAGTGAACCTCGCGCTCCGCCCGCCCCTCCTCGAAGACATGGGGTACGAGGACATCGCCGCGGAGACGCCCATCATGTGGCAGATGGCGTTCGACGAAGAGCAGGAACGGCAACTGGCCGCGGCGGCCGAGCGCATCCCCGACGAGGCCGTCGACGAGATCTGCGTCGCCGGGAGCCCCGAACGCGCCATCGAACGCATCGAAGCGTTCCGAGACGCCGGGGTCGACAACCTCGTCCTCATCCCCGTGGGTGACTTCGAGGAGACGATGCACCACTACGAAACGGAGATCATCCCGTACTTCCGCGAGGAGTAGACGCCGCGCGCCGCCGTCAGGCGTCTTCGCCGGTCTGCGTCTTCGCGGCGGTCGACGGTCCGGCGTCCTCACCGTCGTGTTCGTCGCCATCCCGCTTGTTCGTCTCGATGCGAGGACCGATCGAGAACCGATAGTAGAGCGTCCATCCAGCGGCCACGACGGCCACGACGGTGAGTATCAGCGGCGACCAGTCCGTTCCGAGCTGCTGAGCCAGCCACATCCCCGAGAGCAGCACCCCGAGGACGTACACGTACACGGTTATGTCTGTTTTCCGTATTCCCATACCCGCAGCGTTCGTGGTCGACCGGGATAAGCGCTCAGGTGCTCGGGCCGGGGGTTCAGTCGCGGACGAGCCACCCGACGGCGTTTCGGAGGAGCCGTCGATACGCCTCGTTCTCGAACGCCTCCGCCGTGTGACCGAGCGAGGCGTAGCAGACCCGGCCGTCGCCGTACTCGCGGACCCAGACGACGGGATAGGATTCGAGGTCCGGGTGGTCCATTCGGGCGAGGACGGTCACGTCGTCGTCGGCCTCCACCTGATAGGGTTCGTCGAACACCCGGAAGTCCTCGACGCCGTCGACGACGGGGTGCTCGGCGACGACGTCGACGCCGAACTCCGACTGTTCGGGGTGCGTGAGAAAGTGCCCGCCGACGAGTTCGCGGAGTTCGGGGAACGGCTCCTCGCGGTGTTCTAGTTCGCCGCCGCCCGCGTGCACGCTCGTGAGGTCGGCGGCGCAGTGGAGGCCGAGGTAGCCGCCGCCGTCGCGGACGAACCCGAGAAGCCCCGCCAGTTGGTCGTCGGTCAACTCGCTGTCGGTCAGGTAGTCGACGACCAGGTCGTACTCCGAGAGGTCGAGCAGGTCGTCTCTGTCGGTCGAACGAGTCGCGTCGGCCGCGTCGCCGAGGGCCGACTCGACGTGCGGGCCCATCTCCGCGAGGTCGTGAAACGGGAACGTCGTCTCCCCGAGTACCAGCGCAGTCGGTGTCTCCATGGCGCTCGGTTCGCCACCCGCCGAAAAAGTCGTTTCGATGCCGCGAACCGCGACTCCGGCGGCCGCCCGCCGGTCCGCACCTCACCACTTCTGCTTGAGTCGGAGGTAGTCCGCGGTGTTGCTGTCGACCTGGTCGCGCCGAATCTCGTTCGGACCGTCGTCGTCGCTCCAGCCGAGTTTGTCGAGAAGCTTCTCCGAGAGGCTCTCGTCGGCTTCGACGGTCGCGCTATCGCCGTCGCCGTCGACGTCGCGAACGCGTCCGACTCGGTCGCCCTCTGACGTGACGACGTCTTTGTCCCTGTCGTCGTCGCTGAACGGTCGTTCCATCGCGGGCGTGTGGTTCGGTGACGACGGACAAATAGCCGTCGGCCGTCCCGCCGCTCCGCTGTCGGCCGTCCCGCCGCTCCGCTGTCGGCCGTCCCGCCGCTCCGCTGTCGGCCGTCCCGCCATCCCCCGTTCTCACCTCGCGTTCGCCGTTCAGGCGAACTCGACCCGGCCGAAGAACTCGGGAGAGTGGTACGCCGGGTCGGGCAGGTCGATGCGGTTCCACGTCCCCTTCTCCTCGTCGGGAACGCCGCTCCGGTAGAAGTTCCCGCGCCAGACCGTTCCCGGGTCGAGCGCCAACGGGAGGCCGGTCAGCGAACGGAGCGTCGAGAGCGGAAGCCGTGCGGCGAGCCACCAAGATTCGTCGTCCGGGTCGGCCGTCTTCGTCGGGCCGGGGACGGACGTCTCCACGTCGACGGCCGCCGCGTCCGCGGGGGAGACGAGCGTCCGTCCGACGCCGCGTTCGCGCCACCCCGGTTCCTGCCACGCGAGTTTGAACGTCCCGCAGCAGTTCGCCTCGAAGTTGAAGTACGACGTCGGCGCCCCGTCCGCCCGCCGTTCGGGCGAGGCGAAGAACTCGACGGAACTGTCCTCGAACGTCGGCCCGTTCAGGTCGGTCACAGCGGCGGTTATCTCCCTATCCTCGGCGTGGAACTGGAGGTAGAGCGCCTCGCCGTCGGAGAGCGCACGGACCGTCGTCGCCGGGCCGGAGCCGTCGCCCCACTGAAACCGGTCGAGTTCGGCCGCCTCGGCCCGGCGCCAGACGGCGTCGTCGGCGTCGCCGGTCAAGGGGACGTCGACCGCACTCTCGACGCGTCGAACGGTGTAGGTTCGCATCGGTCGCGGGTACGCGAGAGCGTCGTATGAGCGTTCCGACCGCGGACGGCGGAGAGGTCGGACGTCTCTTCGACCGACGAAACGACTTTGGGAGTCGCTCCCGAACCGCGAGTCGATGGAGACCGAGTTCACGGGCTATCGACGCGAAAACGGCCGAATCGGCGTGCGGAATCACGTCGCCGTCCTGCCGACGTCCGTCGCGGCGTCGAGCGTCGCCCGCGGCGTGGCGGACGAGGCCGGGACGTGGGCGCGCGCGACGCCGCACCAGATGGGGACGACGCAACCGCCGGAGGCGAGCGCCCAGACCGAACGGGTGCTGGCCGGCGTCGGCCGCAACCCGAACGTCGGCGCGGCGCTGGTCGTCGAGTTCGGGACGGAGGACGTGCGCGCGGACGACGTCGCGGACCGCATCGCGCGGACGGGAAAGCCGGTCGAGACGCTGTCGGTCCGAGCGGTCGGCGGGACGCGACCGGCGCTCGAACGAGGGGCGGCGACCGCAGAGGCGCTGAACGAGGCGGCCGCGGAGGCGCGCCGCGAGACGGCCGACGCGAGCGAACTCGTCGTCGGCGTCGAGTGCGGCGGCAGCGACGCCACCTCGGGCATCGCGGCCAATCCTGCCGTCGGCGAGGCGTGCGACCGCCTCGTCGCCGCCGGCGGCACCGCCTCGTTCAGCGAGACGCCGGAGTTCATCGGCGCCGAACACGTCCTCGCGGAGCGGTGCGTCGACGCGGAGACGAAGGAGCGCCTGCTCGAACGCGTCGAGCGTCGCGAGGCGACGGCCGACCTGATGGGCGTCGACCTCAGGGGCGCCCAACCCTCCCCCGGCAACCAGGAGGGCGGACTGACGACCATCGAGGAGAAGAGCCTCGGCGCCATCTCGAAGGGCGGGACGACGCCGGTGCGCGGAATCGTCGACTACGCCGAGCAACTCCCCGTCGGCGGCGGCCTCGTCCTGATGGACACGCCGGGGTACGACGTGGAGAGCGTCGTCGGGAAGGTGGCCGGCGGCGCGCAGGTAATCGTCTTCACCACCGGGCGCGGCAGCACCACGGGGAATCCGGTCGCACCCGTCCTGAAGGTGACCGGCAATCCGCGGACGTGGGAGCGCATGAGCGCGAACATGGACGTCAACGCCGGAACGGTCGTCGAGGGTGAGGAGGCGGTCGAAGCCGTCGGCGAACGCGTCTTTCGGAGCGTGCTCGACGCGGCCGACGGGAAGCGGACCGCCGCCGAGACCCGCCGGATGGAGGAGTTCGCCATCACCGAGGTGCAACCGAGCGAACTCGGCGAGGAGGTGCGTCGCGCGTGAAGGGAACGCTCATCGACGGCGTCGCCCTCGTTCTGCACGAGGATGACACCGTGGCGACGGCCCTCGAAGACCTCGCCGCCGGACGCGACGTCGACGGCGAGGGGCGGATGGTGACGGTGGCCGACGACGTGCCGTTCGGTCACACCTTCGCGCTCGACTCCCTCTCGTCCGGCGAGACGGTGCGCAAGTACGGCGAGGTCATCGGTCGGACGACGCGCGACGTGGCGGCCGGCGAATGGGTCCACACCCACAACATCGAGAGCACGCGGGGCCGCGGCGACGTCGCGACGGAGGCGGAGCGATGAGCCGAGAAACCGCGCGGCCCGAACGATGCCGAGACGGCTTCGAGGGGTTCCGCCGGCCGGACGGTCGCCTCGGCGTCCGCAACCGCGTGCTCGTCCTCCCCTCGGTCATCTGTTCGCACGTGGTCGGCGAGGAGATAGCGGCCCGAAACCCCCGCGCGGTCGCCGCCCCGCACGACCACGGGTGCGGACAACTCGGCGCCGACGCGGAGCAGACCGAGCGAACGCTCGTCGCCCTCGCCGGGAACCCGAACGTCGCCGGAACGCTCGTCGTCGGTCTCGGCTGCGAGACGGTCCGCAGCGACGTCGTCGCCGCCGCCGTCGAGGAGCGCGGGGTTCCGGTGCGCGAACTCGCGATTCAGGCGGCGGGCGGGACGGACGCCTGCGTCGAACAGGGGGCCGATGCGGTCGCCGAACTCGGCGACCGGGCCGCGGAGGCGACGGACGCGGCCGCGACGCTCGGCGACCTCACCGTCGGCGTCGTCGTCGACGACCTCTCGGCGGCGACGCGGACGCACGCCTACCCCCTCGTCGGCGAACTCGTCGCGCGGGTGACGGCGGCCGGCGGTCGGGTCGTCGTCGCCGGCAACGAGCGGTTCGCCGCCCATCCCGAGGAGACGCAGGCGCTCCTTCGCGATGGGGACGGCGACGCCGACGTCGAAGCCCTCGACGGACTGCTCGGCGCGGCCGACCGGCCGGCGCGGGCCGCACGCGTCGGGAGCGAGGCGGCGGAACGCGGATTCGAGGCGGCGACCGGCTTCCTCGGCGACGCTCCCGTGGTTGACGTCGCGGCGTACGGCGCGGCGGCCGACGTCAACGGCGGCGTGACGCTGCTCGACGCCCCCTCACGCGTCGCGGAGGCGACGACCGGTCTCGCGGCCGCGGGCGCGCACGTCGTGGTCCACGTCACCGGACACGGAACGCCCGCCGGCCACCCGCTCGTCCCGGTGGTGAAGCTCTCGGGCGACGCCGACACCCTCGCGGCCGTTCCCGGCGACATCGACGTCGACGCCCGCGAGACGGGCGCCGCGGAACTCGAAGCGCGCCTGCGGTCCGTCGCCGACGGGGAACGGACGTGCGCCGAGCGGCACGGACTGACCGAGTTCGCCATCGCGCGCGCCGGTCCGTCCACCTGAGTCGAACCGAGTCGACTCGACCCGAACCGCGCCGGACGCCTTCTCCCGCATCTCTCCCCCGCGAACGCTTATGCTCCTCCCAGCAGAGATTCGAGTCGATGACGAGACAGAGCGACGACGCCGTCCCGCGGAGACCGAGCGCCGAATCGACCCCCGCCGGAGGCGTGCGCCGATGACCGACGCACCCATCCGGTTCGGCATCGTGGGCTGTGCGAGCATGGGTGCGACGCACGCCGACGCAATCGAGGCCGTCGAGGGCGCGGAACTCCGCGCCTGCGCCGACCACACCCCCGCGACGGCGCGGGCGTTCGGGTCGGCGCGCAACTGCGCCGCGTACGGGGGCCACGCCGAGATGTTCGCGGACGCCTCGCTCGACGCCGTCTGCGTCTGCACGCCGAACGGCGCCCATCGGGAGGTGGTCGTCGACGCCGCGGCCGCGGGGCTGGACGTGTTCTGCGAGAAACCGCTGGAGGTCACGCCCGAACGCGTCGCCGAGATGGAGGCGGCGTGCCGCGAAGCGGGCGTCACCCTCGCGTGCGTGCTCCAGCGTCGCCTGCTCCCGTCGATGCAGTTCGCCCGCGAGGCGGTCCGCGACGGCCGACTCGGACGCCTCGTCTCCGCCGACGCGCGGATGAAGTGGCACCGCGACCCATCCTACTACGGCGAGTCGTCGTGGCACGGCAGCGAGACGCTCGACGGGGGCGTCCTGTTCACGCAGGCGCTCCACGGTATCGACCTGTTGCAGTGGGTCGCCGGCGGCGTCGAACGCGTCGCCGGCGCGACCGAGACCCGTTCGCACGACATCGAGGTCCCCGACACGGCCGCGCTCTCGGTTCGGTTCGCCGACGGCGCGGTCGGAACCGTCTCCGCGACGACGGCGACGCGCCCCCAACAGCCAATCTCGCTGGAGTTCAACGGTACCGAGGGCACCCTTCGGGTCACGGAGTCGGGAGTCGACGCCTTCGAGACTGCGGTGGGTCGAACGGAGGTCGACCTCCCGGACCCGCCGGCCGACGGTCTCCACGCGACGCAGATGCGCGACTTCGTCGACGCGGTCACCGAGGGTCGGCCGCCGATGGTCACGGCGAAGGACGCGCGGGAGGCGCTGAGCGTCGTGTTCGCCGCCGAGCGTTCGGAACGCAGGGGCGAGTGGGTGCCGACGTCGGCGTTCGAGGGGTGAGTCCGGGGACGCCGAGATAGGAGTCGACGGAAGCGCGTCGCCGCGGGCAAAGCTACTTGGCGCTCACTTTCGACTCTCCCGCATGGAACCAGTCTCTCTCGGTATCATCGGGTGTGGAGCGATAAGCGATGTCTACTTCGAGGCGGCCGACCGGTTCGACGCCCTCGACGCCGTCGCGTGCGCCGACCTCGACGAGGACCGCGCTAAATCGAAGGCGGACGAGTACGGCGTTCCCCAAGTCCTCCCGACGGACGAACTGCTCGCGGACCCCGACGTCGACGTCGCCGTCGTCCTCACGCCGCCGGCGTCGCACGGCGACCTGCTGTTGGCGGCGCTCCGAGCGGGGAAGCACGCCTACACGGAGAAGCCGCTGGCGGCGACGCGCGAGCAGGGTGCGGCAGTCGTCGAGGCGGCGGCGGAGCGGGGGTTGACCGTCGGCGTCGCGCCGGACACCGTGCTCGGGACGGGCATCCAGACCTGTCGGGACGTCCTCGACGACGGCGTCATCGGCGACCCGGTCGGCGCAGTGGCGTTCTGGGCGAGCCACGGTCACGAGCGCTGGCACCCGAACCCCGACGGCTTCTATCGGGAGGGCGGCGGCCCGCTGTTCGACATGGGGCCGTACTATCTCACCTCGCTCGTGACGCTGCTCGGACCGATTCAGTCCGTCGCGGGCGCCTCGCAGACGCCGTTTCCCGAACGGGAGATAACGAGCGAACCGCGGCGCGGGGAGCGCATCCCCGTCGAGGTGCCGACGCACGAGACGGCCGTGCTGACCTTCGAGAACGGCGCGACCGGAACGCTCCTCACGAGTTTCGACGTGTGGGGGTCCGAGCTTCCGGGGTTCGAGATACACGGCACCGAGGGCACGCTGAGCGTGACGGACCCGAACCGCTTCGACGGAGCGCCGCGCGTCCACCTGCGCGACGACGAGGAGGGCGAGTGGCGCGAGGTGCCCGTCGAGCGCAGCCACCCCGGCCAGCAGCGCGGACTGGGCCTCGTCGACCTCGCGCGCTCGCTGTCGTCCGACCGGAACTGGGAGCACCGGACGAGCGGCGAGGTGGGATACCACGTGCTGGAGGCGATGGCTGGCATCCGCGACTCGGCCGGCGAGGGGGAGTACGTCGAACTGTCGGCGGGATGTGACAGACCGGCGTCCGTCCCGGACGGGTTCCCGGCGGCCGACGTCGACGCGGAACCGGGCGGCGAGAAGTAGCGGCGACGGTCGGTGTCAGTCGGCGTCGGCGGGTCGTCCGGTCGCGTCGACGTCCTCGGGGTCGTCGGGAAGCGGCGCGCTGTTGCGGTACTCGACGCGTTCGTGTGCCTCGAAGCAGGCCGTCTCGTGTCTGTCGCTCGAACCGGTCATCCCTTCGAGTTGGGGGTCGTTCCCCGTGCAGAACTCGCGCGCCTCGGGACAGCGCGTGTGGAACCGACAGCCGCTGGGCGGGTTCTCCGGGTCCGGGATGTCTATCTTCCTGACCGGCGGCGACTCGATGGGGTCGTTTATCTCCGAGAGACCGGAGGTGGCCCACAGGAGGCTCTTCGTATAGGGGTGCTGGGGGTTCTTTATTATCTCGTCCGCGGGACCGATTTCGACGATGCGCCCGAGGTACATCACGGCGATGCGACCGTCGGCGCGGCCGGCGAGATAGCGGGCGTTCGCCATGTTGTGCGAGATGAAGACGAACGACGTGCTGAACATCTCCTGCAGTTCCAAGAGCAGGTCCATCAGGTTCACGCGCAGTGAGACGTCGAGCGCCGAAACGGCCTCGTCGGCCAGGATGAGGTCCGGTTCGAGGAGCATCGACCGGACGATGACGGTGCGCTGGGCCTCCCCGCCGGAGAGTTGGTGCGGGTAGCGCGAGGCGTAGTCGTCGGCGGGCGTGAGACCGACCGTATCGAGCATCTGATGGACGAGTTCCCGGCGCTCGACGAGGTTGAGTTCCGGGCGCCACTTCTTCAGCGCGGGGTTGAGGTTCTTGAATATCGTGCGGTTGGGGTCCAGCGAATTGCCGGCGTCCTGATGGACCATCTGGAGGGACTTGCGGATGTCCTTGTAGGGGATGTCGCCCGGTTCGAGGTCGGACTTCCAGATGTCCTGCCCGCGGAAGCGGACGGCGCCCGAAGTGGGGCGCTGGAGGCCGATCATCGTCTTGCCGAGCGTCGTCTTCCCGCACCCCGACTCGCCGACGAGTGCGACCACGTCGTTCTCGCCGATGTCGAGGGAGACGCCGTCGACGGCGCGAACGACGCCCTTGTTGTCGCCGAGGAAGCGGTCGAGTATCCCGCTGTCGCCGCCGAAGTGGACGCTCAGGTCGTCCACCTCCAAGAGCGGGCGGGAGCTCATTTCGTCACCTCCTTTTTCAGCGGAATGGTCTCGCGCGCCTCGTCGGAGTAGAAGCACGCGGCGCTGTGGTCCCCCGACACCTCGAAGAGGTCGGGATTGGTTTCGCGGCACTGCTCGTCGGCGAGCGGACACCGCGGGTGGTACGAACAGCCCTTCGGGACGTTCAGGGGGTCGGGACTGGTTCCCTCGATGGACGCCATCTCGTCTAAATCGGCGTCGATGTCGGGAATCGAGTTGAGAAGCTCCCTCGTGTAGGGGTGCGAGGGGTTCGCCACGATGTCCCCCACCGGACCGAGTTCGAGAATCTCGAAGGCGTACATCACGGCCAGTCGGTCCGAGATGCGGGCGACGTGGCTCAGGTCGTGGGTGACGATGACGATGGTGAGGTCGTACTCCTCTTTCAGCTCCGAGAGGAGCTTCAGAATCGACTGCTGCATCAGCAGGTCCAGCGCCGCGGTGGGTTCGTCCATCACCAGCACGTCCGGGTCGAGAAGAAGACTCAGCGCGATGAGGGCGCGCTGGGTCATCCCGCCGCTCAGTTCGTACGGGTAGGCGTCGAGGATGCGGTCCGGTTCGAGGTGGACGTCCGAGATGAGTTGTCGCGCTCGCTCCATCCCCTCGGCTACGTCGTAGTCGTGCGCGCGGAGCGTCTCGACGAAGTGGTCGCCGATGCTGAGCGTCGGGTTGAACGAGTCGAGCGCCCCCTGGACGACCATCGACACCCGCTCCCAGCGGAACTGGCGCAGTTCCTCCTTGCTCAGTTGATTGACCGCTATCGGGTCGCCCCCTTCGGGCGGATGGAACGTAACGTCGCCGGTGAGCGTCCCGGGCGAGTCGATGGCGTCGAGCATCGAGTCCGCCAGCATCGACTTCCCCGACCCCGACTCGCCGACGACGCCGAGCACCTCTCCCTGCCGGACGTTTATCGAGACATCGTCGAGAACGCGGGCATCCCCCCGCTCCATCGCGAACGCGACGCTCGCGTTCGATATCTCGAGCACGTTGTGTGCCGACCGGCCGTCGTCCTTGCTCTCGCGTCTGGTGTACTGAGTCGACATTGTCAATCCGTCTCGTCGGTGTGTGAGCCGTTCGACCGGGCCAGTCCGTGATGCGCGTGAATACCCAACATAATGGC
Source organism: Halogeometricum sp. S1BR25-6 (assembly GCF_031624495.1). Classification (NCBI taxonomy): domain Archaea; kingdom Methanobacteriati; phylum Methanobacteriota; class Halobacteria; order Halobacteriales; family Haloferacaceae; genus Halogeometricum; species Halogeometricum salsisoli. Next base: position 86,085 of record NZ_JAMQOP010000004.1, on the reverse strand, counting down.
TGCGATACGAAACTATCACGGTCAATCCCACTTAACACTTTCCCGACCTGGCACGCGGTGCGACGGTCGCGACGACCGAACGGTGGGCGACCCACCGGCAAGCTATAAGTTCTACCAAATTAAACGTCGGAGATATGGCGCAAGCGAGAACGCGACAGAACGGACTACGGTCGGTGCGCTCGAAACTCGGCGGCCCGGTCACCTCGTCCGTGATCGTCGTCGGAGCACTGTTGATACTGGCGGGCGCGATGCTTCAGACGGGCGTCTGGGCCGGGATGCTCGGAATAATCGGCGGGTTGCTGATCACCGTCGCCGTCGTATCGAGGGGCCTCCTCTGGGCGTACCACCAGTTCTGATCACATCATGGTGAATCCGTAGTACACCCCGACGAGCAGGATAACGAGTAGTATCAGGCCGATCATATACCGCGTGGTGTTCCCTTCTTTCTCCACTTTCATTGGTGTTAGACCCGTTCGAAGGGTCCGCGTCGCCTAAGTTAATCTTTTCGCCGAGTACGGCGGACGCGCCGGGAGACTGGCGGAACGACCGACAGCGGGTCGGCGAAGGGACGGCGCTCGGCGTTCGAAGAGACGAAACCGAGGAGAGCGTTCGAGAACACGAGGCTGAACGGACGAAGAAGCGCGACGGAGAGAGAAGAGGGGAACGAAGGGATTCAGTCGGCCGCGGAGGCGGACGACCCGCCGCGGCCTTCCTCCTCCGTCTCGTCGGTCGAGACGGTCGCCGCGTGCCGCGCGCGGAGGCGGGGGTTGAACAGGCGGTCGGTCCCCTGCGCGAACAGTTGGAGCCCGTACGTCATCGTGACGATGAACAGGATGGGCGCGAGGAGCCAGTGGAACCGGTCCACGCCCGAGAGCGCGCCGCCGTTGCGGGCGATGTTGAGCACGATGCCCCAGTTGTTCGTCGTGAAGGGGAGGATGCCCAGGAAGTACAGGCCGACCGACTCCATGAGGATGTTCCGCATCGAGCCGACCGTCCCCATCGTCAGCATCGGCATGAGCCGGGACATGACGTTCTTCGAGAGGATGCTCTTGGTCGGCAGGCCGAGGACGCGGGAGGCCTCGACGTGCGCCTCGCCGCGGATGGTGAGCACCTGCGAACGGAGCTGTCGCGCCAGCCGCGGCCAGTTGTCGACGGCGAGGATGACCCCGACGAACACCGGACTCTTCGGCGAGAGGATGACGGCGAGGACGATGACCAGCGCCAAGCCGGGGATGTTCATCATCACGTCCGTGATGGTCATCAGCACCTTGTCGATGAGGCCGCCGAGGTAGCCTGCGGTGACGCCGAGGAGGATGGCGAGACCGAGCGTCACCGCCGCGCCCGACAGCATCATGATGAGCATCGGACGCGTCGCCCGCACCTGCTGGGCGAAGAGGTCGCGGCCGATGTCGTCGGTGCCGAGCGGGTAGGCCAGGTTCTCCAGCGGTTGCAGAAGAATCGGCCCCTGCATCGGGTCGACGGGCCGAACGAGGTACGGTCCGAACAGCCCCATGAACCCGAATATTGCGAGGATGATCGCGCCGACGCGGGCCCGCGGCGACGTCCAGATAATGCGGAACGGCGTCAGGAGGCTTTGGTCGATGCGCTCGCGAACGTAGTCGCCGCGCGAGAAGTCCGACTGCTCGACGTCGAAGCTCATCGCGCCGCTCTTCGAGACGCGACTGTCCTGAATGCGGTCGTCGATGGTCTCGCTCTCCTCGCCGCGACCGTTCCGGAGGCGGTTGACGAACCGCTGGAACTGTTCGCGGTACGAACGCGAGTAGGACTCCCGTTGGCTGTGGCCGGCGCGGGGGTCGATGAAGCCGTAGGTGAAGTCGGCGATGAGGAGGCCGATGACGGTGACGACGGTGAAGAGGATGACCGCCGCCATCACCGTCGTGTAATCCCGCGCCATCGTGGCCTCGTAGAAGTAAAAGCCCATGCCGCGGTAGCGGAATATCTGCTCCATGATGACCGACCCGCCGAAGAGGCTGGCGAGGCCGGCCATGAGGCCCGTGTACATCGGGAGCATCGAGTTCCAGCCGATGTACCGCAGTTGGATCCTGCTGTCGGGGAGTCCCCGGAGTTCGGCCACGTCCACATAGTCCTCGCCGATGATCCGCGTACAGTGCGCGCGGAACTCAAGGCCGCCCCACGAGGTGAGCGCGAAGGACATGATGGGCAACGCGGCGTGTCTGAGTACGCTGGCCATGAACTCGATGTTGAATCCGGGCGTCAGGGAGTTGTCGTAGCGCCCCCCGTTGGGGAAGAACTCCGTCCCGAATCCGAACACGAACAGGAGCACGAGTCCGACGACGTAGTAGGGTACCGCGTCGGAGAAGATGACGAAGTAGCTCCCGACGACGTCCCAGGTGTCGCCCTCGTGGACGGCGAGGAAGCCGCCGATGAGGAACACCATCACCGTCCCGATGACGAGCGCGAACAGCGAGACGAACATCGTCCACGGAATCGCCGGGCCGAGCACGTCCCAGACCGGGTCGGCGTAGAATATCGACCGGCCGAAGTCCAGTTGCGCCACCGAGACGATGTAATCGACGTACGCCTCCCACATCGGCTTCGAGGGATTAACGTTCGAGTACATCTCGACCATCTGGTTGAGGCGCGCCGTCGAAACCGATCCGCCGGAGCGCTGCCGTATCTGTGCGGCGATGTAGTCCATCGGCCCACCGGGGATGAGACGTATCGTCACGAACGAGAACGTGATCGCCGCCAATACAGTCACTAAAGACTGTACTATCCGCCTGACGTAGTAGTTCTTCTCTACCATCCTGTTATCTGTTAGCAGTCATCTGCACACTTAATAATTACTGATACGGTCGCACCGAGGAACAATCACGACACATTACACTTTCGTCCGCAACGCGGAGAGAGCGGTATCAAGGCTCCCGAAGCGGCGCGGGTCGGTAGCGGAACAGTGGCGGACGAGGGGAGGTCAGGCGTACGTCTCGCGCCGTCTCACTGTCCCCCTTCTGCGGGTCCGAAGTATTCGGTTCCCGTCTTCGCCATGTACTGGCAGTACGAGTACTGCCCGACCTCGACGATTTCGTAGCGGTACGCCGGGTTCCGGTTGTTGTTCGGGGGTTGGGTCTGCCACTTGCTGTGGTCCAGCCAGTAGCCGCCGGTTCCGCCTTCCTCGTTCACCAGCATCATCGGCAGCGACTGGTTGAATATCCACGCCATCTCGCCGATCGTCTGTCGGCGCTTCTCGTCGGACATCCGCGTCTGGAGTCGGTTGAGTTTGTCGATGACGTCGACCTCCTGGAGGTCGCCCGTCGGGTCGCCTATCGGATACGGCACCTCAACCTTCCTGTTCATCGCCCAGTTGTCGTTCGTTCCGATCGGCTGTCCGGAGAGCGTCTGCTGGAGTTGGAACGTCGTCGAGAAGTCGAGGAACGCTGGGCCGGACTTCGCGCCGCCCCAGGTGTCGAACAGCATCTCCCAGTTGCCGGATTCGAGCGTCTTCCCGGCGCGGATAGTAGCCTCCTGCGCCGTGACCTCCGTCTGGAGGCCGAAGTTGTCCAGGTAGGACTTCGCTATCTGCGCGAAGCGCAGGGCCATGGGTTCCTCGCCGGACGTCGCCGTGTAGAACCGGAGCGTGATGTTGTTCCCGTCGGAGTCCTGCCAGCGACCACCCGACTTGGAGAATCCGGCGGCTTCGAGCAGTTGCGTGGCCCGTTCCTTGTCGACGTCGTCTTTCGTGTGGGCGTACCGCTCTAAATCCGTGAGCGCTCCGTTCGGCCAGTTCGAGTTCCCGCCGTACCAGGGAACCTCCTTGTCCTGACCCATGCCGGAGGGGATCCGGTCTTCCACCCAGTAGGACTCGTAATCGGGAACCCACGCGACCAGCGGTTTCCGCGGGACGATGTGGTGAATCGCCTTGCGGACGCGCGGGTCGCCAGTGATGTCGCTCTGGCAGTTGAACAGCGTGCACATCGATCCGCTCCGCATCGAGGGAGTGATCTGATCCGTCGAGAGGTCGTCGGCGGGGCCCCAGCCCTTCTCTCGGATGCCCTCCCGAGCGGACTCGGAGTCCGGCGGATAACTGACGTCGATGGTGCCCTGCTTCATCGCCTGCGTTCGCTGTTGCTGGTTCGGGTAGCGGTGCCACCGGAGGTTGTAGTCGATCATGTCCCCGGTGATGTCGCCGTCCGCCCATTCGGCGTCGCTGAACGGGCTGTAGTAGTCGTCGTAGGGCTCGAAGTACGCGATGTTCTCCTCGCCACTGACGAACTCCCAGACGGAGTTTCCGGGGACGTTCGAGTTGTCCCACACCTCCTTTTGCACCGCCTGCATCATCTCCTGCTGGGCGGAGGTCCGCGCGTCCTCCGTCGTGGCGTCGTCGAACATCTCGGCGTACTTGCCCCAGATGTCCCGGTGAGCCCAGAGCCACGCGCGGCGCTTCATGTGCCCGAACTCGAATATCTCGCGGCTGATGTCCGCCTCCTTCAGGTCGAACGTGAGCTCGTACTTTCCGGTCGTCTCGACGTTCTCGTAGAGCGGTTGGGCGCCGTACCCCTTGTGGACCGTCTGCATCAGCTGTCCGATCTTCAGCTGCGTGGCCACGTCCTCCGCCGTCAGGTCGTCGCCGTTGTGCCACGTGTACGAATCGCGGACGTTCCACGTGACCTGCCCGTTGTCGGCGTAATTCCAGTCCTCGATGACCATCCCTTTCGTCTTGTTCGCCACCTTGTCGTGGACCGCGAGCTGGTCGAACATGGCCCAGTACCACCGGAACGACCAGTTCGTCGCGTTGCCGTAGGGGTTGAACCGGGCGTTCGTCGGCGCGAGCGAGATGATGTGGTCGAGCGTCTTCCCGGACGAACCCCCGTCCGCGGTCCCCGAGTCAGTCGACGTCCCTCCGCCGCCGTCACCCTCGTTCTGGAGCGGTGTCGGCGTCGATTGGTCGTCCTCTCCACTACACCCCGCGAGTGCGGCGACGCCCGCCGTCGCCCCGAAAGCGTTCCTGAGCAGACGACGGCGCGTCTGCGGAGACACGTCCTCCCACTCGTCGTCGCTGATCCACTCGTCGGACTCACCACTAGTTTGCGAATCCATTACACACTGCCAATTACCATACTCGTATATACATCTATCGATAATGGAGATTATTAAAACAGAACGTTGGGTCGTCTGGACGGAATCTGCCGGAGTTCCCGGTCCCAAAGGACTATTGTTCCGTTTCACGAACGCTGCGGTCATGGGAAACTCAGAACGGGCGTACTTCAAAAACTGGATCTGCCGCCGAAAGATGCTCTGGACCGGTATTCTCTCGTTCACCCTCCTGGCCCTCGTGCTCGGTCTGTTGGCCCTGACGAGCGTCGAACGGGGTACCGCGTCGTACGTCGTACTCATGATGGACTTCGCCGTCGCCGGCGTACTCCTTCTCATCGTGAGCGTCGTCTTCTGGCAGTGTGACTACCTGGGCGACACGTTCGAATAACCGCCCACCGCACTCCCTGGAGGTCGAAATCCGAATTCTCGGGGCGGCGTCGAACCGCCGGACCGCAACCGCTCCCGTCGCTCGCTGCGCTTCTGTTCCCGATAGGAGAACTTGTGCGTTACAGTATTAGAATCGTAACGAACTGGAGTGCCGAGAACACTATCAGCGGCCCCGGACGAAAAGGTGAGACACGCACACACACCCGGCCGTGACTGTTTGAGCCGGTCGTTTTGGGCGCATTCGGACGAAATCGCTCACCGCTCTCGTCACTCTGAGACCGACCGAAATCCGTTCGCGTGGGGGGAACAGCAATCACGTCTTCGATGGAAAGCGACCGACGTTTTTGCCGTGCACCGGCGCCCGTCCTCTTCGTCTCTCTCATCAGACCATCTCACGTCCCTCCCCACCACGTCGTTCCCTCAAAGGGAACATGCCCGAGTAATTGGCGTCTTCCGCATCGCTAATCTTTATTCGCAAGGGGTGACACCGCCCGACAGTAGTGTCGAACGTGAGGGCGGTCACGCGGTTGCTTCGCGGACAGCGGAGTGCCATCGCTCTCATCGGTATCTCCCGCGTCGCCTGCGGGTCGCTGTTCGGGACGGCGGTGGCCGTCTACATCGGTCGGCGCGGGTCGCCGTTCGCGGTGAGTCTCGCCTACGCGGCGTTCTCCTTCGGTCTGTTCGCGTTCGCGCCCGTCTGGGGTGCGGTCGCCGATATTACGGGACGTCGGCGCGCGATACTCGTCGGAACCGCCGTCCTCTCGACGCTCGCGGTGGTCCCGTTGACGGTACGCGTTTCGGTCCCGCTCGAAATCCTCTGTCGGGGTCTCTTCGCCGTGTTCACCGCCGGCTTCCAGTCGGTGATTCTCACCATCGTGAGCGAGACCGGCGGCGAGACCGGACGCGGACGCTCCGTCGGGTTCTACAGCAGCGCTCGCTCGACCGGAGCCATCAGCGGTCGCCTGTTCGTCGGCTACCTCGTCGGAGTGTTGGTGCCGACGGGGCTCTACCTCCTCGTCGTCGTCCTCGGTCTTGTCGCGGCGGTGTGCACGCTCCGCATCCGCGACCCGACGCCGTCGTCGGGGGCGACGCTCACACCGCGTCGACTGCTGAGCGAGGTCCGCGGGCGACTCGTCCCGACCGGCGCGAAGCGAACGCTGTTCCGGCGGACCGGACTCGGTTGGCTCTACGTCGGCATCGTGCTCCGCAACATGACGGAGAAGGGCTTCATCGCGGTCGTTCCGGTGTTTCTCGTCTCCGACGTCGGCCTCTCGAACGTGGCGATGGGCGCCGTGCTCGCAGTCAGTCCGGCGGTCCGGATGGTGTCGATGTACGGGTTCGGTCGCCTGAGCGACGCCGTCGGGCGGAAGAAACTCATCGTCGGCGGACTCGCCGGGAGCGGCGTCCAAGCGCTGGTCGTCGTCCTCGCGCTCGTTCCCGAGGGGAACCTCCTCCGCATCGGCGTCAGCAGCGCCGCGTTCGTCGTCCACGCCGTCACCTTCTCGATGCTGACCGTCGGTACGATCGCCTTCGTCGGGGACGTCGCGCCCGTCGACCGCGAGTCCGAACTGATGGGTCTCCGCTCGACGGCGCGCGGCCTCGGCGGCGTGCTCGGACCCCTCGTCGTCGGCGTCCTCGCCACCCGCTTCGACTACGCGACGGCGTTCGTCTGCATCAGCCTCCTCGCGTTCGTCGCCGCCGGCCTCGTCGCGCGGACGCTCGTCGAGACAATCTCCGGTCGGTGAGCGGACGGTGACGACGGACGGAACGAGCGGAATCCGAGCGTCGACACGCACTTATCGGTGGCCCGCGTCGTCACTCGGGAACACGCATGGGAGACGACGGATTCGACTACGACGGCTGGTTCGACGGCGTCCTCCGGAACACGGAGCGACGGTACGCGTACGACGGCGAGACCGGGGCGGCGTTCGAAGCGTGGCAGGCGTCGTTCCGCGAGGAACTGCGCGGCGTGCTCGGCTTCCCGGCGATACGCGAGGTGGGCGTTCCCGACATCGGGCCCGAACGGCGCGAGGGGGCGACAGAAGACGACGGTTACGAGCGGCAGACGTGGACGGTCACCACCGAACGGGGGTTCCGCGTGCCGTTCCACCTCCTCCTCCCGGCGTCCACGGAACCCCCGTACCCCGTCGTGCTTACGCTCCACGGTCACACGAAGCACGGGAAGGACCTCGCCACGGGCGTCGCGGACGGGGAAACCGCCCGTCGAGGCATCGTCGAGGAGCGGCGCGATATCGCCAGACAGGCCGCCGAACGAGGGTACGCGGCGCTCGCACCCGACCTGCGCGCGTTCGGCGAACTCGCGAGACGCCCTCCGGGGGAAGCGTCCGAATCGGGGGGAGACGGTCGTCCGTGCACTCGGTGGCGGAAGCGGGCGCACCTCGTCGGGCGGACGCTGGTCGGCGAACGCGTCTGGGACGCGCTCCGTCTGCTCGAATTCATCGAGCGTCACCCACCATTGGACGCCAATCGACTGGCCGTCTGCGGTCACTCCGGCGGCGGAACCGTCGCCCTCCTCGCCGCCGCCCTCGACGAGCGAATCGGGGCCGCCGTCGTCTGCGCGTCCGTCTGTCCGTTCGAGGACGCACTCGTCCCGATAGACCACTGCCCCTGCAACTACACTCCCGGCGTACGGCGACTCGGCGAGGTGTGGGATTTCGCGGGTCTCGTGGCGCCTCGACCCCTGAGTATCGTCGCCGGCGACGAGGACGCACTCTTCCCTGTCGCGGGAACGCGGCGCGCGTACGACCGCGTCGAGGAGATATACCGCGGCGCGGAGGCCGGTGACGCGTGCCGTCTGTTCGTCGGGGAGGGCGGCCACCGGTTCTACGAGGCGGGCGCGTGGCCGTTCGTGAGCGAACACCTCTGACGCCGGCGTCGCCCGCACGGTGCGGTCCGTCTCGACGACTCCCGGATAGAAGGCCATCGTTCGGCGGGCTTGACCGTAAGTATCGAACGGTAGGTCCGGACGGCGAGAACAGGTCGAGCCGCGTCGCGGCACGAGTGGACGCCGCCGGCAGCGAGCGGTGGCGGTGGCAGTGACAGCGCGACGGCGGCGTCCAGCGGTCGCCGAAAGCGACCGGTGACGGGGCGCGTCGTCTTCGGAAGCGAGCGGGCGAGGCACGTTTCGAAGTCCGGCGCGTCTCGTCGTCGAATGGCTGATGCGTCTGGCTTGTGACGCAATCGGAGCGAAGACCCGTGACATTATAAACCATTCGGAATCGAGGTCGTCCGCGCTCCGGTCTCGACAGAACGTTTATGAAGGTCGTCGGGGATGCTTCGAGCGTGACTCCCGATCAGCGGAACGTGCGCGAGTACGGCATCGAGAACGATGATTCGCTCGACACCGAGGCCATCCAGACGGCGCTCGACGACTGCGCCGGCGAGGGGGGTGAGGTGTATATCCCCCCCGGGACGTACCGAAGCGCCCCCCTGCGCGTCGGCGACGACACAACGCTGCGCGTGGCGAACGGCGCCGAACTCCGGTTCGTCGGCGACTTTCGCGAGTTCCCCACGGTAGAGAGCCGCTGGGAGGGGTGGGACCAGGACGGCTTCCACCCCTGCCTGTACGTCGCGGACGCCGCGAACGTGACCGTCACGGGCGAGGGCGTGATAGACGGCGGCGGGTCCTACTGGTGGGACTTCGTCGGGACGCCGGAATCGGAGTTCCCGGAGGGCCTCCAAGAGCGACTGGCGGAGATTCGAAGCGGACACCGACAGGACGAGGTGAGCACTTTCACCGTTCGACCGCCGCTCCTCCAGATAGACGGATGCGAGAACGTCACCGTTTCGGGCGTGACGCTTCGAAACTCCCCGTTCTGGAACACGCACGTCGTCTACTCCGAGGACGTGACGATACACGACGTGTCGATTCGCAACCCGCCGGACGCGCCCAACGGCGACGGCATCGACATCGACTCCTCGCGGTTCGTCCGCGTCAGCGACACGCACATCGACGCCGGCGACGACGCCATCTGTCTGAAGTCCGGAAAGGACGAGGAGGGCCGAGCGGTGGGTCGACCGACAGAGAACGTGGTCGTCACCAACTGCACGGTCGAACACGGGCACGGCGGCGTCGTCGTCGGGAGCGAGACGGCCGGCGACGTGCGGCACGTCACCGTCACGAACTGCACGTTCACCGACACCGACAGGGGTATCCGAATCAAATCGAAGCGCGGCCGCGGGGGGACCGTGGAGGACCTCCGGTTCGACACCATCGTGATGCGGCGCGTCGCGTGCCCGTTCGTCCTCAACGGCTACTACCAGACGGACATCGACAGCGACCCGAAACCGGTGGACGAGGCGACGCCGAACGTCCGAAACGTGAACTTCCACCACATCACCGCCGAGGAAGTCGAGTCGGCCGCCTTCCTCGCCGGCCTCCCCGAACAGCGGTTCGAGGGAATCTCGTTCACCGACGTGGACATCGACGCCACGCGACCGTTCGACGCGACGGACCTCTCGCCGGCGATGGCGGCGGGGTACGAGCAGCGACACGGTATCTTCTGCAAGTCGCTCGGCAGCGTCTCGTTCCGAGACGTCCGCGTGACGGTTCCCGACGGGACCCCGCTGACCGTCGAGGAGAGTTCGTCCGTCCTCTTGGAGGGGTTCGAGGCGATGACTGAGAAGGAAGACGAAACTGACGCCGCACCGGTCGTCGAGGCGGGCGGGGTCGACCGACTCCGCGTTGCCGGGTGCACGGCGCCGTCGGACGGCGGCCCGTTCGTCCGCCTCCGCGACGGCGACGCCTCGTCGGTCCTCCTCGGCGGCAACTACGGACCGATGGCCGACGCCGTCGTCTCGGCGGCGGACGCCGAACGGTAAGCGACTACCCCTCCAGGAGCGGTTCGAGTCTCCCTGCCAGCGCCTCGCCGATTCGAATCATCGCGTCGTCGCCGGGGTGGACGAGGTCCGTCGTCATCCCCGCGGCCGTCGGGAGCAGGTCCGGTCCCTCGACGAGGTGGACGTTTCCGTGGCCGCAGTCGGCGACCGCCTCCCGAAGCGCCTCGCGGAACTCTGCGGCCAGCGCCGCCTCCTCGTCGCCGGTGAGGTAGTCCCGCGCGTGCGGGAACAGCGTGATGCAGGCGACGGGCGTCTCGGGGTGCGCGCCGGCGACGGTATCTATCATCGACGCGGCGCGTTCTCGGAACTCGTCGACGGAGAACCGGCCGACCATGTTCACCGACAGCGAGAGCGTCGCCACGTCCCAGTCGTCGCGGGCGGCGATGTGCTCGGCCATCGCCGGGTCGCAGTACGCCGTCCCGCAGGAGCCGAGATTCACCGCGTCGGCGCCGAGGCGGCGCGCGGTCTGGTTGACGTACGTGAGCATCTCGGCCGACGGCGCCTCCCCCTCGGTGATGGACGTCCCGTACGCGAGGTATCGGCGACTCGGCACCTCCTCGGCCGTCGGCGGTCGCACGTCGCCATCGACGCCGTGGAACCGGACGTGACCGCCGCGGTGGTCGCCGGGGAGGACGAGTCGGCAGACCCGCGGCGCGAATCGGAGGTCGTCCTCGACCGACGGTCGGAGCGTCGAGAGCTTCTCGGGTGGAGACAAGGTCACGGTTTGCGGGTCTTCCCCTATCACAGCCTCCTCGACCGCCGCCCGGAAGTCTCCCCAGAACGGGCGGACGAGACTGTCCCGGACGTCCGAGGAGAGCGTCACTTCGACCGGACCCTCGGGGACGAATCGGAGTTCCGCGCCCGCCGGGTGACGCATCCGCGTCTGCGCGCCCTCGTTCAGTTCCGTTCGGACCGACTCGGGGACCCGTTGAAGCCGGCGACCGCCGTCGGAGTCGACTCGTTCCAGCGCTTCCACGTTGTGAAACCGGATGCCGTCTGCGTCCATGCGCGTCGACGTTCCGCGTCGGGGTACTTAGCGGTGCCTCCGGACCGGTCGGGGGAGAGGCGGAGAGTTCGGGGGTGGAGGTTACTCGCGGAGCGACGGCGCCGCGAACTGCCCCTCGTCGAACTCGACGGGCGAGGGCTCCTCGACGACGCGCAGGTCCTCGCGCTCTTTCGCCGCCTCGACGAGCGCCGTCGAGGCGTACATCCGGTGGAGGTGCATCGTGTCGGCCGCGCGGACCACGCGGACCGTCTCGGGGTCGACGACGCCGATGGTCGACAGCGACGCCACCAGACCCGCGCGGTCCGTCGCGACGACCGGCGGGAGCCGCACGCCCCGAATCGTCGAGGCGGTGAGCGCGTTGATGAGCGTCGTCTGCGCGTCCAGTTCCGCGGCGATGTCCTCGTGAATCACGTCCGCCGATCCGACGCCCATGGCGTTCCCGTGCGTCTTCTCGGTCAGCCCGCGCGTGTAGATGCGCTTGATGTCCGGGCTCTCCGGTTCGGGTTCGTTGATGGCGAAGGGGCGCCGTCCGATGACGTTCGTGTCCATCCCCTGCCCGCTTATCTCCTTGCCCTGCCGGTCGAACACCACGACGTCGAGTTCGTCGAACGGCAGTTTCGGCATGAGGTCGTAGGCGAGTTCCAGCAGTTCCCGCTCGCGGTCGAGAAAGCCGGACGGGGGGACGCCCTCTATCAGCGTGGTGTCGTCGTGTTGGTCCTCGACGACGGCGACGCCGCCGACGATGGGCAGCGAATCGAGGAGTTGCTCGGTTATCTCCGGAATCATGTTCCGGAGCGACCAGTCGACGGCCCACTTGTGGGCAATCTGCGCGCCGCGCTGTTTGCCCATGCCGATGACGAGCATCTTCGAGAGACCGCTCTCCACCTCGCCGTCGAAGTCCGTGTGGGGTTTGACCCGATTGATAGGAATAATGGCGTCCGCGTCGGCGGCGTTGGCGTCGGCGACGACCGGCACGTCGCGGTCCGGTGTGCGACCGACCTCCACCACGTCCATGCTGGAGCGAATCTCGCAGCCGATTCGCTCTTCGGTCACGCCCAGTTCGTTCAGCATCCCCCGCTGTCCCTCGCCGGTCGCGCCGCCGTGGCTCCCCATCGCGGGGAAGACGAACGGCTCGTACCCGGCGTCGGCGACCGCCTCGACGACGCCAGCGACGATTTCCGGGAGGTTCGCGATGCCGCGACTGCCGGCGCCGAGAGCGACTTCGCCGCCCTCGAGGACGTCCGCGAACGAGAGCGATTCGACGGCGGCCGCGGCCGCCGCGGCGACCTCGTCGGACGGAATCGGGTCTGTCTCCCACTGCTGTTCGATGACTCCCATCTCGGGAAGTGGCGGGTCGCCGCACGCCTCGACGATGACGTCCTCCGGAACCGACAGCCACTCGCTCGGGTTCGCGCCGTCTGTGTCCATACTAAGCGCGACGGCCGAGTTCGACATAAAAACTGCGGGAGGGGCACGAGACGGACGCGAGCGGAATCGTCCGCGGGCCGCACCGCGCAGAGACGGTCAGTCGAGGTCGAACACGTCGAGACCGGTCCGCTCGTCCAACTGGTGCGTCAGCGGCATCTCGCCTCGCGTAAGCACCATCTCGAACGTCCCCGAGACGCGCGCACCCGAGCAGTGGCCGCCGAACGACTCGAAGTCGCGGTCGGCGACTTGGATGTGCGTGTGAATCTTGTCCGGGCCGACGTTGCCGAGGAAACTCGTCACCTCGAACTGCCCGGTGAACTCCTCTTCGGCGTACTCCTGTTCGTCCACGTCGTAGTGGCCGAGCGTGACCGTATCGACGGCGCCGATGCCGGTCAGAAAGGCGTTCTCGATGTCGAGTTCCTCGCGGACCGTCGCCAGCGAGTCGAGCACCTGTTCGCCCGGGTCGAGTCGCACGACGACGCGGTCACCTTCTTCGACGTAGTCCATATTTCGGCGTCGTCGGGGGGCACATAAAATGTTTCGCCGACGACGAGTCACCGGACCCGCCGCGCTTTCGACCGTTTGGGGCGGTTCGTTCGGATATTTCGAACGGTGGTGAACCGAAGTTCAGCCCTCGAACTCGTCGAGGACGACGCGCCGACCCTCTTCGGAGGAACGGTACGCGGCCTCGGTCAACTGCACGCCGCGCGCGCCGGCGGAGAAGTCGCGGTCGAACGGTTCGTCCGCGACGACGTGGCGGATGAACTTCTCCCACTGGACCTTGAACGCGTTCTCGAACTCCTGGTTGTTCGGCACGCCCGTCCAGTCGTCGTAGAAGTCGTGCTCCTTCGGGGTATCGGGGTTCCACTCGGGTTTCGGCGTGTTCGAGCGGTGCTGCGTCTTGCAGTCTCGGAGGCCGGCGACGGCGCTGCCTTCCGTCCCGTCGACCTGTATCTCCAGGAGGTCGTCGCGGTTGACGCGCACCGTCCACGAGGAGTTGAGTTGCGCGACGACGTCGTCCTCCAACTCCATGATGGCGTACGCGGCGTCGTCGGCCGTCGCCTCGTAGGCGTCCCCGGACTCGTCGATGCGTTCGTCGATGTGCGTCTTCTGGAGGCAGCGGACCGTCTCGATGCCGCCGAAGAGGCTCTCGAGGACGTAGCTCCAGTGAGAGAACATGTCGTCGACGATGCCGCCGCCGTCCTCCGCGCGGTAGTTCCACGAGGGTCGCTGTGCGGTCTGTACTTGCCCCGGGAACACCCAGTACCCGAACTCGACGCGGACAGAGAGGATGTCGCCGAAGAAGTCCTGGTCGATGAGACGCTGAAGTTTCATCAGACCCGGGAGCCACAGTTTGTCCTGCACGATGCCGTGTTTCACGCCGTGCTCCTCGGCCGCCCGCGCGAGTTCGAGCGCGGTGTCCAAGTCGCTCGCGAGGGGTTTCTCGCAGTAGACGTCCTTGCCGGCTTCCATCGCCTTCAGGAGACCGTCCGGGCGCCGAGGGGTGATTTGCGAGTCGAAGTATATCTCGTCGTCGCCGTCGAGACACGTCTCCAAGTCCGGGTCCGCGGCCCACCGTTCGACGCCGTGTTCCTCGCTCAGTTCGCGGAGTTTCCGCTCGTTCCGGCCGACCAGAAGCGGGTCGGGCACGACCCGTTCGCCGCTGGGAAGTTCTACGCCACCCTCCTCTCGCAACGCCAGGATGGAGCGGATGAGGTGCTGATTCGTCCCCATCCGGCCGGTCACGCCGTTCATGATGATGCCTATCTCTTGCATGGGCGGATACGTTGCTCAGAGATTCCGTCTCTGATGTAATAATCTTTCGGTCGGCGAAGGGTGCCATCCATCGGTCCCGGGGACGTCCGGTCGAGACCGAATGTGGGCGAAAGCGACGGTATGCGTAAACCTTAATAATAGTTCGGTAATGTGTTGCGACGGAGTGACGCATCCATGACGCCAAACAGGCGCGCGTTCCTGCGCGCACTCGGAGCCGGAAGTGTCGGAGTAACGACAGCAAGTCTCGTCGGCGGAAGCGCCGCGGCGGCGACAGTAATCACGATGGAGGGGGGCGGCGACGACATCTGGGGGACCGCCGACGCGTTCCACTACTACTACGCGGCGGTGAGCGGCGACTTCGACGTCGCCGTCCAGAACACGGGAATCGAGAGTATCGAAAGCTGGACCAAAACGGGACCGATGGTCCGCGAGTCGCTCGACCCCAACTCGAAGAACGTGATGGTCCGCCGACGGCCCAACGGCGAATCCTCGATGCAGTACCGTCCCGAGGACGGAGCCGACACGGAGAGCAGCGGCGGCACGGCCGCCGACTGGCTTCGTCTCAAACGAAGCGGTGACACGGTCAAGACCTATCACTCGACGGACGGCGAGAGCTGGACGCCCATCAAAACGCTCGACGCGTCAGACATCACCCTGAGCGACGACGTCTACGTCGGACTGGCAGTGACGAGCCATCTGAAGGGAACGCTGGCGACGGCGACGTTCCAGAACCTCTCGGGCGTCTCGCCGGAGAAGAGCCAGGATATCGGCGACGTGGCAGTCGCGGGCGGCGTCGACACTGCGACGGGCGTCCCCCTCGTTTCGACCGGCGAGGCAACCGACGTGGGGGGCGGTTCGGCCACGTTCAACGGCGAACTGACCGACCTCGGGGGCGCGGAGTCGGCCGAGTGCCACTTCGAGTACCGAAAGGTGCCGACCGAGTCTTGGGAGACCACGGAGTCGACGACGCTCACCTCGCCCGGGTCGTTCGGCGTCGACGTCGAAGGACTGACCGCGAGACGCTACTACGAGGTTCGGGCGGTGACGGACACGAGCGACGGCGACACGGCGCGGGGGGCGACCGAGGTGTTCAGCACGCCGAACCCCTCGAACGCGAAGACGCCCGCGCACGCCGGTCCGGACAGCGCGTCCCGCTTCGACCCCGGCGACGGATTCGCCGACGCGGCGCCGTGGCTCGACGACGACACGCCCGTCATCAAGATTACCGAACCGACGCGCCGCCAACTGGAGAAGGCGGTCAACGTCGACGGCGAGCGTCTGGTCGTCTTCGAGACCAGCGGCACCGTCGACCTCGGCGTGCGCGACCTCCCGGTCGCGTACGACAAGTGCTACATCGCGGGACAGACCGCCCCGTCGCCGGGAATCACGCTCATCAAGGGCCGCGTGAACGTCGTGGCGGACGACTGCGTCCTCCACCACGTCCGCGTGCGCCTCGGCGACGCCGGGTTCGAAGGGGATAACGAAAACTGGGCGCTCGACGCGGTCAACACTGCCGACGGGACGGAGAACAACGTCATCGACCACGTCTCCGTGTCGTGGAGCGTCGACGAGTGTCTCTCAGTCGGGTACGAGACGTCGGAGACGACCGTCTCGAACTGCCTCATCGCGGAGGCGCTGAACGACTCCGTTCACCCGAAAGGCGAGCACGGCTACGGGTCGCTGATAGGCAACGACGCGAAGAACGTCGCCCTGCTGGGGAACGTCTGGGCGTTCAACACCGACCGACACCCCCGACTCAAGGAGGGAACCGAGAGCGTCGTCGCCAACAATGTGATATACGACTTCGAGGACGGAACGTGGATGGACCCCGACACGGAGGCGAGCGTCGTCGGGAACGCCTACCTCGCACCTAACACCGACGAGGCGAACGTCTTCGCCGAGGACGGCGTCGAGACCGCCGTCGCGTACGTCAAGGACAATATCACGGACGGCGACGTGCCGATGGTCGACGACGACGTAACGCGGGTCGACGAACGACCGCTGTGGCCCGACGACTTGGAGACGATGCCGCCGGAGGAGACGCTCAACCACAACCTTGCGAACGTCGGCGCCCGTCCGGCCGACCGGACGGCGACCGACGAGCGCATCCTGGAGAACATCGAAGCGGGCGAGCGCTACCTCGTCGACAGTCAAACGGAGGTCGGCGGGTACCCCGACCTGCCGGTCGAGTCGCGCGAACTCAGCGTTCCTAACGGCGGCACCCGGCCGTGGCTGCGGTCGATGACCCGGCAGGTGGAAACCGACCGGTAACGCGTCAGACGCGGGCGGCCGGAACGGGACGATAGCGAGACGCGACCCGCACGAACAACACATTTATATATTGTATTCTGTGAACACCGTGTATGGGCGTGAACATCGGATACGTCGGTATCGACCACCACCACCGCGACCCCTACTTCGCCGTCGCGAGTCAACTCGACGCCACCGTCACCGCGGTATGCGAACCGGGACGCACCGTCGACGTGGCGAACATCGCGGCGATGGACGACCGGCCGGACGAGGTGACGACCGAGGGGCAGGACGCCTCCGAACTCGTCGCCGGCGCGTCGGTGTACGAGGACCCGCATGAACTCGTCGCCGACGGGACGGTCGACGTGGTCTGGATCACCTACCGAAGCGACGAGACGCCGGCAATCATCGACAGCGCCGTCGAGAACGGTGTGCACGTCATCAGCGAAAAGCCCATCGCACGGACCGCGGACGACCTGGCGGACGTCGCCGAACGGGCCAACGAGGCCGGCGTGACCGTCTCGCCGACGATGTACTACCGACGAAATCCCGTCGCGATGGAACTGCGCGACCGGGTGTCCGAGGGGTTCTTCGGCGACGTGTGGACCGTCGACGGGCGGTTCAACGCCAGTCAACTCTCCTTCCGGGACACCGACCACTACATCTACGACCGCGAGACGAGTCGCGGCGGGGCGCTCCAGTGGATCGGTCCCCACTGGGTCGACATGATGCCGTGGATCCTCGACGACCCCATCGCTCGGGTGAACGCCCGATTCCACGAGGCTGAGGAGGCCGACGTCGAAGCGGGCGCCGTCCTGCAGTTCGAGACGGAGAGTGGTACGCTCGGCACCTACCACACCGGCTACTACCTGAGCGACCGGGGGAAGGACACGCATCTCGGCCTCTACGGGACCGAAGGGCAGGCGCTGACGCCGCTTCACCACGACTCTCTGCAGCACGAACCGACGGTCCCCCTCGACATCACGTCCGAACACCCCGACTGGACGGCGGCGCCGAAGCGAACCGTCGAGTTCGAGTTCACCTACGACCGGTTCCCGGCGTGGGGTGACTTCGTGCAGGACTACTTCGAGGATTACTTCGCGGGCTACGAGACGGGCGACGTGCCCGCGACGGTAGACGACGCCCTCCAACTCCTCCGCGTCCTCGACGCGGCCTACGAGTCCGGCGAGCAGGGCGGTTGGGTCGACGTCGGCAACTGAACCCTCAGTCCCGACCGGTTTTTCTCGCGACCGTCCTCCAGAGCGGCGAACACCGGCAGGACGGGGCGATTCGACCCGCCAGCTAGCCGTTCGAATATCCCGAATTTTATATTGGTCGACGTCAATGGGTACGTATGACAGACGACGAGCCGGCGGGGCTGAAGACGACGGCCACGTCGATAGCGGTGCTCGAACTGCTCGAAGAGCACGAGGGGGCCAGAGTCTCCGAACTCGCCGAGCTAATGGGAAAACCCAAGAGCACGATTCACGGCCATCTCGCGACTCTGAAGCGAAAGCAGTTCGTGGTCCAGGAGGGCGATTTCTACTCTCTCGGCCCGGAACTCCTCCGACTGGGGAGCAAGGTTCGAACGCGCGACACCGGATACGTGCTGGCTCGCACGTTCACCGAACGCCTGTTCGAGGAGACCGGTCTCCGCTCCATCTTCGCGGTGGAGATGGGGGGGCGGGCCGTCTTTCTCCACACCGTCTCCGGGGAAAAGATAGGGTGGGCGCACGAGCAACTCGGCAACCGCCTGTACCTCCACAACACCGCCGTGGGCAAAGCGATACTCGCCGAACTCCCCGACCGGCGGGTCGAACAGGTCGTCGAACGGTGGGGCCTCCCGGGCGAGACGGAGAACTCCATCACCGACCGCGAAGCGTTGGCCGCCGAACTGTCGGAGATACGCGACCGGGGGTACGCCGTCAACCGGGCGGAGAACTTCGACGAACTCTACGGCATCGGCGTCGCGGCGACCCGAAGTCCGGGCGACGTCGTCGGCGGATTCAGCGTCACCGGTCCGGCGCACGCGGTGACCGACTCGGACCGAGAGATAGAGCTAGCGCGTACCGTCACCGACGCCGTCGCGGAGTTCGAGTTGGAGCTTTCGCTCGCGTAGACGCTCACTGCCCGCTCCCCCGTCCCTCGGGTTCGAGCATCTCGAATTTCGGTCGACCCTCGTCGCAGTCACGTTCTTGAAGCCGTGGTGATTCGGCGAAGTCCGACGTCCGAGAGAAACGAGCGGAGAGCGCCGTTCGACATTGCCAAACTATATAAACTCAAGAATGCTCCGCAGTGGGAGAGCCTCCAACAACCGGGACGGGTCGACACCGCCCACAGCCGATAGAGATTACAATACTACGGGTGTAATTATCATCATGTGGCGGGTGCGGGCGCGTCAGTCGCATTCCCACCAGCGTACTGCTCCGCCGGTTTGCACGCCGCGTGAGTATTACCCCCACACCATTATACTACTGGCGGGCGACCGTAGGGATATGACGGGAGAAACGAGTCCGGAATTCGACGCAATCGTCGTCGGCGTCGGGGGAATCGGAAGCGCGACGGTCTACGAACTCGCGAGGAGAGGAAAGACGGTACTCGGACTCGAACGCTACGGAATCCCGCATTCGCGGGGGTCTTCGCACGGTCACACGCGGATGATTCGGCGGGCCTACCACGAACACCCCCAGTACACGGCGATGATCGACCGAGCGTACGACTACTGGAAGCGACTCGGGGACGAGTGCGGCGAGCAACTGCTGTTCAAGACCGGGTCGGTCGCCGCCGGCCCCGCCGCGAGCGACGTGGTGTCGGGCGCGCGGCGGACCTGCGAGGTACACTCGATTCCGCACGAACGAATCGGCGGTGCGGAGGCCTCCGAGCGGTTCCCCGGGTTCACGCTCCCCGAGGAGTACGAGGTCGTCTACCAGGCCGACGGAGGGTTCGTACGGCCCGAGGCGGCCACCGTCGCGCACGTCGAACTGGCGCGGGAACTCGGCGCGACCGTCGAAACCGAAACGAGAGTCACCGACTGGCGGTCGACGCGGAACGGCGTGAAGGTAACCACGGAGACCGGGCGGTACGAGGCGGACCGCCTCGTCGTCGCGGCCGGTCCGTGGCTCGGAAAGGTCGTCGACTCGCTGGCGTCGACCGTCAGTCCGGAGCGGCAGGTCCTCAGTTGGTTCCGACCAAGGCGGGCCGAGGAGTTCGCCCCGGAAGTTCACCCCGTATTCCTCGTCTCCGACGGGGAGGATGTCCACTACGGCTTTCCGACCTACGGTAGACCCGGCGTGAAGTTCGGTCGCCACTACCACCTCCGCGAGCGAATCGACCCCGACGAGATGGAACGGGAGGCCACCGAACGCGACGGGGAGATACTCGCCGAAGCCGCGGGTCGGTATCTCGCCGTTGACGCCGACGAACCGCTGGGCTTCGAGACGTGTATCTACACGAACACCGTCGACCGAAACTTCATCGTCGACACGCTCCCGAACCACTCGGAGGTCGTCGTCTTGGGCGGGTTCTCCGGTCACGGCTACAAGTTCGCCGGCGTCCTCGGCGAACTCGGCGCGGACCTCGCGAGCGGCGAGGAGCCCTCGCTCGACATCGGTCCGTTCGCCATCGGTCGGTGAGCGACGGGTGAGCGATTCGGTCGTCGGCAGGCGCGGGTCGGGTCGTATGCGGAGTCGGGTTTGGAGTCACGTCCCGGAGGTGAGGGCGATACCGACGAGAACGACCACGCCGCCGGCGACGGTGAGTTCCGTCGGCACCTCCCCGAGTAGGACGAACGCCAAGGCGGTGCTTCCGATGGGCTCCGCGAGGAGCGAGACGCTGACCACGCTGGAGTCGACGTGGGCCAGCGCCCAGTTCAGGACGGTGTGGCCGAAGACGCCGGGGCCGACGGCCATCGCGAGGAAGAGCAGCCATTCATGCGGCGGGTAGTCGACGAGGGGAGTACCGGTGGCGGTAACGAGAGCGAGCAGCACGACCACGCAGACGGAGTAGACCAAGACGACGTACGGGAGGAGGGGAACGCGCTGGCGGAGCGAACGCCCGGCGAGGAGGTAGCCGGCCATGCAGACGGCGGCGGCCAGCGCCAGGGCGTTGCCGTAGAGCGGCGCCCGCCCCGTGACGGCCACGCCGGTGACCGCGTCCCCCAGCGACATCACCGCGATGCCGCAGAGCGCGAAGACGACGCCGAGGACGGTCCCCCGCGTGACGCGTTCGGAGAGGAAGACCGCCGCTCCGGCGGCGACGAAGAGGACCTGCGCCTGGACGATGGTGACCGAAGCGGCGACGCTGGTCCACGCCAGACTCTCGAACCACGAGGCGAAGTGGAGGGCGAGGGCGACACCGGCAGCGCTCGCGGCGACCCAGTCCGGGCCCGAAAGTCGTCGAAAGGCGCCTCGATGCCGCCGGACCGCGAACGGAATCAGCAGAACGGTAGTGAATAGAACTCGGTAGAGCGCGACGACGAGGCTCGGTGCCGAACTGTACCGTACCAGAATCGCGCTGGTGCTGACCGCGAGAACCGCGAGCGCGATCATCGGAATCGGCGGGAGCCTGTGTTTGAGTCCGGAGACGGCGCCAGTGGGCACGGATGCAGAAACGACGACCCGGTGGATAAGGGTGTGGGTCCCGCCCGACGCTCTCGACCCAAGGGGGTTCGAGACGGCAGCGCCGTTTACCGCTCCTCCGTTCGCCGAGCAGAGCCGGATCAGGGGGTCGGTCGAAATGCGAACTCGTATTCCGATATTTACATCTATCTTTGCCACTTGCGGTTTCAGATACGGAGGATACGGTTACAGACCCCTCAGGAGATGTCTCGCAGAGCGGTACTATCGCTCCGACTGCCGTACTCCGCGGTGCCGTCTCCGGGACCCCTTCGAGTTTGAGCGGTCGATTCGACGCTGGGGTCGGAGGACGAACTCGACGAAGCCGTCGAAAGAGATTATGTCGCTCGGCCACCGAGAGCCGCTATGCAGCGGCACCAGCCGCGGACGGAATCGCTCCGAGCGGAGAGGGAGACGGCTCGGAACGCGCAAGAGGGGCGGGCATCGTGACCGACGAGGGACTTCCGGCCGAATACCTCTCGCCGCTCGCCGCGGGCGTCGACGACGTTCTCGCGGACGTCGGGTACGAGATGACGGCCGCCACCGAGGTCATCGACGATGCCGTCCCCGGCCACGGCGGCCTCTTCGACCCGGCGACCGAACGGACCGAGTTGCGAGGAGCGCTCGAAGAACTGTCGGCGTCGGACCTCGCTCGACCGCCCGCAGTCGAACCGGCGAGCGACGCCTTCGTGCTCTACGTCGACGGCAGTTCGCGCGGGAACCCCGGCCCCGCGGGGGCGGGGGCCGTCATCGTGGACTCCCAGGAGACGCAACTCGCACGCCTCGGCCGCCCCGCCGGTTCTCGGACGGGGAACAACGTCGCCGAGTACGTCGCCCTCCAACTCGGGCTTTCGGAGCTGCTGACCCGCTACGAGCCGCGCAGTCTGGAGGTTCGCATCGACTCGATGACGGTCATCCGGGACGTCTGGGGCGGCGACGACCCGACGGAACCGGGCGTGGAGACGTACAGCGAGGCCATCGCCGCGGCGCTGTCGAACGTCCCGGACCACCGCTACACGCACTTGGCGGACAGCGACCCGAACCCGGCGGACGCGCTGGCGACGGTGGGCGCCGACATCGCCGCGTTCGGACCGGGATAGTCCGGTTTTTGCACGCGTCGAGACGGGGCGATTATCCGGAATCCCGGTCGAGGCGGGTCGCCAACCCGAGGTCCAGCGCTTCGACGCCGTCGAGAATCAGGTCGGCCATCCGGCGGGCGCCGGCCTCGCTGAAGTGCGTGTCGTCGGTCACGCCGTCCGGGTAGTTCGGGTGCTCGCCCGGCGAGAGATGGTTGTAGAGGGATTCCGACTCCTCGGGACCCAACTCGCGCAGGAGAGACCGGCTTCGCTCGTCCGCGTCGACGAGGGGTACGTCGTGCAGTCGCGCGACGTCCCTGGTGAGTTCCGAGTAGGCTCGGTGCGTGTCCTCCGGTATCCCCTCTTCGCCGAAGTGACGGCGTGCGAGAGGCGTGAGTAGCACCACTTCCGCCCCTCGTTCGCGCGTCTCGGCGACGAACCGTTCGAGGTTGGCCTCGAACTCCGCTTCCGGCGTGTACTGCTCTTTCGAGGGAACCTCGTCGTTGTGGCCGAACTGGACGAACACGTAGTCGCCCGCCTCCAAGGCGGTCACGACGGGATGCCAGCGCCCCTCTTCCAGAAAGGTGCGAGTGCTGCGCCCGTTGCGGGCGTGGTTCTCGACCGTCACCGAGTCGTCGACGCGTTCGGCGAACGGCGTTCCCCAGCCCGTTTCGGGACGCTCGCTCGCCGCCTTCTCCGCCGCGGTGGAGTCTCCGATCAGGTGAACGGTTATCGGGTCGGACGCCATTTCGGTAGCGATGCTCGGGACGGAACATAGAGGCACCGGTGCCCCGCGCGGGGCCGAGGCCCGTTTCGACCGGCCGCCCTCGAATCGGGGCTCGACCGACCGTACCCGACTAGCCCCGGTCTCACAGGGGTACTATACTCCTAGATAGTGTTCTTACGCCATCTCTACCGAATCCGGGAGTATGTCCGTACTCCACGCGATACTCCTAATGGCGCTTCTCAGCGTCACCCCGGCCGTCCTGTTCCTCGGCCTCCTCGCCGGCCTTCGACGACGGCAGCGAACGTCGATGATGGCGGTCTGCGGCTCGCAGGCCGGCGTCGAGATACGAGAGGTCACGCTCGGAGACGCCGTTCGAGGGTCGCTCGGTCTGCAGGCGGATTACACCGAACGACCGTCCGAGGACGGCTACCGGTTCTGAACCGTCGCAGTCGGGGCCGCGGGGCGCTCTTTGCGAAACGACGGCCACCGCCGCCGGTTCAGTCAACTCCATGTACGTGGGGCCGCGGTATCTTCGTATCCGAATGACCGACGACGGCGACGTCTCGACCGAATCCTACGTGCTACTCGCGTTCGCCACGCTCGGCTACTTCCTGTACACGTTCTCGTGGTTCTCCCTCGCCGCATACCTCGTGCCCATCATCGACGCGCTCGGCCTATCGGGAACGGAGGCCGGCGTCGTCACCGGCGCCGTACAACTCAGCTACATCCCGCTGGCGCTCGTCTCCGGTCTCGTCATCGACCGCCTCGGGTCACGGGTCTCGCTCGGCGTCGGACTGCTCGTGGTCGGCGTCGCCCACGTTCTCAGGGGGTCCGCCACCGGGTTCACAACGGTCGTCGCGCCGACGCTCCTCCTCGGCGTCGGGGGAACAGCCGTCACGTTCGGGCTTCCCAAACTCGTCTCCGAACTGTTCCCCGCCGAGCGCGCCGGCGCGATGTCCTCGGTGTACACCGTCGGGTCGACGCTTGGAAGCGCGACCGTATTCGCCGTCGCACAACCGCTCGTCGACCCGCTGGTGACCGGGTGGCGGCAGTTCTTCACCTACACCGGCGTCTTCGTCGTCGCCTTCGCCCTGCTCTGGTTCGCCGTCTCGTGGGGACTCTGGGACCGCGTCGAGCGATTCGGCGACGACGACGGGCGGACGTTCGCGCTGGCCTCCGTCACCGACGACCTCGCGCGCGTGCTGACCCACCGCGGTCTGTTGCTGCTCGTCGTCGTGGGGACGGTGCAACTGTTCATCAGCCACGGACTGTCGAACTGGCTCGTCGCGATACTCCGAGCGCGCGGGATGGCGCCGGCGCTGGCGGGGACGCTGGCGAGCCTGTTCGTCTTCGTCCGAATCATCGGAATCGTCGGCGTCCCCGCGCTCTCCGACCACTTCTCGACCCGTCGGCTCCCGATCATCGCGTGCGGTATCGCCGGCGCGGTCGGAACGGTCGGACTGCTCGCGAGCGGGTCCGTCTGGACGCTGTTGGTCTCGCTCGCGCTGGTCGGCGTGTTCGCCGTCGGCGGACTCGCGCCGCTCGTCCGCGCGATTCCCATCGAGATGGAGGGTATCGGCCCCGGTCTCACCGCCGTCGCGACGGGTCTCATCTTCACCGTCGGCGAAGTCGGCGGCTTCCTCGGTCCGTTCACCATCGGTGTCGTCTACGACCGCACGGGGACGTTCGGCCCGGCGCTGGTCGCGCTGGCGGCCGCGAGCCTCCTCACGGCGGTCGCCGGGTACGTCATGGAGGAACCGGCGCGGGCGGACACGACCGGTGCGGCCCGCAAATCGTCGAACGAGTGACCGGGTGAGCGCCGTCGCAGGGTCGAGCGAGGAGGTACGAAGGGGAGAGAACGGAGGAACAGAGGCAAGTTCGGGGAGTTCGGCACCCGTTTCCCGGTATTCAGATGCGCTTTCCGGCGATTCGGAGAGAGAAGGACCGAACGCGCGCTCGGTCGAGTGCGCCGTTCGATACCGGGAAGAGGGCGGAGGCTGCTACGCCCAGACGGCGACTCGGCACCGGGTGGAATCCTCCGGCCGGTCCCGTGTAGCCGGCTGGGAATCCGACATCCTTCGAGTTCGACGGTCCGACGTCGTCGGATGGTGGCGGTCGCGTCCGAGCTGTAATCGAGAGGAGTTCACGAGTGTTACACGCGTACTGCTGTAACGGCGGGTTGCCGATTCCGGCGTCCGGTTCACGCGGTCCGGAGTCACCGGACGGTCTCCATTCCGGCAATCTGCACTAACGCCGGCCGACCCGCGACGGAGCGGAATGTCGGAGATGGCTGTGCAGTACATACAAGTGCTACTCGCGCTCAGAGACCCTATGGGCAGAGCGAACTACTCGTTCGACGGCGAAACCGTCGTCGTTACCGGCGGCAGTTCGGGAATCGGACGGGCGGTCGCACGGCGGTTCGGCGGCGCCGGGGCGAACGTCGTCGTCGCGGACGTCAGAGAGGCCCCCAAAGCGGCGAGCGGCGAGGACGAACGGGCGCCGACGCACGCTCGAATCCGTCAGGACGGCGGGACGGCGTCGTTCGTCGAGACCGACGTCTCCGACCCCCGACAACTCGAATCGGTCGTCGAGGCCGCCCGCGAGTTCGGCGGCGTGGACGTGATGGTCAACAACGCGGGCATCTTCCGGGGTGCACCGCTTCTTCAGACGGAGAGCGAGACCCTCGACGAACTGTACGGGGTCAACGTTCGAAGCGTGCTCGTGGGGACGCGGGCGGCCGCACAGGACATGCTGGACCGGGGCGCGGAGGGGACGATACTCAACACCGCGTCGATCAGTTCGGAGTTCGGACAGGCGAACCACGCGGCGTACGACGCGACCAAGGGCGCGGTGATGATGCTCACTCGGGTCGCCGCGCTCGAACTGGCGCAGAGCGGCGTCCGGGTCAACGCCGTCGCGCCGGGAAGCATCGACACGCGAATCGGGTCCTCGCATTCGAACCGGTCGGAACCCCCCGAATCCGGGTGGCAGAAACTCCGGAAGGACATTCCGATGGGACGGTCGGCCGACCCCGAAGAGATCGCCGGGAACTATCTGTTCCTCGCCAGCGAAGACGCGTCGTACGTCACGGGACACCTTCTCTACGCCGACGGCGGGTACGCGGCGCTGTAGACCGTCGGCACTCGCTTCGATGAGGAAGTACGCCCGAAAGCGGCCTCAGACCGGTGTATTTCGTAGTCGAAAGCGGGTGAAGACGCCGAGAAGACAACTACTTTATCTGTTTGTCTCATCGACAGGGCAGATGTCCGAAGAGCGTCACACGTTCGAGTGGTACCGAAACGGCGTCGAACGCCCGCTGTGGCGACTCTTCTCCGCATTCGGGAGAGGGCGGCTGCCGTGGTTCGTCGTCGGTCTGGTCGCGGGGTTGTTCGAACGGTTGGCCTCTCTCGTTCCGTCGTTCGTCCTGGGAGTCGCCATCAACGCCGTGTTCAACCAGCAGACAGGGTACCGACTTCCGCTCGTTCCGGACGCGTGGATTCCGACGGCGCGGGTATCACAACTGTGGCTCTCGTTCGGACTCACCAGCGGGTCGTTCGTCGTCGCCGCCGCCCTCTCGACCGTTCGGATGCTCACGGTCGACTACTACAGCCACCACCTCATGCACACGGTCCGGACGAACACGTACGACAAACTCCAGCGGATGGGGATGCAGTTCTTCGACCACCAACAGAAGGGAGAACTGATGAGCGTCCTCAACAACGACATCTCCAACTTCGAGCGGTTCTTCGACGACGCGCTCACGAGGGCGGTGCGAATCGTCACGGTCATCATCGGCATCACCGGCTTTCTCCTCTATCTCAACTGGCAGTTGGCGATCATCACGCTGCTCGCGGTACCGCTGCTCGTGGCGCTCACCGCGTGTTCATGCGCCGGGTCGAACCCATCTACGACGACATCCGGGTCGCCGTCGGTACGCTGAACACGCGCCTCAAGAACAACCTCGGAGGGATACACCTCATCAAGAGCATGACGACCGAACCGTACGAGTCGGCGCGCGTCTCCGACGCCTCCTACGCCTACTTCGAGACCAACTGGGACCGAATTAAACTCGCGACCGTCTACCACCCCGGAAGCAGTTTCATCACGAACGCCTCCTTCGGCGTGACGTTCCTCGTCGGCGGATACTGGGTCGTCGTCGGACCGCCGCCGCTGCTCTCGGGGACGCTCACCGTCGGAGCGCTCGTCACGTTCCTGTTCATGAGTCAGCGGTTCACGGGTCCGCTCAAGCAGATCGCGTTCGTCATCGAGCAGTACGAGAACGCGCGAGCGTCCGGGAAGCGAGCGGTGGGGCTCCAAGATATGCCCGAACGGATTCGCGACGCTCCGGACGCCGTCGACTCCGAGGGGCGGGCGGGCCGCGTGGAGTACGACGACGTGACGTTCTCGTACGACGCGTCCGGAGCCTCGGTACTCGACGGAATCAGTTTCGCGGTCGACCGCGGCGAAACGGTCGCGCTCGTCGGACCCACCGGCGCGGGGAAATCGACGGTGTTGCAGCTTCTTCCTCGGATGTACGAGGTGAACGGCGGGAGTATCGAGATAGACCGTCGAATCGAACCGTAGAGACACGAAAGCGAGAGTGGGGTTCGGTTGCTCGAATATAAGTCCAAATTTTGATTTTGAAGTCTTCTGACACGTTATTAGGTTCTAGTAGCGAGCATCTGTACGTGCTAAGCTGCCTTTCTCGTATAAAGCCGAGTACAGAGGAATATAGAAACGTATGTCTACAAACTACATATCTGTCTCCACCTGCTTGGATTTGTCTACTCCGAAATTAACGTCCGATGTTCGAATCGAAGCGTCGCTCAGGTCACCTCCGCTCCGCCGACCGACCGGCGCTCCAATACCACAGGTTATATTGTCCGATCTAACTATTACCGAGACGAGTACTCAATGACAGCGAACGACGACCGCATCCGCACGACGCACATCGGAAGCCTCCCGCGCCCGCCGGAACTGCTCGACCTCCTGAAGAAGCGACAGGACGACGAGGACGTCGACGCCGACGAGTGGGACGAAACCGTCGCGGACGCCACGCGCCGCGTCGTCGAGCGACAGGCCGACGTCGGCATCGACGTCGCCAACAACGGCGAGCAGTCCCGCGTCTCGTTCAACTGGTACGTCGAGGACCGACTCAGCGGCATCGAGGGCAAACGCGAACAGGAACTCTGGGCGGACCTGCAGGAGTTCCCCGACTACGCCGAGGAGACGTTCAAAACGGACGTCATAGACCTCTCGATGCACCCCGTCGTGGCCGACGCCGTCGAGTACACGGGCCACGACGACGCCGAGGCCGAACTCGTAGCGTTCGACGACGCCCTCGACGCCGTCGGGGCCGACTTCGAGGACACGTTCGTCACGTCGGCGTCCCCCAGCGTCGTCACCGCCACCCACGTCAACGACTACTACGACTCCTACGAGGAGTTCCTCTTCGCCGTCGCCGACGCGATGGCCGAGGAGTACGAACTCGTCGCCGACACCGGGATGACCCTTCAGATAGACGCCCCCGAACTCCTCACTATCGGCCAGACGGCGGCGTACGCCGACGAATCCCTCGAAGACATCAAGGGCGCCACGCGCCTTCACGTCGAGGCGCTCAACGAGGCGCTGTCGGGCGTCCCCGAAGAGCAGGTCCGCCTCCACACCTGCTGGGGGAGCTACGAGGGTCCCGGCCACCTCGACACCGACTTGGTCGAGATGCTCCCGGAGATATACGAGGCCGACATCAGCGGACTCAGCGTCGAGCAAGCCAACCACCGCCACCAGCACGAGTACCGCGCGTTCGCCGAGCATCCAGTCCCGGACGGGTGGACGCTCATCCCGGGCGTCGTCGACGTGAAGACGAACATCATCGACCATCCGGAGACCATCGCGGACCGCTTGGAGCGAGTCGCCGACGCCGTCGACGACGGAACGCCGCTCGTGGCCGCGCCGGACTGCGGGTTCGGCACGCAGGCCGGCATCGGGATGGTCGACCCCGAGATAGCGTGGGCGAAACTGGAAGCACTCGTCGAGGGCGCCGACATCGCGACCGAACGGGTGTACTGACGGACCCGAGAGTCGGCGAGTAGAACTATCCGACGGTCGTTTGTACCGTGCCGTGCGAGGGGGTTATCTGCCTGTCCCGGTTCGCCTCGCACCCCCTCGCTCTGCTCGAATCCGCGCGAATTTCCCGCCTCGCCGTCGTGTGATTTGTACTCGAACACCGGCTCGGCGGCAACAATATTTACCCATCGGTGGCGGTTTGGAGAAAAGAGAATGGCTACGGTCGCGACAATCGGACAGTTAGTTGCCGGCCTGGCACTCCTGTTGGGCAACGGGTACTTCGTCACGGTCGAATTCGCCATGACCCGCGTTCGGCAGTTCGACGAGGCGGAGTTCCAGGGCTCCCGGGGGCTCGAGCGCGCCTAGGAGATGACAGAACGACTGGAGATATTTCTCTCCGGCTGTCAGCTCGGTATTACCATCTGCAGCGTCGGGCTCGGCGTCGTCGCCGAACCCGCGCTCGCGGCGTTACTCGACCCGGTGCTCGCGGCGCTGGGAATCGGGGGACTGCTCGGACCGGGTAGCGGCGGTCACACCGCGCTCGCGGCGCTGACGGCGCTCGCCATCATCAACCTCCTCCACCTGACGGTGGGCGAACAGGCGCCGACGTACCTCGGCATCGAGCGGTCCAAACAGATCGCGAAGTACGGCGCTCCCATTCTCTACTGGTGGACGCGCATCTTCTCGCCGGTCATCCGGCTGGCCGACTGGATGGCGAAGGCCATCCTCTCGGCGTTCGGCATCGAGATGACCCGGTCGTGGGCCGAAGAGGAACGCGAAGACGGGGACGTAGAGGCGACTTCGCGGGGCGAACTCATGAACCAGATGGGCAGCGTTCTCGGGAACCTCGACGTTTCCGAGGAGCGACGCGAGGAGATCATCAACGCCATCGCCATCGACCGAATCCAGACATCCGACGTCATGGTCGACCGCGAGGACATCGTCCCGCTGTCGACCGAGCGGTCAGTCGCCGAGAACGTCGAGACAATCCGGTCGAGCCCGCTGACCCGTTTCCCGCTCGTCGGGGCGAGCCTCGACGACGTCGTCGGCGTGGTCTACCTCCCGGCGTTCGTCCGCTCGCAGGACGACCTCGAATCGGGAGACGCCGACTTCGCCGATATCTCCTCGCCCGCGCTGACCGTCGCGCCGGACCTCCCTATCAGCGACCTGATCGACGAGTTCCAAGAGACCGACCAAGAACTGGCCGTCGTCGTCGAAGACGGGCGGACGGTCGGTCTCATCACCGCGACGGACGCGTTCGAGGCCATCACGGGTCAGTTGGAGGACCCACAGGACCGAGAAGCCGAGTCGTAGTTCCGACCGGAAGGTCCCCGACGGAGCCGAGCGGTACTCGCTCGCGGCTCACCCGCCGAGGAACTGCCGGCGCACCTCCTCGTCGTCGAGTAAGTCGTCGCCCGACCCCTCGTAGCGGTTCTCGCCGTTGGCGAGGACGTAGCCGCGGTCGCAGCGTCTGAGCGCCTCCTTGGCGTTCTGTTCGACCATGAGGACGGCGGTTCCGGCCTCGTTGACGGCGTCGACGCGGTCGAACATCTCGGTGACGAGGTCCGGCGAGAGGCCGGCGGACGGTTCGTCCAACAGGAGCAGGTCCGGGTCGAGCATCAGCGCACACCCCATCGCGAGCATCTGCTGTTGGCCGCCCGAGAGCGTCCCCGCGTTGGCGTCGAGTTTGTCCCGGAGGACGGGGAAGCGCTCGAAGACGGCCTCGCGGCGCGCCTCGGGTTGCTCGTCGAGAATGTACGCCCCGAGCCGCAGGTTCTCCGCGACGGTCAGCGAGGGGAACACGTTGTCCACCTGCGGAACGTAGCTCAGCCCCTCGCGGATGACGGACTCCGGCGGGTGGTCCGTGATGTCCGTCCCGTCGAAGGTGATGGCGCCGCCCTGCCTGTCGGCGAGGCCGAAGACGGCCTTCATCGCCGTCGACTTACCCGCGCCGTTCGGGCCGACGATGGCGACGTACTCGCCGGGGTCGACGTGCAGGTCGACGTTCGAGAGCACCCGCAGGTCGCCGTAGCCGGCGTCCAGCGCGGAGACGTTCAGGAGGCTCACGCGCTCGCCTCCGAGTGTCCGCGTTCGCCGTGGTGTAGTGTTCGTATCACGGTCATTCTCCCAAGTAGGCCTCGATGACGCGTTCGTCCGACAGGACGGTCTCCGGGTCGCCCTCGACGAGCAGCGACCCCTGCTGGAGGACGACCAGTCGGTCGACCAGTTCGGTCAGCGTCTCCAGTTCGTGCTCGATGACGACGACGGTCATTCCCTCGTCGTTGAGCGCGCGGATGCGCCCGGCTATCTCCCGCGTGAGCGTCGGATTGACGCCCGCGAACGGTTCGTCCAAGAGGAGCAGATTCGGGTCCAACATCAGCACGCGGGCGAGTTCGAGCAGTTTGCGCTGCCCGCCGGAGAGGCTCCCGCTGTACTCGTCGGCGAGGTGGTCGAGTTCGAACGTCTCGACGAGTCCGTCGGCGCGCTCGCGGACCTCCTGCTCTCGGTCGCGCATCGACTCCGTTCGAAAGAGCGCGGGGAGCGTGCGCTCGCCGGGTTGGTCCGACGCCGCCAGACGCACGTTGTCGCGGACGGTCATCGTCTCTAACTCTCTCGTGTGCTGGAACGTCCGGACCATGCCGGTTCGGGCCAGCGACTCCGGCGAGTCGCCGGTCACGTCCGCGCCGTCGAGCAGGACGCGACCCCCGTCGGGACTCACGACGCCGCTGACGCAGTTGAAGAACGTGGACTTGCCGGCGCCGTTCGGTCCCATCACGCCGACCAGTTCGCCGCGGTCGACCGAGACGGAGAGGCCGTCCAGCGCGCGGAGACCGCCGAACGTCTTCACGAGGTTCTCGACGGCGAGGAGGCTCACGTGTCCACCCCCAACTCCTCGGCGTCGCCCCAGATGCCCGCCGGTCGGTAGCGGATGACGGCGACCAGTACCAGGCCGACGACGACGAGGCGGACCGACGCGAACGCGTCGGCGGATATCGGCGTCACGCCGAGTGCGAACCGCGAGAGCAGTCGCAGCCCCATGATGACGGCGAGGCCGGCCAGCACCCCGCGGTGGTTCGCCGCGCCGCCGAGCAGCATTCCGATCCACACCGTCACCGTCACCTGGATGGTGAAGTAGCCCGGCGCGACCGCGCCCGTGTAGAGGGCGAACAGCCCCCCGGCCAGCCCCGCGAGGGCGGCCCCGTACACGAACGACTGCATCTTGTAGGTGATCACCGACTTGCCGACCGACCGGGTGACGAGTTCGTCCGCCCGAATCGCCCGCAGGACGCGTCCGTAGGGCGCCTCGGTCAGTCGCGTCACCGCCGCGAGGGTGAGGAGCATCACGCCCCCGAACAGGAGGATGGTCGCCAGCATCGCGGTGTCGGCGTCGCCCGCGAGGTCCGAGACGGGTTGGGGGATGCTCCCGATACCGACGTTGCCGCCGAAGATGCCCTCGAAGCTGACGAACAGCGAGTGGACGATTTCGGCGGTCGCCAGCGTGGCGACGGCGAGGAAGTCGTCGCGGAGCCGAATCGAGGTGGCGCCGACGGCGGCGCCGAGCAGAGCCGCGGCGACGATACCGCCGATGAGGGCGACGGGCCACGGAAGACCGAGGCTGATGCCGGCGAAACTGTCCCGCGCGGACAGCATCGCGACGGCGTACGCGCCGACGGCGAAGAACGCGACGTGCCCGAAGTTCACGAGGCCGGTGTGGCCGTACTGGAGGTCCAGTCCGAGCACCAATACGCCGTAGAGGGCGAAGAGGATACCCACCTCGAAGAACACGTACAGCGACCCCGGAAGCGAGACGACGAGCGGCGTCAACGCGAACACCGCCGCGAGGAGCACGCAGAGGCCGCCGAGGAGCAGCGCACCGTTCCCCGCGGCGTCCCCGAGCGGGAGTCTGTCGGCGACGCTCACGCCTCGCGCACCTCCTGCGCGGCGAGTCCGCTCGGCTTCACGAGGAGGACGACGATGAGGATGAGAAACGCCATCGCCGAGGAGAGTTCGGTCATCCCGCCGGGGAGGAAGGCCGTCGAGAGCGACAGCACCAGTCCGATGATGTACGACCCCGCGATGGCGCCGTAGGGGCTCCCGGCGCCGCCGAGGATGGCGGCCGCGAGAATCTGCAGGATGTGGCTGTAGCCCGTCCCGGCGCTGACGTTCGTCTGAATCGCGATGAGCACGCCCGCCAGTCCGGCGAGGACGCCGGCCAGCACCCAGACGCTGTCGCGAATCCACTGCGTGTCGACGCCGCGGACGCGCGCGAGGTCCTCGTCGTCGCCCATCGCCCGCATGGCGATGCCCACGTCAGTCCGGGTCAGGAGACCGTGGAGGAGGAAAAAGACGGCCACCGCACAGCCGACGACGACGAGGTGCTCGGAGGTGACGAAGAAGTCGCCGAGCAGGTCGAACGGCCCCACCGGGACGTCGGGGACGCCGGAGAGTCGAAACGTCGCTGTCTCCGTGTCGAAGTAGCGGGCGTTCCGTCCGGCCGCGAGCCGGATGAGGTTTCGGAGCGCGATACCCAACCCGATAGAGGTGAGAAGCATCGGCACCGGACCGGTGTGGTTGATGGGCGTGAAGAACAGTCGCGCGAGCACGAGACTGGCGACGCCGCCGCCGACCATCGCCACCAACACCGCGACGGGGAGCGGCAAGGGGAGCGTCACCGCGGTGAGCAACCCGACGAACGCGCCGATAGTGAGGTACTCGCCGTACGCGAAGTTGATCATGTTCACGATGCCGTAGATGAGCGTGAACCCGATAGCGGCGATAGCGATGTACGACCCCGTGACGAGGCC
The DNA here is from genome assembly GCF_031624495.1 of Halogeometricum sp. S1BR25-6. NCBI lineage: Archaea > Methanobacteriati > Methanobacteriota > Halobacteria > Halobacteriales > Haloferacaceae > Halogeometricum > Halogeometricum salsisoli. The sequence continues at coordinate 52,018 of NZ_JAMQOP010000004.1, read as the reverse complement.
GAAGATGACGTTCTGGAGGAGTCCCATCGCTCAGTACTCACCCTCCTCGACGAACCCGCGAACCTCCTCGGCCGGGATGACCTCCGCCTCGGTGAACTCGCCGTTCTCGGCGACGCTGATGGTCACCGAACCGAAGACGTTGCCGTGCTGCGTGAAGTTCGTCGGGGTCGCCGCGCCCTCGAAGTTGACCTCCTCCCCGTTCGCCAAGGCCTCCTTCCCTTCCGCGAACGTCGATACCGTCATCCCCTCGCCACCGCTGACCGGTCCGAGATTCCGCTCGATGGCCTCCGGCGTCGCCTCGCCGGCGCGTTCGACGGCGAGAGCGACGACGTGCATCGCGTCCCAGGCCGGCGGCGACCACGCGTTGACCTCCGCGTCGCCCGCGTTCTGAAACGCCTGCTCGAAGGTGTCGTAGTTCGGTCCCGACTGTCCGGGCGAGGCCGCCCACGCGCCGTTCAATGCGTCGCCCACCTGGTCGATGACCGCCTGCGTGCCCAGCGTGTCCGAGAGGACGGGTTGGCCGCCGTAGCCGCCGTCGGCCCAGTCGCTCAGCATCGTGATGGCCGACTCCTGCGGGAGGCTGACGAGGAACGCGTCGAAGTCGGCGCCGAACAGGCGTTCGAGCGCGGACTGGTAGCTGGACTCCCCGAGACCGACCTCCACTCGCTGTGCGACGCTGCCGCCCTCGGCCTCGTACGGCGCGAGGAATCCCTCGACGTAACTCCGCTCCCCTTCGGTGTTGCCGTTGATGACGCCGATGGTCTCGAAGCCTTCGTCGAGCGTCCGCTTCGCGTTCCCGGCCGTGTGGACGGTGTCGCCGACGACGGTCCGCCACACCCACTCGTCGTCGTCGAGGTTCTCGGGCGTCCCCTTGTCGCCGCCGCGGGTGTCGAGGAACGTCGACCCCGGCCACGGGGTGACGACGGGCGTCCGCTGCTCCTGCAGGAAGTCCCACAGCGGGTTTATCTCGCTGGAGAACAGCCCCAGAATCGCCGACGCGCCGTCGTTCTCTATCAGTTGCGTGACGACGGTGCGGGCCTCCTGCGGGTTGACGCCGGTGTCGCGGCGCACGAGTTCGACTTCGGTCCCCAGCGGACCCCCAGCGTCGTTGATGTTCTGAAGCGCGGCGTCGGTCGCCTGCGAGACGCCGGGTTGCAGGAAGTCCCACTGGCCCGTCTGCGCGGCGGGTTGCCCGAACACGATGCTGTCCGGCGAACTTCCGCCACCCGCCGTGCCGCCGTCCGTTCCGGTGCTCCCGCCGCCGTTCCCCTCGGTTCCGCCGTCGCCACCCTCGTCGCCGCCTTCGACGCCGAGACAGCCCGCCACCCCGACGAGACCGCCCGCGCCCACACCTTTGAGAACTGCTCTCCGCGTCGCCGTGCCGTTGTCGCTCACCATGCGTGATAATCACACATCATCAGGGGGTCGTATAACCCTCCCCGACCATGGACGCTCAGATGTCACAGTGTCGAACGTTCGTCAGATATTAGTATCGTTTCCGGTTGATACGGTCACTAATATGTCATAGGTAGCCCATACGTTCGGAAATTTTCGCGTGCGATTCGGTCGCCATCTTCAGCGATATTCGAGGACGACCGACGACGGATGGAGACGGTTCGAGCGGCTTTCGCCAACTACGCTGTTAACCATGTGAGCATATGCTACGACCACAAGTCCCCCTACCTCTCGTTCGTTATTTATCTGATCTAATGTTTCTATACTATCCGTTTATATCTCTATTATGGGTATTGTAGATTCTTATTGAGGCGATGCGTTTTCTGACCTGGGCGAGGAGGGAAGGGTTTGAGAAATATAGTAGTACTTCTGGATCCGGCGGTTCGGCCCGATCGCTCGTCGTCACCGTCCGCTCGGCCGGACCCGCGCGCTACGCCGTCTGAAGCCTCGATTTCCTGATCGCCTGCCCGCCGAAGGCCAAGATGAGGGCGCCGATACCGGCCACGATAGCGAGGAACTGGGTCGGCGTGCGTCGAGCACGCTAAACCACGGGTGATAGAGCACCCACAGCAGGGCGCAGAGGCCGACGGTCGCACCGATGCCGGCCCACTCCCAGGGTTTCACGTCCACCGGTTCGCCGTCCACTTCGGGGAACGTGATGAAGATGTTGAACCACCCCAAGAACCCTCCGAAGATTCCCGCGAGGCTGATCCAGCCCCAGCGAATCCAGGGGTTGACGAGCCACGCGAGGTCGCCGGAGATCAACGGACCGCCGCCGGTGCCGGGCCCGCCGACGATGCCGGCGAAGTAGAGGACCAGGAATCGACAGCCCGTTGAAGTACGCGAGGCTCTTGTCCATCCCGTTCGGAATCAGCGTGAGCAGGTACGTCGCCGCGGCGACCATGACGAACAGCAGCACCGCGGACGAGGCGACGTGGTTGACCCCATCACGTCCACGACGTAGTTGTTGACGGTCCCGAAGACCGCCATCGTGAACGCCCCCAGCGGGAACAGCCCGTAGATCCACTTCAACTGCCCCGGAGAGGAACCGAACGTGAAGTACTCGGCCCACGCGATGAACGAGGCCCAGACCGGGATGCTGTACACCCCGAGGAGCGTCCCGAACGGGACCGAGACGAACGCGGTGATCGCGACCGCAAGCCAGAGCGGGACGCGGGGCGTCTCCTCAGGCATCGGACTCACCCCCCGCGGCGGCGTCGGAGTCGCTTCCGCCGACGAACTGCTCGACCCGTTCGGCCATCGCCACGGCGAACGCCTCGTCACTGATGTCCGCGTCCATCTCGACGAGGTCGACACGAGACGCAGCGGATTCGAGGGCGGTCCCGCGCCTAGCTCTCTCGTTCGATGGTCTCCAGTTCCGCTATCTGCTCTGCGGACCAGTCGTAGTACGGTTCTTCGATCTCTCGTAGCGTCCGTACGCACTCGTTGTGCCGTTCTCGTGCGTCGGTCGTGTAGGGGTCGTTCGGGTGCGTCCGAATCCACTCTCGGAGGTCCGCCAGCGCGCGCGGGGAGTAGCTGTCGACGCTCCCCTGTTCTCTGAGCAGTTCGAGTTTCCGCTCTTCGGTCCGAAGCGACCTGACGAGGGCGACGCTCGCGACGCCGGGGAGCACGAGCAACGAGAGGAGCATCGTCACCCAAGCGAGAGTCGAGAGCGCCATCTCAGTCACCCCCCTTGGACGCGGGGTCCGGAGAATCGCCCATCCCGTCCGTGACGCCCATCACGGCCATGCTCACGGCGACGAGAGCGACCATGAGCGCGACGCCCAGTATCATCAGCGTCTGGTTCTCCGTCCCGATGCTCCCGACGACGCCGTAACCGACGATGAATACCATCACGATGGGGATAACGTATTTGACGACCGGATTCCACCACTGACCGATGTAGATTCCGGCGTTGCGATTGAGGTCGATGACGCGAGCGCGCTCCGGACCGAACTTCCACGCGACGAGCGCGATGATGGATAGCGTCGCCAGCGGGAGTCCGAAACTCCCGATGATGAAGTCCATCTGACCGAGGAACGACGACGAGTAGGCGCTCGGAAGCCCGAACAACCAGATGGCCCCGCAGACCGCGAGCACCGACCCGGTGCGGGAGAGACGCGTCTCTTCGGAGACGGAGGTCACGCCGACTTCGGTGATGCCGAGGCCGGAGGTGAACGTCGCGAAGAAGAAGGAGACGAAGAACACGACGGCCCACAGCGCACCGCCGAGCAGTTCAGGGAACACGCGAGCCAGCGAGATGAACAGCAGATTGGACCCTGCACTCGGTTCGAGTCCGAACGCGAAGACGACGGGGAACGTCGCGAACACCGCGAGGAGCCCGATACTCGTATTCCCGATGGCGGTGAACAGACCCCCGCCGAGCGGAACGTCGTCGTACCGACCGAGGTAGCTCCCGTAGGTGAGCGCGATACCCCATCCCAGCCCCGTCGAGAACAGCGCCTGACTGAGCGCCGCGATCCAGGTGCTCCCGCGGGTGAGGTACGTCCAGTCGGGCGTGAACACGAACGCCAGTCCGTCCATCCCACCGGGAAGGGTGACGCCGCGCACCGCCACCGCGAGCAGGGCGACGACGAGCAGCGGAATCATCCACTTCACCACCCGCTCGATGCCGCGGCGGATGCCGAAGACGAGAACGCCGGCGAGTCCGGCCATGGTCACCGTGTGCATCCCGATGACCAGCGCCGGGTTGGAGATGAAGCCGTCCCAGAACGCCTGCGGTTGGAAACCGGGTTGGGTGAACGTCGCGAGCAGCGAGTGCCCCGCGTAGTAGAGCGCCCACCCGATGATCGGCGCGTAGTACGACATCAGCGCGATGTTGACGACGAGGACGACGAGACCGAGTCCCCGTGCACGCTTGCTCTTGGTGAGCCGTTTGAACGCCCCGATGACCCCGTGGTTCGTGTACCGGCCCACCATCGTCTCGGCCATGAGACCGGGGACCGCGATGACGTACAACAGGAGGATGTAAGCGATGAGGAACGCCCCACCGCCGTTCTGTCCCGTGGTGAACGGCATCCGCCAGATGTTCCCGGCCCCCACCATCGCCCCGAGCATCGCCATGAGGAAGCCGAACCGACTCCCCCACTCCTCTCTCGCCGTTCTCGCCTCTGAGTCTGCCATGATATCTCTACCCATGCTATTCTGAAGACGGCGGTTATATCAGCGCCCTCCCATGGGAGGGAACTCACAGGTTCCAGACACTATCTCCACGGACAACGTATTCGTCGCCTCCCTCTCGGAGAGGCTGTAGTCGGCGGACTCCGGCGCATCTCCCCGTCAAAAGACGGTCGCGGAGACAATGTACCGCGGACGGTTGATACGCATCCCGGATTATCCGGACCCGAGGTGGAAACTGCCGAGGTCGTCCTCCGGGTCGCGGACGAACTGGTGTGTCCCGGTGACGTACGCCGACCCCCTCACGACCGGGTGGACGACCGCGCCGTCCTCCCCGTCCTCTACGTCTCGAACGGTCCCGACGAATTCCCGACCGAGGACGCTCTGGTACCGGTAGGGCGTTCCGACGGCGAGTTCGCCCTCCTCGTAGAGTAGCGTCATCTTCGCGCACGTCCCCGTGCCGCAGGGGGACCGGTCGATCGAGCCGTTCCCGAAGACGACCACATTCCGGTCGACGTCGGAACGGCGCTCGTAGAACTCCACCACCGAGACCGGTGCGGGAAGCGAGTCGTCGGTCGGCGCCGCGTCGTTGGCGTTGAGTCGTCGCTTCAACGTGCGACCGCACTCTCGAATCCGGTCGAGATTCGATTCTTCGAGCGCGAAGTCGAACTGGGCTGCGTCCACGAGTGCGACGACGTTGCCGGAGTAGACGAGGTCGACGTCGACCGGTCCTGTTCCGGGAAGGTCGACCCTCGTCCCGCCGGTCATGTAGGAGGGGATGTTGTCTATCTCGACCGACCGGACCCGACCGTCCTCGACCGTCGGCTCCGCCGTCACCGTTCCCGCGGGGGTCGCTATCTCGTACGACGACCGCTCGGGTAGTCGCCCCGTCTCTATCAGCGCCGTGACGACGCCGATGGTCCCGTGGCCGCACATGTCGAGATACCCGCCGTTGTCGAAGAAGAACAGACCGAAGTCCGCGGCGTCGTCCACCTCGAACACGGGAATCGCCCCGAACATGTGCTCGTGCCCGCGGGGTTCGCGGACCAAGAGTCGTCGGAGCCAGTCGTACCGCTCGGCGAACGAATCGCGACTGGCTTCGGCGCTCCGTCGGTCCAGTTCGCTCGCGTCGAACCCGCCAGTGAGTATCCGAGTCGGTTCGCCCGCGGTGTGGGTGTCGACGCACTCGGCGAAGGGGTCTGATTCCATCGGTACCGACGAGAGAGCCGTCCGAGCGGTATCACTCGGTCCGCTCCCATGGGAGGGTGCGAACCGACCGGCTTCCGGAGGCGCCCGCTCGACGGCGGCCTTCCATGGACGGGGGTTGGTTTTTAGTGGCTGTTTCGTATACACATGACATGGCAATCGTCGGCAACGAGCTGGAAAAACAGGACGCGACGCGCTTGACGTTGGATATCCGGCATCCGAACTGCTGGACGCTGAAAGCGACCGAGCGGACGGACTGCGGGCTGGTCGCCCACACGGTCTACAACGCCTCGGGAGACGCCGTCAAGGGCCACTTCACCGCCTACGCCGACGAGACCGAGGACGTCGAGGAACTGGTCGAGGTGGCCCGGGACCTCGACCTCACGGAGTCGGTCGTGGGGATGAACAAGCGGCACGACTTCTCCGAGCGCGATTCCCGTCTCGGCAACACCTCGCGCGAACTGTTCGTGGAGTACGACCCCCAGAACAGCATGAGCGACGCGCTTCTGTCGATGGGATTCATACACGACGCCCCCGTGCGCGTCCACGATGGGCACGAGTACTGGCCAGTGTTCGTGAGCGCCGACCGCGAGTCCATCAACCGTCGTCTCGACTTCCTGCGCGAGGAGAAAGACGCCGAGATAGCGGTCACCCGAATCGTGTCCGACCCCGAGTTCGGGACGGCGGACCCGACCGCCTCGGAGGGGCTCTCGAAGCGCCAGCGGGAGGCGTTCCTGCTCGCCTGCGAGATGGGGTACTACTCGTGGCCCCGGGAGACGACGACACGCGAGATGGCCGCCGAACTGGACATCACGAAGACGACGTTCCTCGAACACCTCCGAAAGGCCGAAGCCGAACTCCTCTCGCCCGAGCGTGTGCAGTGACGCGCGAACGCAGGCGACGCGCGCGGCGCGCGACGTCGCCGCTCTGCTGCCGCGGCGGTCACCGCCTGTGGCAGCGTCGAAGCGTGTCGACGACGCGCCGTCGGTGATCGGCCTCGCGTACGTCGATACGGTAGTTCGTCGGACGGGGAATCGGAACCGAAAGCGAACGGCGTCGTCGTCGGACCCGACCCCGAGGACCCCGCGCCACGGGACGAACCGCTCTCCGAACAGGCCGCCGGAGTCAAGGACCAACCCGGAGTCCAGCGCGGTCAATCGGACTGTTCGAGGGGTCGAGAACGCGAATCCGACGACGGCACCGATGAGAGTGCCGACGGCGGTCCAGACGGACAGCGGTTCGCCGCTGACGACCGCCGCGAGGAGGAGTCCGCCGAGCACCGCCACAGCGTCGAAGACGAGACGGTGGGCGAGCGACTCCGTCGCGGGCCTCGCAAGGTGAGTTGTCTCGCGTTCGAGATACACCCGAGTCGTACTCGACCTCCCGGTCGTCCGCGTAAGTCCACCCACTAGAATCAACCCGAATGAGGCGAGTACGTCGGAACCGAGACCGGTCGGCGCACCGGTAACTATCCGGTGGGCACCGAGCAGGACCGCCGGCAGCATCGTGACGGCGGCGAGGACGACGTGGACGCCTCGGAGCACTAGTTCATCCACCCGAATCGGCGCCTGTTCGACGGCCGTCCAGACCACCAGGCCGAGCAGTATCGAACCGCTCATCAGCGATTCGGCGGGGACGCCGAGTGAGAGGCGGGGCAGACAGAACATCGACAGCGCCGTCAGAGCGAGGCCGACGGAGAGGCTGAACCCGTCGTCGGAGGGGAAGCGGGGACGCACAGCCCGGAAGTGACTACACGGCAACACGAATTTGCCGGACGCGCGCCACCACGCGGACGACCGGATGTGGATCGGGAACGGGAGAAGTGATGTCCTGTACCGGGACGGCACGGTCCCCTCCACCACCCCCGACGCGGTGTTCGACTGCGAGCGCTACGGCACGATGACGTGGGAGTTCCCGGTGGATGTCGGCCAGCAGGTCGACGTCCGCCTCTTCGTGGGTAACTCCTACCCGGGGACGAGTGAGCCGAAAGAGCGAGAGTTCAACGTCTCTGTCGAAGGGTCACAGGTACTCTCGAACTACGACCCGGTCGCGGACGTCGGACACACTACTGGGACGACGAAGACGTTCACCGCGACCGACGACGGCGACGGTACCGTCACCGTGACCTTCGAGCAGGGGGCGGTCGACAATCCCTTGGTCAACGCTATCGAGGTAGTCGACACGAACGAAACGGCTACGAGCGGATAGGCGCTCTCGGGCGAGCGGTCCGGAAACCGGACGAAACGGGGCATTCCTCCGAGTCCCCTCTCGACGGTTCCGGAGCTATCTTTTCGGTGTTCCGTCTCGCGGGCGTGGAAGCGGACGACGTCGAACGTGAGGGGCTGTCTTCGACCACGTATCGGAGAGCGCGAGACGGCAGTTCGACAGTTGCGAGAAGCGCAGCGAACTCGGGTGACAGACACCGAAGTTAGCTCGCCCGCGGAAGCCGAGACGAAGTAGTCGAAACCGGACGGGGAGTGACGGACGAGGGCGGTATCACGTGCGTTCGGGGAGGAGCGAACGCGAGCGTCGTCACCGGTCGATGCTCGTCCCGAGTTCGCGCACCGCGTCCCGGATGCCCACGACCTGCGTAGCCAGTTCCTCGTTGTCTCCGGTGAGCGCCCGCACCTCGTCGACGACGACGTCGACGCCATCGACCGTCGCGTTGAGCGTGCTGACGACTTCCTCGGCGCTGTTGGCCTGCTCGTCGGTCGCGCGCGCTATCTCGTCGACGCTCGTTGAGGCCACTCGAACCGTCTCTCTGATGTCGCTCTGGTCGTCGCTCAACGACTCGACGCGGTCGACGGCCCGTTCGACGCGGTCGGTCGTCTCCGCGACGCTCTCGGTCGTCCCGGCGGTGTTCTGAGTCACGCGAGCGACGACGGTCTCTACCCCCTTCACCTCCGTCTTCGACTGGTCGGCGAGCCGTTTTATCTCGTCGGCGACGACGGCGAAACCGTTCCCCTCGACGTCGGCACGGGCGGCCTCGATAGAGGCGTTGAGCGCCAGTAGGTTGATCTGACCGACGATGGAGTCGATGACGTCGACGATGGAGTCGATGTCGTCCACCCACGACCGGAGTTCCTCGTGGTCGTCGCTCAATGCGCGACTCGCCGCGGCCACCTCGTGCATCAGCACTAACACCTCCGCGGCGGCGTCCTCGGACGCCTCGGCGCGTTCACCGGCGGTCTGAACCCGGCGACTGACCTCGTCGGCGCTGGAGGCTATCTCCTCGACCGTCGCGCTGAGCGATTCGACCTTAGCCTGCACCGAACTCAGGTGTTCGGCCTGCTCGTCGCCGGCGGCGTCTATCTCCCGGCTTCGGTCGGCGACGCGGCGGGAGGTCGAGAGCAGTTCCTCGACGCTGCCTTCGACTTCCTCTTCGATACGCCTCCCGACCCGTTCGACCTCCTCGCGTTGCTCGACCAGCGTCGTCACGTGGCTGACGAACTCGAACGCGCCGACGACGGTGCCGTCTGTCGCCGTCAGGGGCTGTCCCGCGGCCCTGACGTGCCACGGCGTACCGTCGGCGTCGGTTCCCGAGCGGACCTCGTCCTCGCGGATGACCTTGCCCGTCCGAACGATAGTCTCGGCCAGTATCTCCTCGATGCCGTCGGTGCCGATGACCTCGCGGGACGGCTTCCCGACGACGTCCGCCGCCGACCGTCCGATGAGGTCGGCCATCGGGTCGTTCCAGTGGGTGAGGTCGCCGCGACCGTCGACGACCATAGCGGGTTCGGGGAAGCGGTCGACGAGTTGCTCGAACTGGTGGCGCCAGAAGTCCCGTTCGTGGCGGAGTCGCTCGCCCTCCGTCGCGCCGGCGGGCGGCGTGTATAGCGCGTCGGCGTCGGCCGGCCGACCGTCTCTCGTTGCCGTCTTGCTCATACCCACCGAGCGAACGATTCCCATATGAAGGTACGGACTTTATTATCAATATTAGAAATGAGATTTTTCCGGGCACCGCGACCGACTCGAAGTGTCACTTAACCCAAAGTAACCAAAAATAGGCGATAGAATCGTCCTGAAAAGTCATATCTTCGTTTTAATCTCCGGTTCGGATCAAAATAGCGACAGCTAAACCGGGAGGGAGAGGATAGTCGGAATTCAACTACGCTTCTAATAATTGATAACGATTCAGTCCGTTTTCATTCAGGCTCGGAGTCCGTAACAAACCTAAATCTGTAACGTAGGAAGGACTGTACGGTTGAACACAGATATGTATACGAGCCGAATCGGAGCGCGGTTCCGTATCGTCCACTTTTAAACGTCGTATCGGAGTTCCTCCGCCGCGGCGAGTCGAGGCGAGCGAACTCGTGAGGGGGGACGTCCTGCGAAGCGGCGAGACGGGGAACGGACACGACATCGGTCGGACGCGCAGTTCGTATACGGAATCGTAAACGGGAACTGGTAGAGTAGAGCGACCTCTCCGCCACGGGAATACCCGGGCAGTCGGCGCGCACGTCAAGGCACGTCAAGGCGAGAAACGCGCGTGCGTCGTCTCCGTCGGCGCCGCCGCGGAACACGAATCATTAATAATTCGGGCTACGTGGAGGACACCGAATGGAACACAGCGGCCCCACACAGTTGTACGTAGACGGACAGTGGACGGACGCGGCGTCCGGCGAGACGATTCGAACGCTCGATCCGGCGACCGAGACGGAGTACGCCACCGTATCGATGGCTGACGCCGACGACGTGAACCGCGCCGTCGACGCCGCCCACGAGGCGGCGGCGCGGGGGAGCGAGTGGCGCGAGATGGACCCCGGCGACCGGGGGGCGGCCCTGCGACGGATGGCCGACGCCATCGAAGAGCGGAAAGACGAGATATCGCTCGTCGAGTCGCACGACAACGGCAAGACGCCGTTCGAGGCGGGCATCGAGGTGCAGATGGTCATCGACACGTTCCGGTACTTCGCCGGATGGACCGACAAACTGACCGGTGAACACAACCCCGTCCCCGGCGAACGGTTGAACTACACCTCGCGCGAACCCCTCGGCGTGACGGCGCACATCGTCCCGTGGAACTACCCGTTCCAACTCGCCGGACGCTCGCTCGCCCCCGCACTCGCGTGCGGTAACACGGCCGTGATGAAGCCGTCGAGCGAGACGCCGCTCTCTGCGCTGTACTACGGCGTCGCAGCCGAGGAGGCCGGACTTCCCGACGGCGTCGTGAACGTCCTCCCCGGGTCCGGGTCGGGCGCGGGCGCGACGCTCGCCCAGCACCCCGATGTGGCGCACATCGCCTTCACTGGCAGCACGGAGATAGGCAAAGGCGTCATGGCCGACGCGGCGCAGAACGTCACAGGCGTGACGCTCGAACTCGGCGGAAAGGGCCCACAACTCGTCTTCCCCGACGCGGACCTCGACGCCGCCGCTAAGGGTGTCCACTACGGCATCTTCATGAACGCCGGTCAGATGTGCTGGGCCGGGTCGCGCCTCCTCGTTCACGAGGACGTCGCCGACGAGGTGGTCGAACGCGTCGTGCAGGGCGCCGAGTCCACGCCGCTCGGGTCCGGTATCGACGACGACGGCCGCATGGGACCGATGGTCAGCGAGGACCAGCGAGAGACGGTACTCGACTACATCGAAACCGGGAAGAAGGAGGGCGCCACCGTCGCCTGCGGCGGCGGCGCCCCCGAGGACAAGGAGACGGGCTACTTCGTCGAACCGACCGTTCTCACCGACGTGACGAACGACATGACCGTCGCCCGCGAAGAGATATTCGGCCCCGTCCTCGTCGTCATCGAGTTCGCCGACGAAGAGGAGGCGCTCGAAATCGCCAACGACTCCCCGTACGGGCTGCTGTCGGGCATCTGGACGAACGACCTCTCGCGGGCACACCGCGTCGCCGACCTGCTCGACTACGGGATGGTCAGCGTCAACGAGTACCCCGTGACGTTCCCGCAGACGCCGTTCGGCGGGACGAAAGAGAGCGGACACGGCCGCGAACAGGGGCTCGAAGCCGTCGGCGAGTACACGCAGACGAAGAACGTCAACGTCAAACTCGAATAGCGGGCGACCGAGTCGCCCGCCCGACGCCGACCGTGTTCCGGCCAACGTTTTGTACTGCCCCGCCCTACTCGATGCCATGCGAATCGAAGACGCGGACGGCGTGCGCCGTCTCACGTTCGACCGTCCGGAAGTGAAGAACGCGCTCACCGCCGACGCCGCCCGCGAACTCGCCGCGGCCGTCGAGGAACTGGACTCGAAGACGCACGACGCCGCGGTGCTGACGGGCGCCGGCGACGCGTTCTGCGCCGGTGGTGACATCGAGGCGATGGCTGAACGCGACGAGACGGCTCACGAGGCGTACGAACGGGTCCGCGAGACGTTGGGCCGCGTGGCCGAGGCCCTCCTCACCGCGCCGGTGCCCGTCGTCGCGCGCGTGAACGGCGACGCCACCGGCGCGGGACTGTCGCTCGTCGCCGCCTGCGATTTCGCCTACGCTACCGGAGAGGCCCGGTTCGCCGCGTCGTTCGTCAACGTCGGCCTCGTACCCGACTTAGGAGGCACGGTGACGCTCTCGCGACTCGTCGGTCTCCGCGCCGCGAAGGAACTCGCGTTTACCGGGAAACTGATACCGGCCGCCGAGGCGGACGAACTCGGTCTGCTCAACGGCGTCGTCCCCGCCGACGAACTCGACGCGGCCGTCGACGAGACGGTCGAGACGCTCTCGAAGCGCCCGACGGAGAGCATCGGCTTGGCGAAGGAGGTCATCCACGCGAACCTCGGCCGGTCGTGGCGCGACGGCCTCGAACGCGAGGCGCAAGCGCAGACGCTCGCCTACGACACGGACGCCCACGAAGAGGGGGTGAACGCCTTTCTGGAGAGTCGTCGGCCCGAGTTCGAGTGAGGGCCGTCGACGCGACCGCCTACCGCCCGCGCCACTCGGGGTCGCGCTCCTCGAAGAAGGCGTCGATGCCTTCGTCTTTGTCCGCGGACGAGAACAGTTGGACAAACAGGTTCGCCTCGTAGTCGAGACCGTCGTCGATTCCGAGGCGACCGCTCACCTTGACGGCCTCTTTCCCGAGTTCGAGCGCCAGCGGCGACTTCGCGGCGATAGACGCGGCGAGTTCGTCCACCCGGTCGTCGAACTCCTCGTCCGAACAGACGATGTCGACGAGGCCGATGTCGGCGGCCTCGTGCGCGTCGACGAGTTCACCGGTGAGAATCAGGCGCATCGCCTGCCCCTCGCCAACGAGGCGCGGGAGTCGCTGGGTGCCGCCGCCGCCCGGGATGAGACCCAGATTTATCTCCGGCTGGCCGAGTTTCGCGCGCTCGTGGGCGACGCGGATATCACAGGCGAGGGCGAGTTCGCACCCGCCGCCGAGGGCGTGGCCGTTGATTCGAGCGACGACCGGTTGGGGGAGGTCCGCGACGGCCTCGTACACCCGGGGACGACGGCTCGCCTCCCGCTGTTCGAACGTGTCTCGTTCCCTGAGTTCGGAGACGTCCGCGCCCGCGACGAACGCCTTCGCCTCGTCGGACCCCGTAAGAACGACGACGCGGGCGTCGCTGTCGTCGATTCGCTCGACCACTCGCTTCAACTCGGTTCTGACCTGCGCGTTCAGCGCGTTTCGCGCGTCCGGTCTGTCGATGGTGACGGTGACGACGTGATCCGTCGTCGAAACGCGGACCGACTCGCAGTCGTCGGCGTGCGGCGCCGTCATCACTCGTCCCCCTCGGGAGCGTCGGCGGGCCGGACCGCCTCGCCGTTCTCCCAGACGTAGAAGCCCTCGCCGCTCTTCTTCCCGAGGTTGCCCGCATGCACCTTCCGCTTGAGCACCTGCGGCGGCCGGAACCGCTCACCCAACTCCTCGCGGAGATATTCGAGGATATCGAGGCGGACGTCGAGTCCGACGACGTCGGTCAGTTCGAGCGGTCCCATCGGGTGCCGGTAACCGAGTTCCATCGCCGCGTCGATGTCTTCTGCCGACGCCACACCAGTCTCGACCATCCGCATCGCTTCGCATCCGAGCGCCACGCCCAGTCGAGAGGAGGCGAACCCGGGCGAGTCGGTCACCTCGACGGCCGTCTTGTCGATGTCGGCGACGAACTCGCGGGCGAACTCGCGCGTCGCTTCGTCGGTCCGCTCGGCGACGACGATTTCGACCAGACCCATGATGTGAACCGGGTTGAAAAAGTGCAGTCCGACCGCCCGCGAGGGGTCCGAGAGGACGCTCGCTATCTCCGTCACCGACAGCGACGACGTGTTCGAGGCGACGACCGTATCTTCTCCGGTGTGCGCCTCCACGTCCCGAAACGTCTCCTGTTTGATGTCGATGTCCTCGGGGACGGCCTCTATCACGAGGTCCGCGCCCGACACCGCCTCGGCGAGGTCGGTGTGTCCCTGGATTCGGTCGAACGCCGCGTCAGCGTCCTTAGCAGTCAGTTTGTCCCGTTCGACGCCGCCGTCGAGGTTCGACCGAATCGCGTCGAGTCCGTCGTCGACGAACTCTCGTTCGACGTCCCGGAGGCGGACGTCGTGCCCCGCCGTCGCCGTCACCTGCGCGATGCCGTGACCCATGGTCCCGGCGCCGAGTACGCATACGTTCATCGTCTTTCGATACGGTCGGACAACCGTAAAAAACCTACTTCTCGGCCAACCCGAGGGTACCTCCCCGACTACTCGACCGGCGCGAACTTCGCGCCGTACCGCGGGACGCCCTCCTGCACGTAGATGCGCCGGACCGTCCGCCGGACCGCGTCACCGACTTCGACTTCCTCGGGGTCGCAGTCGGTCAACTGCGCCGGCATGAGCGCCGACCCGTCCCCGTCGGCGGCGTCGACGCGGACGAGGACGGCGCCGTACGCCCCCTCGCGCTCCTGAAGTTCGACGAACTCCGGTGGCGCGCCGCCCTGCCCGATGATGGTCCGCGCTGCGACAGTGCCGTCGGGGGAGAGGGGAACTCGTTCGAATTCGACCCGCTCGAAACAGTCGTCGCACGCCCCCTCGCCGGGGAACGACAGCGAACCGCACTCGGGACACCGGCCCGCGGTCAGCGCGTAGCGGCTGTCGAGCGTCCGCCGCCACGTCGGCAGCGAGACGTTCGCGCCGCCGCCGGCCACGTCGCCGTCTACGACGCGCCCCCGCTTGCGGAGCGACTCGACGTAGCTCACCGCTTCGCCGCCGTCGACCGCCGCCGCCTCGGCGGTGTCGAGTCGCCCGGAGAGGGCGAAGGCGACGCCGCTCCCGCCGCTCCCGAAGAACGCGGCGAGGACCGAGCCGTCGGTATCGGACTCCAGCGCGGCGACCAGTCCGATGGGGACGGTCGCCGCTCCGGCGTCGCCGATTCGGTCGACCACGACGCCCTCGGCGACGGCCTCGTTCGAGACGACGCCCTCGCCGGCGACGCGGTACGGCATCGACCCGTTCGGCTGAGGGAGCGACGCGGCCCCGATATCGTCGGCGTCGAGTCCGAGTCCCGCAATCGCACTCCGCGTCGTCTCGCGAACGGCCGCCCGTTCGTAGCCCGTGATGTCGAGGGAGGTCACCTCGTCGCTGTCGGCCTCGCGGAAGCGGACGCCCGGCGACTCGTCCGTCGCCGCCGCGACACCCTCGAACGAGACGGACGCGCCGTCGTCGACGAGGAACGCCGCGGCGCCCGCGCCGAGGGCGTGGTCGTCGCCGGCGAGGTCACCGGTCGGCGCGTCGGCGGCGACGGCCAGTACGGTTCCCTCGGCGTTCAGCGCCGTCTCCAAGGCGTCCGCGCCGGCGGCCGTACTCTGTCCGTGATGCCACGCGCGCGTCTTCCGGGGGAGCCTGAGGGCGCGGACGAGTCGGGGGACGAGTTCCTCTTCCGCCAACGGGGGCGTGGTCGTGGCGAGGGCGACGGCGTCGACCGACGCGGGGTCCGCGTCGGCGTTGTCGAGAGCGCGCCGCGCGGCGGCGACAGCCATCGTCACCGCGTCCTCGTCGCCCGCAGGGACGGCCGTCGAATCGATTCCTCGGCCGTCGAACGTCCCCCACGCCTCGGCCACCTCGTCGGCGCTCACGCGGCCGCGCGGGACGGAGACGCCCGCCGCGGCGATGCCGCGGTCGCTCACGGCTCCACCTCCGAACTCCGCTCGAACACGTGGACGGTGACGCCGCCGCCCGACCCGCCGACGTTGTGGGTCAGCCCGCGGACGGGGTCGTCCGTCTGCACCGACGCCTTCCCGCGGAGTTGCTTGAACGCCTCGACGACCTGTCCGGTGCCCGTCGCGCCGATGGGGTGACCCTTCGACTTCAACCCGCCCGAGGTGTTCACGGGCAGGTCGCCGTCGGAGTCGGTCCGCCCCTCGCGGAGGAGCCGACCGGCCTCTCCGGGGTCGCAGAATCCCAAATCCTCGTAGGCGAGCAGTTCCGCGATGGCGAAGCAGTCGTGCACCTCCGCGAAGTCGAGGTCTTCGGGGCCGACGCCCGCCATCTCGTAGGCTCGCTCGGCGGCCGTCTGCGTCGCCGGGATGGAGGTGAGCGAGGGTCGCTGGAAGAGGCCGACGCGACCGCTCGCGGCGCCGACGCCAGCGACTCGAATCGGGTCGTCCGTCAGGTCGAAGGCGACGTCCTCGCTCGCCACGAGGACCGCACTCGCGCCGTCGGTCGTCGGACAGCAGTGATACAGGTTGAGGGGGTCCGCCACCTCGGGGGCGTTCACCGCGTCTTCGAGCGAGCACTCGAAGCCGAGGTGCGCGTCGGGGTTCTGCGCGCCGTTCGCGTGGTTCTTCACGGCGACGCGCGAGAGGTCCTCGACCGTCGTGCCGTGTTCGTCCATGTGGGCCGACGCCATCTGCGCGTAGACGCCCGCGAACGTCGTCCCCGAGAGCCGCTCCCACTCCGTCTCGCCGCTGACGCCGAGCCACCACTTCGTGTTGTCCGAACTCGTGTCGGTCATCACCTCGTAGCCGCCCGCGAGGACGACGTCGGCCATCCCCGCGCGGACCGTTGCGACAGCGTTTCTGAGCGCGTAACCGCTTGACGCGCAGGCGTTCTCGACGCGCGTCGTCGGGATGCCGTGCAGTCCCACGTGTTCGGTGACGGCCGGTCCGCTCAATCCGATCTGTCGGCCGCCGACGCCGAGCGTTCCGAGGAACGCCTCCTCGATGTCCGCCGCGTCAACGCCGCCGTCGACGCTCGAAAGCGTCCGGTCGAACGCAGTGTCGAACAGCGAACGGTACGTCTCCTCCGGAAAGGACCCGAACGGCGACTGCCCGGCCCCGACGATGTACGCCTCACTCATCGTTACTCGTCTGTCGATGCCCCCGTAGAAAAGGATGCGGGACGCGAGAGGACGGGTCGGCGAGTCGAACTGAACGGGACCCGAGTCACCGTACCGGAAGGTATACGTGTAATCTCACGAATTAATCGTGTGGTATTCCGATGAATATACAGGCCGCGGTAACACACGAGGAGGGCGGCGCGTTCGAGATAGAGGAAGTGAGCCTCGAAGACCCCCAGTCGGACGAGGTCCTCGTCCGCGTCGTCGGAGCGGGCGTCTGTCACACAGATATGATCGTCCGCGACCAGATGTATCCGACGCCGCTGCCAGCGGTACTCGGCCACGAGGGGTCGGGCGTCGTCGAAGCGGTCGGATCGGACGTGACGCGAGTCGAACCAGGCGACCGCGTCGTCATGAGCTTCGACTACGACACGACCTGTCCGAGTTGCCGGGACGGACATCCGGCGTTCTGTTCGGACTTCTTCGCACACAACTTCGGCGGCTCTCGGCCGCACGACGAGACATCGCCCATCTCGCAGGACGGCGAGCGAATCAGCGGTCGCTTCTTCGGGCAGTCCTCGTTCGCGACGCACGCGATAGCGACCGAACGGAACGTCGTCCCCGTTGAGGACGACGTACCGCTGGAACTGCTCGGACCGCTCGGCTGCGGCGTCCAGACGGGTGCGGGCGGCGTCATCAACACCCTGAACCCGCAGGCGGGGTCGTCGATAGCCGTCTTCGGCGCCGGCTCCGTCGGACTGTCGGCCGTTATGGCGGCCGGAATCAAGAGCTGCACGGAAATTATTTCCATTGACCTCAAACCGAACCGGCTGGAGAAGGCGGCGGAATTCGGCGCGACGGCGACGGTGAATCCCGAGGAGGTGGACGACGTGGTCGAGGCAATCCGAGAGGCGACCGGGGGCGGCGTCGACT
Source organism: Halogeometricum sp. S1BR25-6 (assembly GCF_031624495.1). Lineage (NCBI taxonomy): Archaea > Methanobacteriati > Methanobacteriota > Halobacteria > Halobacteriales > Haloferacaceae > Halogeometricum > Halogeometricum salsisoli. Next base: position 34,088 of record NZ_JAMQOP010000004.1, on the reverse strand, counting down.
ACGCTCTGGAGACGACGGGCGTTCCCGCGGTCGCAGAGCAGGCCACAGAGACCCTCACACAGCGGGGGACGCTCGGCATCATCGGCGCACCGGCGCTCGGAACGGAGGCCAGTTACGACGTGAACAATCTCATCCTCGGCGGCCGCAGTATCACCGGCATCGTGGAGGGCGACTCGGACCCTCAGCAGTTCATCCCCGACCTCATCGAACTCTACAGACAGGGGAAGTTCCCGTTCGACGAACTCGTCACCTACTACGACTTCGAGGACATAGAGCAGGCGGTCGAGGATTCCGAGAGCGGCGACACCATCAAACCGGTTCTCCGGATGAGCGACGCCTGAGCGCTCCGGTCCGGGCCGGTCCGCGTCGAACCGCACCGCGAATCGCTTCTGTGACGACGCGCGCACGAGAAAACATTATAAGAGTGGACAGTCGTTAACGAACTATGTTAGCAGTCTCCGACCTCCGGAAGGAGTTCGGCGGGTTGGTCGCCGTCGACGACGTGACGTTCGAGATAGGCGAGGGCGAGATAGTGGGGCTCATCGGGCCGAACGGTGCCGGAAAGACCACCCTGTTCAACAGCATCACCGGCGTCCTCACGCCCGAGGACGGGAGCGGCGTCGAGTTCGACGGTACCGACATCGTCGCCTTAGAGACGCACGATATCGCCCGGAGAGGACTCGTCCGGACGTTCCAAATCGTCCGCGTGTTCGACGAGATGACCGTCTTCGAGAACGTGCTGACGGGCGCGCTGTTCGGCACCGACGAGGACCTCTCCCGGGGGGAGGCCGAAGAGCGCGCTCACGACGCGCTGGCGTTCATCGGCCTCGCCGACAGGGCCGACCTGTCGACGGGGAGTCTTCCCATCGCGCAGAAAAAACAGCTCGAGCTGGCGCGGGCGCTGGCGTCCCGGCCTCGGTTGCTCTTGTTGGACGAGATAGCGAGCGGGCTCACGCCGGGAGAGATAGACGACCTCACCGACACGATTCGCCGCCTTCGGGACGACCGCGGCATCTCCGTCTTCTGGATCGAACACATCATGGACGCCGTGATGAGCGTCGCCGACCGCGTCATCGTGCTGAACAGCGGCCGAAAGCTCGCCGAGGGGACGCCCGAGGAGATACGCAACGACGAGTCGGTCGTCGAGGCCTACCTGGGGGACGAAGCGTGATCGAAGTCGAGGAGATAGACGTCTCCTACGGCTCCATCCAGGTGCTGTGGGACCTCTCCTTTCACGTCTCCGAGGAGGACCGCGTCGTCTCCATCGTCGGTCCGAACGGCGCCGGGAAGTCGACGCTCCTGCGCGTCATATCCGGACTCCACCCCGTCGACGACGGCACCGTGACCGCGTGGGGCGCCGACGTGGCGGGACTCGACCCCTCCGAAGTCGTCAAACGCGGGTTCGTCCACGTCTCCGAGGAGCGGAACCTCTTCGGCAACATGACCGTCCGAGAGAACCTGGAGATGGGCGCGTACACCCGTCGGGACACCCTCGACGAGACGATGGAGGAGGTGTTCGAACTCTTCCCCATCCTCGAAGAGCGCGAAGACCAGCGCGCCGAGTCGATGAGCGGCGGGCAACAGCAGATGCTCGCCATCGGCCGCGGACTGATGGCCAGACCGAAGATTCTCGCCCTCGACGAACCCTCGGAGGGGCTGGCCCCGCAGATAACGAATCGGGTGTTCGAGAAGATAGACGAGATAAGCGAGGAGGTGACCGTGCTGCTCGTCGAACAGCACGTCCACAAGGCACTCCGACTGGCCGACCGGGCCTACCTCTTGGAGAACGGCGAGTTCGTCACGGAGGACACCGGCCCGGCGCTGTTGGAGTCCGAGCACGTGAAAGACGCGTATCTCTGAGCGCGGGTCGTCCGCGCGCGCGTTTCGGGTATCTCCGTCGGTAGAAAAGAGCGAAGAGCGGAGCAGCCGTCGCGGCCGCCGACACCGGCCTACGATTGCCGACGTCAGCGGCCGCCGTCGGCGTCGGTCCCCCCTCCCCCGCCACCGCCCTCCCGTTCGCCGACGAGGCCGGCGTCGTCGAGAGCGTCCCGCACCGAGCGCACCACGCCCCGACGGAAGTAGAGGAACAGCACGATGAGGAGCGCGCCGAAGATGGCCGACTGCCACGACTGGAGGCTCTGTGCGGAACTCAGGAACTCCTCGATGCCGACGACGATGATCGCGCCGACGATGGGACCGAGCGTGGTTCGCAGGCCGCCGACGACGAGGACGATGAGGACGACGACGTCGACGGCGAGGAACGTGAACCCGCCGGGGAGGATGTAGCCGGACTCCCGGGCGAAGAACGCGCCGACGAGGCCGATGAGGAACGCGGCGACGAACCCCGCGATGGTCTTGTAGCGGACGACGTCGATGCCGATGGACTCGGCGGCGATTTCGTCCTCGCGGATGGCGTCGAAGGCGACGCCGTACTTCGAGTGCACCAGCCTGAGGTAGACGCCGAGCGTCGCCACCAAGAGGAGCAACACGAGGTAGTAGAGGACGAGTTTCTCCCCGACGCCGAGGGCGTCGGCGACGACGCCGAGTTCGAAGTACTCGTAGGGGAAGCCGGTCGACCCGCCCGTGAGGTCGCGGGCGCCGACGAACACCTCGCTGAACACGAGTTGCAGGTTCAGCGTGAGGATGGAGATGAGTACGACGGTGAACTTGCGCTTGGCGGCGACGTAGCTGACGAGGAGGCCGATGAGCCCGCAGACGAGCGCCGCGACGGGGAGCGTCACCCACGCCGAGACGGACAGCGCGTCCGCCAAGAGCGCCGTCCCGTACGCGCCGACGCCCGCCAGTCCGCCGACGAACAGGAACAGTTGGTCGGTGTGGCCGAACACGATGTTCAGGGCGACGGCGAGCAGCGCGATGAGGAGCAGGTGCGCGAGCACGCTCTCGTAGTAACTGCTGCCGAGTACCGCGAGGGGGGCGAGCGCGAACAGCACCGCCACGACGGCGACGTTGCGCGCCTCCGTCCCGAGTGACGGCCGGGCGCTCATGATATCGCCTCCGGTCGCGCGAGGAGTACGACGATGGCCGTCACGAACAGGATGATGGTCGCGATATACGACCCGACGAAAAAGTTGGCGAATTGGTTGACGAGGCCGAGGAGGACGCCGGCGGTGACGGCGCCGACGAGGCTCCTGACGCCGCCCACGATGGAGATGATGAGCGCGAACGTCGTGAACTGGAAACCGTTCGCCACGGCGACGGCCGACCCGGCAGCGAACACCAGACCGCCGAGGCCCGCGACGGCGGCCGAGAGGACGAAGATGAGCGTCCGGATGCGCCGCGGGTTGACGCCGACGAGGCGCGCGCCGCGTTCGTCTTGGAACACCGTGCGGGTGGCCTTCCCGAGGAACGTCCCGCGGAGGAACCCGAACAGAATCGCGAGGACGACGGCCCCGACGGTGATGATGATGAGCGACCCGCCGGTGAGCGTCGCGCCGCCGACCGAGACGGTCCCGACATTTAACGGGAGCGTGTACCGCGACGGGAAGTAGTTGATGAGGACGCCGTCGAGGAACACCGTCAGTCCGAGCGTCGTGAAGATGCCGAGGAGGATGCGCTCTTCGCCCTCCGAGCGGTAGACGAGCGAGAGGATGGTCCGGTCGACGACCAATCCGAACGCAGCGACGGCGACCAGCGCGGCCACCCCCGCGACGACGAGCCCCATCCCGCTCTCGACAACCACCGTCGCTACGAGCACCGCCATCACGGCGAACGTGCCGATGGCGAGGTTGAGTACCTCTCCCAGTCCGAAGACGAGCGTGATGCCGACGCCGAGAAGCGCGAGGAACACGCCGAAGGCGAGGCCGTCGACGGCAACGCCGAGGAGCGTGCTAGCTGCCACCATGCGTGTCACCTACGGCGTCGAGCGGACGGTCGACTCCACGGGAGGAATCGAGCGGTGCGTCGACGGTTTCCCACGTGAGACGCGCGGTCACTGGTCTGCGGGGAGTGCGGGCAGCGCGTCGGTTCGGAACTGCTCTTCGAAGCCGAACTTCCCATCCGGGTAGTACGACGGCGCCTCCGGCGTCAGCTGGCTGTATATCTGTACCTGGTTCTTCAGTTCGCCGTTCTCCGTGTACTGGATAGGGTTGGCGAACAGCGTGTCGAACTCGATGCTGCGGACGGCGTCGGCGATGGCCGTCGGGTCGGCGGAGCCGGCGTTCTCGATGGCCTGCGCCAGCATCTTCCCGGAGACGTAGCCGTAGGCGCTGTGTGTGTCGAACTGCTCACCGCGCGCCTCGCCGAACCGCTGGGCGACCTCCGCGAATTCGTCGCTGTAGACGTCCGTGTTGTGGACGTGAGTGAACCCGCCCTCGAAGGCCAACTCGCCGAGGGCGCCCGCGATGACGCCCGGGGGAAAGCTCGGACCGGTGATGACTTCCGGCGAGTAGTCGAGTTCGTTCAGCTGATTGGCGATGGTGAGAGAGCCCGGCGGATGACCCGTCGCGACCATCATCTCCAAGTCCTGCGGGTACTTTCTGATGAACGACTTGAAGTCGCTGGCGCCGACCGGCGCAGCCTGCACGTTCACCTCCACATCGAAGTGCTCCTGAATCCCCGCCTCGACGGACCGACCCCACGCGTAGTCGCCGATGATGGCGCCGACCTTCGAGTAGCCCGCGTCGGCGACGAGGTTCGCCTGCGCCTGCATCGTCGTGGCCGCCGGGAGCAGACCCACCCGGAACGTGTACGTCGTGTCGGACGTGATAGCCTTGTTCGTCCCCGACATGTGCAGCAGCATCGGTACTTCGAGCTCCTGTGCGGTGCGGGCGGTGCGGATGCCCACGTCGGAGGAGACGGGACCGACCGTCGCCACCGCGTTCTCCTGTTCGACGAACCGCCGGAAGATGGAGTCGGCCTGTCCGGCGTCGCTCTTCGTGTCCGCTTCCACGATTTCGAGCTGTCGGCCGCCGAGAACGCCGCCGTCGTCGTTCACTTCTTGGACGGCGAACGCCAGTCCGGCGCGGTGGGCGTTCCCCCACGGAGTGAACGACCCCGAGAGCGGCTGGAGCGAACCGATAACGACCGAGTCGCCCGAGCTTCCGCCGGAGCCGCCGTCCCCGCTCTGACTCGTCCCGCCGTCGGTGCCGCCGCTACCCTCGCTGGTCTCCGACCCGCCGTCGGAACCCGACCCGCCACCCGCACACCCCGCGAGGAGTCCGACACCCGCGACACCGCCCGCTTTCAGGAAACTTCGTCGTCGGAATCGTCTTCGTTCAACCATGAGTGTCACAATTATTCACGGAGTATAAATAGCTTTGTAGTGTATTCTCATCTGTGAACATCAGTCGGTAGTGGGGGCAGGGTGGGTAAAACCGACTCGCCCGTCGTGGCCCGTGTGGTGCGTCCGGGTTCCGACTCCGATTCGACCGCGGATTCGGCAGTGGTGGGAGAGAGGCGTGGATTTATGACCGGTGCCGGAGGTGTCTGTCGTATGCCAGCGGACAAGACGACTAGCATGGCCGAGGCAATCAGCCGAATCGAACCCGGAAGCACCGTCGCGGCGGGGTTGGCGTTGGAACACGCCATCCCGTTCGCGGCCGGTCACGAACTCGCGAGACAGGGGACAGACGATCTGACGCTCGTCGGCCCCATCAGCGACGTGCTGTTCGACCAACTCGTGGGCGCGGGGTTGGTCTCTCACGTTCGGGCGGCGTGGACCGGGAACGTCAGCGCCGGGAGCGGCTACAACTTCCGGCGGGCCGTCGAGGCGGGCGACCTCTCGGTGGAGAACCACTCGAACTTCTCGGTCGCCCTCTCGTTGCACGCGGCGGCACTGGGCGTCCCCTACCTGCCGACCCGGTCGCTCCTCGGCAGCGACATCGCCGAGGAACCGCAGTTCCGAATCGCGGAGGACCCCTTCGAGGGCGAACGCGTCGTACAGGTTCCCGCCATCGCCCCCGACTGGGCGTTCGTCCACGTCCAACGCGCCGCGCCGACCGGTGACGCGCACCTCTGGGGCAACACCGGCGTCACATACGAGGCCGTCCGGGCCGCCGAACACGTCCTCGTCACGGCCGAGGAAGTAGTCGACCTCGAAGTCATCAAGAGCGACCCGAGCAGAACACGAATCACTCGCGAACAGGTCGACGCCGTCGTCGAAGCGCCGTTCGGCGCGCATCCCTCGCCGGTGGCTGGCCGGTACAACCGCGACAACGAGTACTTCCTCAAGTACGCCGACGCGACCCGCGACGCCGACGGGTTCGACGCGTGGGCCGACGAGTGGGTGTACGGCGTCGACGGCCGGGAAGAGTACCGCGAGAAGGTGGAGCGTGACCTCTCCGTGCAGGAACCGACGGCGGCCGCGGAGGTGACCTATGGTCAGTGACGACGGAGCGGACGGGACGGGCGGCGCAGACGGCTACACCGCCCGTGAGATGATGGTGAGCGCGGCCGCCCGCGAAATCGAAGACGGCGACGTGGCGTTCGTCGGGATGCGTCTCCCCCTCATCGCCTTTCAGGTGGCAGTCAGCACCCACGCGCCGAACGCAATGTCGGTGTTCGAGAGCGGCGTCGTCCGCGACGACCCCGCGGACGGCTTCCTGCACACGATGTGCGACCTGCCGAACCTCGACCGAGCCGTCTCGACGACGGGGATGCTCGACGTAATGGGGCGGCTCGCCCGCGGCGACATCGACGTTGGCTTTCTCGGCGGCGCGGAGATAGACCGCTACGGCAACCTCAACACGACGCGCGTACACGCCGGTGAGAGAGAGATTCGCCTGCCGGGCAGCGGCGGCGCCTGCGACATCGCCTGCATGTCCGACCGGACGGTAATTCTCATGGCGCACGAACCGCGCCGGTTCGTCGAACGCGTCGAGTACGTCACCAGTCCCGGCCACGGGGACGGCGGCGACTGGCGCGAGGAACAGTCGGTGCCGGGCGGCGGTCCGTCGGCGCTCGTCACCTCGAAGGCGACGTTCGGGTTCGACGGGGGCGAACTCTACTTACGGACCGTCCACCCCGGCGAGGACGCCGACGCCGTCGCCGCGGACTTCCCGTGGGACCTGCGGACGCGCGAGGACGTGACGGGCGACCCGATGGGCGAGACGCCCGAACCGACCGACGAGGTGCTGTCGCTCGTCCGGGAGTTCGACCCCGACGGGTTCTGGACGGGGGAGTGAGCGGAGCGTCGGAGGAACGACAATAACACGAAGAATCAGTAGGAACTACTATATCCCCCGCTCACGCAATTCGTCATGAGATGCAAACACGCGTCCCAGCGGAGAAGCTTCCAGACTCGGGTACGGGGCCGGAACTGATCCACGCGGTTCCCGAAGCGCACTACCCCGAGACGGTGAACGTCGTCAGCGAACTGGTCGACAGGCACGTCGAAGACGGGCACGGGGGCGACCCGGCCATCCGGTTCACCGGATACGACGACAATCCCGACATCAGCTTCGAGAAGGGTGCGATTTCGTACGCGGACCTGCAGACGCGGGTGAACCGGTTCGGAAACGCACTCTCCGACATCGGCGTCGAACCCGGGAGTCGGGTCGTCGTCCGCTTCCCGAACCGACCAGAGGCCATCGTCGCCTGTCTAGCCGCACAGAAGATAGGCGCCGTCGCGCTCCCGTCGATGAAGCTCCTCCGGGCGGCCGAACTGAAGAAAATCGTCAACGACGCCGGCGCGACCCACTGCGTAGTCTACGACGACCTGTTCGAGGAAGTGGAGAAGGCGCTGCCCGAGTTGGAGACGCTCGAGGAAGTCGTCGTCGCCGACCGGGGGGCGGGCGTCGAACACGACCACCACGACTACGACGACCTGCTGGAGGGTGCCGACGACGAACTCGACGCCTACGAGACCGAGCGCGACGACCTGGCGCTGATGCTGTACACGAGCGGTACCACGGGCGAACCGAAGGGCGCCATCCACACGCACCGACAAGTGCTCGCGACCGCGGACACGTACGCTCGCTACTGTCTCGAACCCAGCCGCGAGGACGTGTTCGGCGGCAACCCACCGCTCCCGTTCGCGTACGGCTACGGTGACCTCGTCACCTTCCCGCTCCGGTTCGGCGCGACGACGAGCCTCGTCGAGGACGCAACGCCCGCGGACCTCCTGCAGGCGGTCGAAGACCACGGTATCACCGTCCTCTGCACGGTCCCGACGGCGTTCAACCAGATTCTGTCGGCGCACCCGAACGCGGCCGAGGAGTACGACCTCTCGTCGCTCCGCGCGGGCATGAGCGCTGGCGAACCGCTGGCCCCGAGCACGTTCGACGAGTTCAAAGAGGAGTTCGGCGTGACTATCCTCGACGGCATCGGGACGACGGAGATGCTCCACATCTTCATCAGCCACCGATACACCGACGACATCGACCCCTCGGCGACCGGGTTCCCGGTGCCGGGCTACGAGTGCAAGGTTATCGACCCCGACACCGAGGAGGAGTTGCCGCGCGGGGAAGCGGGGCTGTTAGCCGTGCGCGGGCCGACCGGCATCTCCTATTGGGGGCGGCAGGACAAACAGGAGGAGGCCGTCGTCGACGGCTGGAGCCTTCCCGGCGATATCTACGTCCACCGGACGGACGGCCGTCTGGAGTACAAATCGAGGCACGACGACCTCATCATCTCCTCGGGGTACAACATCCCCGGCCCGGAGGTCGAGAACGTCCTCCAAGAACTGGAGGCCGTCTCGGAAGTGGCCGTTATCGGCGCGCCGGACGAAGAACGCGGGCAGATAGTGAAGGCCTACGTCGTCCTCGAAGCGGGCCACGAACCGAGCGACGACCTCGTCGAGCAGTTCCAGACGCACGTGAAGAACACGCTCGCACCCTACAAGTACCCGCGTGCCGTCGAGTTCGTCGAGAACCTCCCGCGCACGGAAACTGGGAAGATACAGCGTATCAAACTCCGCGAACGAGAACAGAACTGACCAATCGGACCGCCATCCAGACCAACGATATCGCCCGCATCCGCTGCGTTACCGCCTCTTCCTCTACCGTCGTTACCATCTCCGAACCGCCCGAGACGCGAGCGTTTATCAGTCGGTCGCGAGACGTACCGTTCGTGACACGCTACTACGAGGACATTGACGCCGACGAAACGCACGACCTCGGCTCCTACACGGCCGACCGGACGGAACTCCTGTCGTTCGCCGAGCGGTACGACCCCCAACCCATCCACGTCGACCCGGACGCGGCGGCGGAGACGATGTACGGCGAAGTCATCGCCAGCGGATGGCACACCGCGAGTTCCTGCATGCGACTGCTGGTCGACGGCTTCCTCGCGGAGACGGCGACGCTCGGGTCGTTCGGCCCCGAAGAACTCCGCTGGCGGAACCCGGTGTATCCGGGTGACACCGTGCGCGTCGAGGCGCGCATCCTCGGAAAGACCGAATCGACCAGCCGAGACGACCGCGGGTACGTCGAGTCGGAGGTCGAGGGAACGAACGGCGACGGCGACGAAGTCGTCTACTGGCGCGCGACGAACATCTTCCTGCGGAAACCGGACAGCGGCGCTCGTTCGTGAACCGGTAGCCGCGATTCGTGCAGATATTCTCGGATTAACCTCTCGAATCGGCCGTCACAAACCGGAATCGATTACAGAGGTGTAAACTCACTTCAACCGCGGATTCGCTGTCCATTTTCCAAATTCTGTGCGAACATTTATGCGGTATGGGCAGAGACCGTCGTTCGAACGCTCATGGCACGCACGTACACCACGTCCGAAGAATACCTCCCCGAGGACACGGAGGGGGAGGTCACCCTGCAGGTGACGGACACGGAGTCCCGCGAGATATTCCGGACGCGGGCACGCGTCTCGCGCGACCCAGACGACCTCTCGGAGGCGGTGCCGCTGACGGTCGTCAAGGGACCGCACGAGAACAGACAGGAGCAGTGGTACATCGACTTCATCGAGACGGACGTGGGCGAGGGAGACGTCGACGAGGACCTCCTTCGAGAGTGTCTCCGGGAGGCGCGGGAGGGCTCCGACCTGATGAACGCGCGTTCGGAGGAACTGCGAGCGATGCTCCAGTATCTCGTCCGCACCGGTGAGTACGACTCGCTCTCCGATGCGGTTCGGTCGCTGCTGTCGGCGCAGCTCTCGCGGGAGTACCCGGAGTTGGTCGAGGAGTACGTCGACCTCCGGACTGCGCTGGAGCGGGAGTCCGTCGAAGCCACGTTCCGCGGGGAGGAGCGGTGAGCGAATCCGACCGCCGGGTCGTCTCCGAACCCAGCCTGCGGTCGTACCTCGACGCGCTCGACGACCGGGGGGACCTCGTGCGCGTGACCGAGGAGCTATCGTGGGACCTCGAAGCGAGCGCCGTCGCCATGCGCGCCGGCGACCGGGACGGACCGATTCCGTTGTTCGAACACGTGCGAGGAAGCGACGTGCCCGGCGCGCGGTTGGTCGGCGACCCGTACCGCGGGTCGCAGCGCAGGCCGTGGGACCGTATCGCGACGGCGCTGGGCCTCCCGGCCGACGCGGACAGCGCGGCGTACTACGACGCGATGCTGGAGCGGTTGACCGACCCCGTCGACCCCGTCCTCGTTGACGCCGACCCCGAGGACGCGCCGTGCAAGGAGGTGGTTCGGACGGGCGAGGAGGCGCGACTGCTGTCGCTGCCGTGGCCGTACATCCACTCGGGCGACGGCGGGCGCTACTCGAACCTCCACACGCTCGTCGTCCCGGACCCCGATTCCGAGTGGGTCGACTGGTCGACCCATCGGATGATGATACACGACGACCGGCAGGGCAGCGTCCTGCTGCTGGCGGGTGAACAGACGCCGAACCTCTACTACTACAAGTACGAGCGACGGGACGAACCGATGCCCGCCGCCGTCGTCGTCGGCGCCGAGCCAGCGGTCCAATGCACGTCGGTGATGTGGATTCCGACCGGAAGCGACGAGGCGCGGTACGCGGGCGGCCTCCGCGGCGCGCCGGTCGAACTCGTCGAGTGCGAGACGAACGACCTGCGCGTTCCGGCCAACGCGGAACTCGTCGTCGAGGGGCACCTTCTCCCCGAGGAGCGACTCGACGAGGGGCCGTTCGGCGACTACTTCGGCTACATGCACGGTCCCAGACGGTCGATGCCCGCGTTCAGAGTCGACGCCATCACGCACCGCGAATCGCCCATCATCCCGTTCTGCGTCGAGGGGATGGGCGTCGGCTACACCGAGAACACGACGAGTTCGATGGAGGTCGGGTGCGTCGGCCCGGACGCGACGCTCGGCCTGCGCGCGGCGGGGTTCGACGTGGTCCGCTGCGTCCCGTGGCAGTTCACGCCGCGGACGGCGTACGTGGTGGCGACGGCGACAGACGACCCGGGGACGCTCCACGAACTGGCGAACTTCATCTTCACGACGTGGGGGATGCTCCACATCGACTTCTTCATCTTCGTCGACGCCTGCGTCGACCCGCTGGACACGAGGGCGGTGTTCGAGGCCATCGCCCTGCACGCCGACCCCGACGCCGACTTTCACCAGTTCGGCGTGGAGACGATGCCGAAGGTGCCGCTGAACATCTACCAGACGCCGGACGAGAAGGGGGACGCGCAGACCGGTACCTCGAAGGCGAAGACCGCGAAGGCGTACATCGACGCGACCGGGTCGGAGGAGGCGCGACCGGCGGTCGTCTCCGAGTCGAGTCGGGCGCGCGCGCGGGAACTGCTCTCGACGGCCGGCGTCGTGGCGGCGCCCCGAGGCGGGACGGAGCGCGTAGACCTCGCGAGTGACGCCTCGGCGTCGGGAGGCGAGCGCTGATGGAGTTTCGGGAAACCGTCGACGCGTTGGCGGGGAACGGTGACCTCCTGACGGTCGACGAACCGGTCGCGGACCCCGACCTCGCGTTCGCGCTCGCCGCCGAGAGCGCGCGGTCGAACGGCCCCGCCGTGCTGCTGACGGACGTGCCCGGCGTCGGCCGATTGGCCTGCGGCGTCCGGGGCGGGCCCGACCGGATGGTCCGGCGGCGACGGCTGCCGTGGAGCCGACTCGCGGTGGGGATGGGCCTGCCGGCCGACGCGACGTACGAGACGATGCTCGACGTGCTGTCGACCGCCCCCGCGGAGCGTCCGCCGCTGCAGCGTCGGGCGGCCGCGGCGAGCGGACACGAGCGGGACGCCTCGGCGCTCTGCCTGCCGACGGTGTCGTCGAGCGACCGACCGCTCGTATCCGAGGGGCTGCTTGCCGTCGAAATCGACGGGCGGCAGTTCTGGGCGCCCGTCCGCGGCGACCTCCGGGGGCGGACGACGCTCCGCCTCCACGTCCCCGCCACCGTCGCGGACCGCCTCGAACCGGGGTCGGCAACGGTGGCACTGGGCGTGCCGACGGCGGCGCTGATGGCCGCTCACCTCTCGTGCGCCCGGACGCATCCGTGGCGGGCGTGGACCGCCCCGGAGATAGCCGCGGCGCTGGACGACGTGCCCGTCGCGCCGCACGCCGGCGGCCTCGTCCCGGCCAGCGCGGAGATCGTCCTCGACGGGACGGTCGCTCCGGCCGACGATCCGGCCGCCGGACCCCGAGCGGCGTGGGAGAGCATCGCGGACGCCACGTCGGTGACCGTCTCGGTCGACCGGGTCGCCACTCGGTCAGACCCGCTCGTCCCCCTCGCCCCGGTCGGCGAACCGCTCGGTGACGACATTCACCAGACGAGCCTCGTAGAAGGCGCACGCCTTCAGGCCCGCGTGAACGGCTACTGGGGCGTCTCGCCGGTCAGTTGGATCGGTTTACCGGTCGAGGCGCAACTCGGCGTCTGCTTCGTCGCCAGCGAGATACTGTACGCCGGGTTCGAGTGGCAGCTGGCGAACACGCTGTTCTCGTTCGCCACGTCGTTCGACAAGGTGGTTGTCCTCGACGCTGACGCGGCGTTCGAGGACCTCGCGCGGGCGCTTGACGACATCTGGGTGAAGGCGCATCCCTCACATGACTGGGTGTTCAGCGAGGCGGCCGCTCCCGCGGCGGCCGCACCGGCCTACCGGCGGGACGGACAGACGGGGTCGAGACTGTTCGTCAACGCCGCGTGGGACCCCCGCTGGGACGAGGAGTTCATCGCGCCCGAGGTGAACTTCGAACAGATGTACCCCCCGGAGGTGCGGCGGACGGTCGAAGAGCGGTGGACGGAACTGGGGTTCGACGGCGGGAACGACGCGGTCGATGCGGACGACGCGGCGGAGGGAGGCGAGAGCGGCGGTGAGTGAGCCGCATCGAATCGCCGTCAACGAAGGTTCGCCCGAGGGGTCGAACAGCGCCTACGTGCTCCCGGACCGCGGTGTGGTAGTCGACCCCGGACCGCCCGGCAACGACGACTTCGAGCGAGTGCGGGCGGGTATCGAGGCCGCCGGTCTCGCCATGACTGACGTGGAACACGTCGTCCTCACGCACTGGCACGTCGACCACGTGGGCCTCGCGCCGCGACTCGCCGACGCCGCGGACGCGACGATTCATATGCACCGGCGGGACGCGCCGTTGCTCGCCGAGTACCGCGAGGCGCGCCGTCGGCGGGTGCGACGGGATGCGTCGGTACTCGCCGGGTGGGGCGCCCCCAAGGGACGCATCGAGGAGGTTCGAGAGCGGGACGCCCCCTCGCCGCTCCCCGACCAGACCCCGGTCGTCGCCCACGAGGACGGCGAACGGGTCGCCGACGGCGAACTCCTGCACACGCCGGGTCACACCGAGGGACACCTCGCGTTTCGATGCGACGACGTCCTGTTCGTCGGCGACACCGTCCTGCCGACGTACACGCCGAACGTCGGCGGAAGCGACACCCGAGCGAAGAATCCCTTACCGGACTACCTCCGAACCCTCCGTCGACTACTGCGGCACGACGGTGAGTGCTACCCGGGTCACGGCGACGGTCTGTCGCTCCCCGAGCGCGTCGGTGCGATTCGGTCCCACCACCGACAGCGAGCCGAGCGAGTGGCCGAACGCCTCGGCGCGCGCGGCGAAGCGACGCCGTGGCAGGTGGCGGTGGACCTGTTCGGCGAGATGCGGGGCGTTCACGTCAAGTTCGGTGCCGGAGAGGCGGCGGCACACCTCCGAGCGCTGGCCGCCGAGGCAGAGGCCCCCGTCTCGCGCGTCGGGTCCGACCCCGAACGCTACGTTCTCGACGGCGCTCCGGCGGGGGCAGTTCCGTCCTCGCTCTTCGAGTGACCGCGACCTCTCGTTCGCCGGTCGGCTCGTCCGATGAATCCCAGTTACTGCGCCGTCGTGTGTTTACGATCCTGTCAACGCCAGCGCCCTCGGTGCGGCGAGAACATCCTACGACGGTTTTCATTACACTGCTAAAATCGTTCGCCTATCGCTGCGTTCACCGTCGGGCCGCTCCTCACCCACGGTGCCGAGCGTCGGTCAATCTTCACCGTCGAGTTCGCAGATTCCGTAAGCAGATTTGTAAACAAGAGACCGAAACACCTCTCGTTCGGGGTCGAAGACCGGCGGAAACGAGGAGGGCTGCAGAGAGGAGTTACGGACCGGAATTCGATTCGAGTTTCAGGTCCGACCGCGCTCGGGCGACGCACGTGAGGACGTATCCCTCCTCCTTCTCGCTCCCGGAGAGGAACATCCCCTCGGTCTGTTCGACATCGCCGTCCACGACGCGGATGGCGCTGCAGACGCCGCAGACGCCCATCCGGCACTGGTAGGGGAGGTCGAGTCCCGCCTCCTCGGCCGCTTCGAGGATAGGCTGGTCCGCGGGCACCTCGATAGTGCGACCCTCGTTTACGAATTCGACCTCGTACGTTTCTGTCATCAGTCCACCTGTCGCTCGTACACGTGTTCGACCGGAGAAAAGCCCATCCGCTCGTACGCCTCGCGCCCTTGGTCGTCGCCCTCGATGACGTCGACGCGACAGAAGGAAACGTCGCGGTCGGACTCCGAGAACCACTCGACGGCCGCCTCCACCAGCGCATCTCCGACGCCCTGGTCGCGATGCGATTCGGCGACGTAGTGGCCGTTGATGTAACCGTGGTCGGAGAGGCGGAAGATGGGGTGGTCGCCCGTGAGTCGGGCCTCGATGACGCCGACGATGTCGTCCTCGGCGACGGCGATGAACACGGCGCCGTACTTCGAGTCGACGAGTTGGTTCTCGAAGTACTGGAGCCACCGGTCGTCGGCGTCCTCCTTGTGCTGGTAGCGCTCGTCGTACTCGGAGAGGTGTTCGGTGAACCCGTGCCAGAGGTCGAGTAAGGCCGGTCCGTCCTCCGTGGTCGCCCGCCGGATTTCAACGTCCATGTCAATCCATGCGGACCCCCGAGCAAAAAGGTGTATCGGAGGGTGAGGGCCGTCGTTCGGCGTTCGAATCTCGCACAATGCAAACAATTAATAGGTGTGGACGGCAACGAGAGACACGAGCATGGTGACCGACAAGAAGCTAAAGCAGCAGCTGCAAGACGGGAAGATGATAGAGTCCGAGGAGCAGATGACGGAGGGCTACAAGAAGGCGCTGACGCAGACGCTCCTCGTCTCCGGCGACACCGAACTGATGAGCGCCCCCGCATACTACGGGCCCTCGCTGAACGCGCCGAGCGTCAACGCGCGCGCTTCCTGTATCAGTGTCATCCAAGACGAACTCGGTCACGGCCACATCGCGTACCGACTGCTCGAGGACTTGGGGTACGACCGCGAGTACCTCATCCACGGGCGTGAGCCGCACGAGTTCCGCAACACGTACGGCTTCGATCAGCACCTCGACAACTTCGCGGAACTGGTGACCGCACACGGTCTGTGGGACCGCGCGGGCATCGCGCTGCTGTCGGACATCCACGAGAACACCTCCTACGCCCCGTGGAAGCGGGCGCTGACGAAAGTCGGAAAGGAAGAGCAGTTCCACCTCCGCCACGGAGAGACGTGGATGCGTCGCCTCTCCAACAAGAACGACAAGACGAAGCAGAAGGTGCAGGACGCCGTCGACTGGATGTTCCCCATCGCCTTAGAGTGGTTCGGACTGCCGGACGACAAGAAGAAGCACGACGACCAACTCGCCTACCAGATAAAGGGCCTGAGCAACGACGAACTCCGCCAGAAGTGGATGGACAGCGCCGTCCCCGTCTGCAACCAGATGGGCATCGACGTCCCCGCCCACTACGACGAGGAGGCCGACGAGTACGTCGTCGAGTACGAAATGCCGGCGCACTTCGACGCCGAGACGAAGACCTGGCACTTCGACGAGAACACCACGTGGGACGACGTCATCGACCGCTGGCGCTCCCGCGGTCCGGCCAACGAAAAGTACGTCGACCTCCTGCAGTCCAGCCAGATGGACCCCGTCTCAGCATGAGCATCCAACAACAGACCGAATCGGACGCAGCACCGCTCGGACCGACCGAGGACGCCACCGCCTTCGAGGAGGAGATTTGGGCGAACCTCGACGAGATTCCGGACCCGCACATCCCGGTGAGCCTCGTGGAGATGGCGATGATATACGACGTACACGTCGAGCAGAACGCCGACGGGGCGGACGTGCTCGTCGAGATGACGTTTCCCTGCATGGGATGTCCGGCCTACGACATGATACTCGACGATATCCGCGCGTGCCTGCGGACGATGGCGGGCGTCGACGACGTCGAGGTGGACGTGGTGTGGACCCCCCTCTGGGAGAAGAGCATGCTGACGCAGGACGTCCGAGAGAAGATGCGGGAGTCCGGTATCGCGCTATGAAGTACGAGGTGTTCGCTCGCATCAACGCCGGAGACGAGCTCATCAACGTCGGCAACGTCGACGCGGAGAACGACCGACTCGCCAAAGTGTACGCCTACCGGACGTTCGACGAGGAGGACTGGGACCGACTCGTCGTCGTCCGGCGCGAGCACATGGTCGAGGCCACCAACGTCGGCACCATGCCGGACACGCCGGGTGATGCCGCGTGAGCAAGTGGTCCGACGAGGCGGTCAACTACGTGCAGGCCATCGCCGACACGAAACTCGTGCTGTCGCAGCGGTACGCCGAGTGGATGTTCTCGGGCCCGGTACTCGAAGACGACATCGCGGGCGCGAGCGCCGCGCAGGACGAACTCGGACACGTTCGCCAACTGTTCCGACTGCTCGGACAGCAGGGACGCGCGGACGACTGGCTCGAAGGCGACCGGACCGCCGCCGAGTTCTCGAACGCGGCGACCATCGACGAACGGCCCGGGTCGTGGGTGGAGTTCGTCGTGCGCATCGGACTGACCGAACGCGCGGCGTGGTACCTCATCGACGCCATCGATCATGAGGACTTCGAGGGTCTCGGCACCCGCATCGGGCAGGACGAGTACTTCCACTTGGAGTTCCTCGACGGTCGACTGGAGACGATGGGAGACGAACGGACCGACCAGGTGACCGCCGCGCTCGAATCGGCGCTCCCCGACGTACTCGCTTTCCTCGGGCCCGCCGCGTACGACGATGAGACGGACCCGCTCGTCGCGTCCGGCTTTACCGACCGGTCGGCGTCGGCCCTGCGCGCGGCGTTCGTCGACCGCCTCGAAGAGATATTCGGGGGAACGGCCGTCGACGTCGACGCTCTCGACGTGAACTGGGACGCTCCCGACGTCGAGGAGTGGGACGAGCGCCGCCGTCGGACGGGCGACGGCACCATCTCGGAGGGTGACGTCGAATCGCTCAGCGGCGTCCAGAACGCCGAGTTCAGGATGGAGTGACGATGTCGGCGACGCACCCCGAGTGCCCGTTCTGCGGGTCGACGGACACCGAACGGCACTCGCAGTTCGGCTCCGAGGTCTCGAAGAGCCAGTACTACTGCAACGGCTGTCACACCGTCTTCGAGCGCATCAAATACGACGGCGAAGTCGCGGACTCGGGCCGATAGTCGGCGACCTTCGGAATGAGGAATGTGGCGTTGTTAGCGGCTGTACTAGCCGTATTCTCGGTTTTACGTGTCGATAACTATTTATACTGTCCTATGGATGTAGGAGTCGTATGGAGACCTTCGCAGAACTCGAGCTAGAGAACTTCGAGACGGAACAGGACGGCCACGTCGGCATCGTCCGGTTGAACAAGCCGCCCGCGAACGCCCACGACGCGGACATGGTATTGGAGTTCCAGAAGATGGTGGAGACCATCCGCTTCGACGAGACGGTCCGCGCCGCCGTCCTCAGCAGCACCAGTGACAAGTTCTTCTCCTCCGGATACGACATCCAGGCGCTGCAGGACGAGAGCCCCGAGCACATCGGCTACGCGAGTCAGACCAGCAAGGAGTCCATCCTGAAGATGCGCTCGACGGACACCATCTTCATCGCCGCCGTCGACGGCCACTGCATGGGTGGCGGTCTGGAGTTCGCGCTCGCGACGGACATCCGGTACTGCGGCGACGACGACGGCTACAACCTCGGCGTCCCCGAGGTGAAACTCGGTCTCATCCCCGGCGAGGCCGGCACCCAACTGCTCCCCCGCTACGTCGGCCGGTCGAAGGCGCTCAAGATGATGCTCAACGACGAGCGCCTCACGCCGAAGGAAGCGGCCGACGCCGGCATCATCGACGAACTGGTCGAACCCGGTACCTGCGAGGAGGAAGCCATCGCGTTCGCGAAACAGGTCGCGAGCCTTCCCAACAAGGCCGTCGGACACATCAAAGTCGCCATCAACGAGGGCATGGAGATGTCGCTGTACGACGCGCTGGCGCACGAGCGCGAACTGCAGAACCAACTGTTCGACACCGAGGGTGCCAAAGAGGGAATCAGCGCGTTCCTCGAGAAGCGCGACCCGGACTTCATCAAGGCCGAACTCGGCGATGACGCCGTCACGACCGACGACGACTGAGCAGGCGGGAGTCCCACGAGCGAAACGGGCGGAAAGCTATCGGGATGCGCGGGCCTGACCGTCGACCGCCCATCCCGGGTCGAGTTCTTTTTCGCGGAGAGAACGACCGTCGCCGCAAGCGGAGTGCCGGCGTCTCAGAGGTCGAGCGTCTCGCGGGCGATTGTCGTCCGCTGTATCTCCGAAGTGCCGCCGATGAGACTGAGAATGCGCGCATCACGGTAGTAGCGTTCGAGCGGCAGGTCCGTTCGGTAGCCTTTCCCCCCGTACACCTGCATCGCGTTGCGGGTGACGAACTCGGCCGCCTCGCTTCCGGCGAGTTTGGCTGCGCTCGACAGTCGGGTCTCGCCGTCGTCCTCGGAAATAGCGAGCGCGGAGGAGTAGACGGAGTGACGGGCGGCCGAGAGCTGTTGGTACATGTCGGCGACGAGCACTTGGACCGCTTGGTACTCGCCGATTGCTTTGCCTCCCTGCTCCCGGTCGCCCGCGTAGTCGACGGCGGCGTCGAACGCGCCGCGCGCGATGCCGGTGCCAATGGCGCCGATGCCGGTTCGCGCCATGTCGATCGTGCCCATCGCGATGCGGAAGCCCTGCCCGACGCTCCCGAGGAGGTCGTCCGCGGGGACGACTACGCCGTCGAACGTCGAGTCGCCGGTGACGTGGCCGCGCATGCCCATGTACTCGACGCGGTCGAACGCGAAACCCGCCGTCTCGTCCGCGCCGGGGACGAGGAAGACGCTGACGCCGTGGGAGTCGTCGGGTTGCGGACGCTTGCGGGCGACGACAAGGTGAACGTCCGCGACGCCGGCGTTGGTCCCGAACGCCTTCTCGCCGGAGAGTCGGTAGCCGTCGTCAGTCGCCTCGGCGACGGTCTCCAACTCGGAGGGAGAACTCCCCGCGCCGGGTTCGGTCAGAAGCATCGCCCCGACCGCCTCTCCGCGAGCCATCGGTTCGAGGTAGCGCTCCTTCTGTTCGTCCGTTCCGAACCGAGCGACGGGAAGGGCGGCGAACGTGTGGCCCTGAATCGTCTCCGCGACGGCGCCACTCTCGGCCGCGATTCGCTCGACCGCCAGACAGTAGCCGAGGAAATCCGAGGAGAGGTCGCCGTACCCGTCGGGTAAGAGCAGTCCGAGCAGGCCGCGCTCACCCGCCGCTTCGACGACGTCGCGCGGGAACTCGTCGGTCTCTTCTATCTCCTCCGCGCGCGGCGCGACGACCTCTTCGGCGAACGCGTCCGCTCGGTCACGGACGGTCCGATGGCTCTCCGACAGTGCGGACTCGATGAGATGCATACGACAGCGAGTCGGCGTGCGCCCTCATAAACGTACGTGCCGGCTGTGTGCTTTGCTCGAAAAGAGTGTGAATTGATTCGACCAAAAGGGAGCCGGGTTCTACACCATACTTACCGCATTCGTATTCATAGCGACTATATTTGGGAGCGAAAACTCGGAATAGTATTCGTCTACTTCGGGGCGCACCTATGTTAGATACCTTCGAGCGTAGAAAGTCGAAAAACGGTCGGTAGCCGCGATATCGTTTCGTGAACAGACCGGGAGTACGACCGTCCGACCTGCTTTGCGACCGAGAGCCAGTCGGTCTCGACCCACACTTCCACCACTTTTCCGCCCCGGTGCCGGTGCCGTCCGGTGCCGCGGAACGACACCGGCGACGCGTTCGGACCGAATCCGGGTATCGCGGGGGTGCCGGAGAACACCCACGAGGCGTACACGAACTCGCTGTCCGCGCGCATCTCTTCGAGTTCGATCCGGCAGTCGGGGAACACCCGTTGGAACAGTTCGACCGTCCGGCGGTACTGCGACCGCGT
Source organism: Halogeometricum sp. S1BR25-6 (assembly GCF_031624495.1). NCBI lineage: Archaea > Methanobacteriati > Methanobacteriota > Halobacteria > Halobacteriales > Haloferacaceae > Halogeometricum > Halogeometricum salsisoli. Next base: position 13,560 of record NZ_JAMQOP010000004.1, on the reverse strand, counting down.
GACCGTTCGGTTGCCCGGGAAGCCGTGGCCGCGGAAGTCGAGCGAGTAGATGTCGCGAATCGCATCCATATCTCGCTGCTTCCACACCCGCGTGAAGTCCTGCCGACTGATCTGCATCCGTTCGCGTTTGGAGGGACCCATACGGAGTAATATCGAATCGATATCATAACTACTCGCCCTATTCGCAGGTCCTGACTGTCGAACCGCTTTCGGTGGAAACGCCGTTTCACGGGCGCGACCGGAGGGCGCAAAGACGGCCGACGGAGACGAGAAGAGAGCGAACGCAACAGATGGCTGATGAGTCGGACGAATGCTTTATGTTCTAGCCACTGAGACAGTCACCGGTTGGATGAGTTCGATGAGTTGGCAACAGACACTTTACGCGTATCCGGCTCTGTTCGCGGCGCTGCTCTCGGTCTTTCTCGGGGTTTACGCTCTTTCGTACGCGAACCGGAACGGTCGAACTCCGGTCCTGACAGCGTTCATCTGCGCGAGCGTCGCGCTCTCGCTCTGGTCGGGGTTCTCGGCCGTCAAACTTCTCAGCACAGACCCCGCGGTGAAACTACTCGCCTACCGCCTGCTCTACGTGGGCGCGGCGCCCATCGGCGCGTTCAGCCTGCTATTCGCCCTGTCGTACACCGACCGCGACGAGTGGTTGCGACCGCCCGTCGTCGCGGCGCTGCTGAGCGTCCCGGCGCTCTACGTGGCCCTCGTGTTCGCGAACCCCGCCGGTCTCGCCATCGAGAGCACGCGCCTCGTCGAACGGGGCGGACTCCTCGTCCTCCGGGTCGACGTGGGCCCCGCGCACCTGCTGTTGCAACTCCTCTACAACGCGGCGCTCTCGCTCGCCGCCCTCGCCATCGTCGCCGTCGAGGCGTTCCGACTCGGCCGCGAGTACGTCCCGCAGGCGTTGCTTCTCGGCGTCGGAATCGGCGCCCCGCTCTTGGTCGTGGGCGCGACGTACGCGGGAATCCCGCCGTTCACGGCCGACCACGTCAACCTCGTCCCGGCGTCCACCGCGGTGACGGCCGCGGCGCTCGGCGTCGCGCTGTTTCGCTATCGACTGTTGGACCTCCCGCCCATCGCCTACACGACGGCGCTCGAAGCGTCGCCCGACGGCGTTCTCGTCGTCGACAGAACCGGGCGAGTCGTCCACGCGAACGGACCCGGCGAGCGGTTCTTCGCCGCGGGCGGAGCGGGAGTCGGCGACGCTTTCGAGGCGGGCTTCCCGGACGTCGACCTCGCGAAACCCGAAACGGACACCGTCCGCGTCGACGGAAAAGATGGCGGGGGAGCGGACGAGCGGTTCCTGAGCGTCCGGACGCAGACGCTCGACCGGCGCGGGCAACACGTCGGCTGGGTCGTCGTCCTGCGCGACGTGACCACCCTCCAAGAGCGAAAGCGCGCTATCGAAGAGCAGAACGAACGGCTCACGCTCCTCAATCAGATCGTCCGGCACGACATCCGGAACGACATGTCGGTCGTCCTCGGCAACGCGCACCTCCTCGAATCGCTCGTCGACGGCGAGGAGGCTGAGACCCGACTCGAGACCATCGTCCGGAACGGCGAACATGCCGTCGAACTCACCGAGACGATGCGCGGCCTGATGCAGACGATGCTCAACGACGCGTCGGACCTCGAAGCGGTGTCGCTCCGGGAGGTTCTGACGCACGAGGTCGACTCCGTGCGAGCGGGCGACGACGAGTGCACGCTTCGCATCTCCGAGGACGTTCCGGACGTGTGTGTCCTCGCCGACGATGCGCTGGGGACCGTGTTCCGAAACCTCCTCACGAACGGGATTCGACACAGGGATACCGAAACGCCGACCGTGACGGTGTCTGCGACCGACGAGAGCGACGCCGTCGTCGTCGCCGTCGCGGACGACGGACCCGGGGTCCCTCCCGAGCGACGCGAGGAGATATTCGGCCGCGGCAACAAGGGACTCGAGAGCCCGGGAACGGGCATCGGGCTCTACCTCGTCGAAACGCTGGTGAGCGGGTACGGCGGCGACGTCTGGGTCGAGGACAACGACCCTCGCGGGTCGGTCTTCTTCGTCCGCCTTCCGAAGGCGCCGTCCGAGCAGAACCCGACAGCGGAGCCACAGACGCCCTGACGAGAGCCCATCGGTTCGATTTGCTCCGAACGACCGACACTCGATGGCGGCGACGGAGGGCGGGACGACGTCGTTACCGACCGACGGCGATTCGGACGAGGCTTCCCCCGACGGCCGCGAACACCCCGACCTGGAGCAACCCGATCAGGAGCGCGTCCGCGGAACCCGGTGACCGTCCGTACGCGACCGTTCCGATGAGCGCGCACGCGGTTATCAGTCCGAGCACCCCGTCCACCTGGTCAGACATACCAGACACTCTCTGAGCCGTTACTTATACCTTTGTGTGAGTTTGTCTATCTCTAATCGAGTACTCATAGAGCGTGACAGATTCAACACGTGTGTTCGGAAGCGAGTTTTCGGCACGGAGCACTCGTCATCACTTCGCACTGGTTCGAGAAGGAGTGAGCCTCTCCGTCACGAGTGCGTGTTGTGTCGCTCCTGAGACTCATCAACTCGGCAAAAAGTTGTATAAACAACCACAGAATAGGGGCGGTGCACATGGCAGTCAAAGACCCCACCGGAGACGTCCCCGACTGGCGGATCAGAGCGTGTCCCGACTGCGGCGGCGAACGCGAGCATGAGGTGACGGTCCGGTTCCGAACGGAGGCGACTCGGGAGGCGGTACAGCCGAAGAACGAGATGTTCGCGCGCCAGCCGTATCGGCTGTTGAAGTGTTACTACTGCGGGGCGTCGCGGAGCGAGCAGGTCGTCTGAGGGGCGCGGTGAGCGGGTGAGAGGGAGCGAGGTGTGAACCGGGAAAGGCAGAATTCCCTCTCGTTTACGCCGGTTGGTCCGACGAGGTATGATTCTGCTCGCTATGTGAATACGGGCGGGGGACGTGAGAACCCTCCCGCCTCGCGGGTCGAACGGATACCGGATTACGCGTCGAGTTCCCCGAATCGCTCCGGGGGGCGGCGGTGGCCCGAAACGCGTTCGAACCCGTATCCGAGTTCGAGCAAGCGCGGTTCGGCGAACCGCCGTCCGAGCAGTTCGACACCCACGGGGAGGCCGTCGTCCGTGAATCCGGCTGGGAGGACGATAGCGGGCAACCCGGTGTGCGCCGAGAGTTCGCAGTTCATCTCGGAGAACGGTTGGTGCTCGGGTATCTCGACCGGGGGGACCGTCGACGGCGGGTAGAGGAGGGCGTCGAAGTCGTCCTCCACCATCCGCGCGAGGACGGTCTCCGCGAGTCGGTCGCGGCGTCGAAGTCGACGGAGGTAGTCGACGTTCCTCTCCAGCGAGTCGGCGTCGACGTCGAGGATTCCGGCTCCCTCGAAGCGCGACTCGATGGAGGGCGCTATCTCGCCCGTCTCGTACACCTCTGCCAGCGACCCGTGCGGCGCCGCGTCGCCGAGGCGCGCGAGGTAACGGTCGAAGTCGCGGGCGAACTCGTACTGGAGCACGCGGGCACTTTTGAGCAGGTCGACGTCGACGACGTCGACTGGGTCGAGCACCGTCGCGCCGGCCGCTTCCATCTCCTCGATGGCTCCCTCGACGGCGCCGGTCACGGCCGCGGCGTCCGCCTCGTCGACGGGGAGGTCTTCGGAATCCCCCTGCAGGCCGAAGAACTGGCGGGCGACGCCGATGCGCGCGCCGTCGAGTCCGTCGGGGTCGAGGTGGGAGACGTAGCCGTCGTCGGGAACGGCGTCGGCGCCGGCGGCCGTCACGGGGTCCTCGGGGTCGTAGCCGGCCATCGCGTCGAGCAGTCGGGCCGCGTCGGCGACGGTTCTGGTGATGGGACCCGCGGTGTCCTGCGTCTCGCTCAGGGGGACGATGCCCGTCCGACTGACCAGTCCCCGCGTCGGGCGGACGCCGACGAGGTTGTTGAACGCGGGCGGGGACCGGACTGACGAGCAGGTGTCCGAACCCGTGCCGACGGTCGCCAAGTTCGCGGCGACGGCCGCCGCGGTGCCACCGCTGGACCCTGAGGGCCGCCGGTTCAGGTCGTAGGCGTTTCGGGTCGCGCCGCCGAGTGAGCTTATCGTATCCACCCCGAACGACAGTTCCTGGAGGTTGGTCTTCCCGACGACGACGGCGCCGGCGTCCCGGAGTCGCTCGACGACGAAGGCGTCCCGCGGCGGGACGGAGTCGGCGAGGGCGACGGACCCGGCCGTCGTCGGCATATCGTGTGTATCGTGGTTGTCCTTCAGGAGCATCGGAACGCCGTGAAGCGGTCCGACGAAACCCTCCTCCTCGTACCGGGCGTCGAGTCGCCGGGCACGTTCGCGCGCCCCGTCGTTCAGCGTGAGAACCGCGTTCAGGTCGTCGTCGTACGCGTCGATGCGCGCCAGATAGCGGTCGAGAAGCGTCTCGACGGTGACGCGCCCGTCCGCGATGGCGGCGCGGACGTCGGCGATGGTGGTCTCCGGGAGGTCGAAGGCGTCGGCGGGTGGCGTGGACATCGTCTCGGGTCTCTCCTGTCGAACGATTCCGGACCACGAGCGTAAGTTTTCGCCTTCCCGAAGTTCCTCTCTCGGCGGTCGTATCGAGTGGTTGCGTCGTCAATCTCGAGGAAGTAGTCGTATACTGTGAGTTAAGTAGCCTATCCGAGTTCAGATTGCGTAATACAGATTCTAAATATGGTTTTTGTTTACATATACGAGTGTATGTAACTCAGTCCGTTTTTTCTGGCCCCAAAACGCGCATTTCGAGGGCGGAGGAACCTATCAGAATCCGGTCGTCCCGTCAAGCAGGTGTTCTTCGACGACCGACTCGTCGAGTTCGATACCGAGTCCCGGTTCCTCGGGGACTTCGATGTGACCGTCCTGAATCAGCGGTTCCTCGCGCGCGAGCATGTCATCCCACCAGTCGACTTCGAGGGCGTGGTACTCCAAGAGGTCGAAGTTCGGCGTCGCCGCGCCGAGGTGGACGCAGGCCATCGTCCCGACGGGGCTACAGACGTTGTGCGGCGACATCGGCATGTAGTTCTCCTCGGCCCGGTCCGCGACGCGCATCGTCTCGGCGAGACCACCCACCGTCGTCGGGTCGGGGGTGATGACGTCGACCCCGTGTTCGTAGACGAGTTCGGAGAGTTCGAACACGCGGAAGCGGTTTTCGCCGGTCGCGACGGGCGTCCGCGTGGCCTTCGTCACCTCCTTCTGGGCGTCCATGTTCTCCGGCGGGACGAGGTCTTCGAGCCACATCAACTTGTACTCCTCAAGTTCGTGCGCGAGGCGTTTCGCGCTCTCGACGGAGTAGTCCCAGTGGCAGTCGAACGCGAGGTCGACGTCGTAGCCGATTTCGTCCCGCACCGCCTCGACGATTTCGCGTTTCTCCCGGATGGCCCGGTTGGAGAGGCGGCCGTTGTACGGGTCGGGGTCGTTGTCCGCGGGCAAATCGAGGTCGAACTTCAGGGCGGTGAACCCCATGTCGGTGACGCGGGCGGCCTCGGCGGCGTACGCCTCGGGCGAGTACGCTTCGGCGTCGGCGTAGGCCGTCGCGCCGTCCTCGACGGCGTAGGCCTCCCCGGCGTGGCAGTCGCAGTAGAGGCGAATCTCGTCGCGGTACTTCGACCCCAACAGTTGGTAGACCGGGAGGTCGAGAATTTTCCCGGCGACGTCCCAGAGGGCGACTTCGATGCCCGAGGCGGCCGTGACGACCTTGCCGGTCGTCCCACCGTGCCCTGACATCTCCTGGAAGATGTACCGGACGAGACGTTCCACGTCGAGAGGGTTCTCCCCGAGCAGGAACCGCTTCGTGTACTCGACGAGTTCCGGGACGCCGCCGCCGCGGTAGGACTCGCCGATGCCGGTGACACCGGCGTCCGTCTCGACTTTGATGAGGTTCCACTCGAAGTTTCCTTCCACCACGCAGGTCTTGATGTCGGTTATCTCTACGTCGCGGTCCGGGTCGCGGGTCGCTATCTGGTCGGAGTAGTCTCTCATTGTCTGAATTCTTCGAGCGCGTCTTTATCGAGCGGTACGCCGTGACCGGGCCTGTCGGGGAGCGGAATCCTGCCGTCGTCGTCCGGTTCGAGGGGGTCCGCAACCACGTCGTCGAACACCTTCACGTCCATGTCGCGGTAGAAATACTCCACCCAGAGGCCGTTCTCGATGGCGCCCAAGAGCGACGCGTGGAGGTTCCAGTTGTAGTGCGGGGCGATGGGCACGTCGTACGCCGCCGCGTAGTTGGCGATGCGGAGCCACTCCGTGATGCCGCCGCACACCGTCGCGTCGGGTTGGAGGATACCCGCTGCGCCCGTATCGCGGAGACGAGCGAAGTTCTGCCGCGTGCCTTCGAGTTCGCCGGTGGCGACGGGGTAGTCGATGGCGTCGTTCACCGCCGCCATCGTCTCCACCTTCTCGACCATCGCCGGTTCCTCCATGAAGTAGGGGTCGTAGGGTTCGAAGGCGCGGCACGCCCGAATCGCCTCCGGCGGCGAGGACCAGACGCCGTTGGCGTCCAAGAGGAGCGTCCGGTCCGGCCCGATTTCGTCGCGGACGGCCGCCACGCGGTCGACCTCCTCGCTCACCGTCCGGCGACCCACCTTCATCTTGACGACGTCGTGGCCCTCGTCGAGGTACCGTCGCATCTCCTCGCGCAGGCCCTCGTGGCCCTTGTCGTCGCGGTAGTAGCCCCCGCTGGCGTACGAGGGGACGCTGTCGGCGTACCCGCCCAGCAGTTTGTACAGCGGTTCGCCGGCCGCCTTCGCCTTCAGGTCCCAGAGCGCGATGTCGACCGTCGAGATGGCGCGGAGCAGCAGGCCCGCCCGCCCGATCTGGACCGTCCCCTCGTACATCTCGTGCCACAGTCGTTCGGTGTCGCGCGGGTCCTCGCCGACGAGCATCGGTTCGAGGAGCGACTCGACCGCCTCCGCGATGAGTCCGGCGCCCTCGTAGCCCAGCGAGTAGCCGACGCCCTCGCGCCCGTCCGCCGTCCGGACGTACGTTATCGCGTGGTCGCGGAACGTGAGCGTCCGGTTGGAGAACGACACCGGCGAGGAGAGCGGTATCTCTATCGGAAACGACTCCACTGCTTCGATTTCCATACGACAGCGCCGCGGCACACGGAGTAATAATCCCCCGTCTCGACAATACTTACCACAGGATTATTCGTGCACCTCCGCCAAGCACCGCCCGGATGAACATCAACGTCCCCGCACGGAGCGACGTCGACCACCTGATAGACCCGCAACCGCTCCCGCCGTTCGCGCGGGTCCGGTACGAGCCGTCGGTCGAAACCGTCGCCGACCCCGCCGACGCGGCGCGGGCGGAACTCGACGGCCTGCCCCTCGACGGACTGGGCGAGGGAGCGACCGTCGCCGTCGCCGTCGGGAGCCGCGGGATTCACGCTATCGACGACGTCGCGGCGTCGGTGGTCGCTACACTCCGAGAGCGCGGGTTCGACCCCGTCATCGTGCCCGCGATGGGGAGCCACGGCGGGGCAACGGCGGAGGGACAGCGGGAGGTGCTGGAGTCGCTGGGTGTCACCGAGGACCGGACGGGCGCGCCGATAGACGCGCGGATGGACGCCGAGGAACTCGACGCGGTGACGGTCGGCGACACGAAGATGCCGGTGTACTTCTCGGTCGCGGCGCTGGCGGCCGACGCGGTCCTCGTCCTCAACCGCGTCAAGGCCCACACGAACTTCTCGGGACCGATAGAGAGCGGGCTCACGAAGATGAGCGTCGTCGGACTGGGCAAACAGCGCGGCGCGAAATCGTTCCACTCGACGGCCATCGCGGAGGGCTACGTCGAGACGCTCCGGGCCGCCCTGTCGGTCATCGAGTCGGAGACGCCGCTCGTGGGAGGAATCGCGCTCGTGGAGAACTTCGAGGAGCGAATCGCCCGCGTCGAGTCGATTCCGACCGGGTCGTTCCTCGACCGCGAACCCGACCTACTGGCACTTGCCGACGAGGAGATGCCGACGCTGCCGGTCGAGGAGGTGGACCTGCTCGTCGTCGACGAACTCGGTAAGGAGATATCCGGCGCCGGGATGGACACCAACGTCATCGGCCGCTACCGCGTGCTCAACCGGGACGAACCCGAGACGCCGGACGTGAAGCTCGTTTACGCCCGCGGCCTCACCGAGGCGACGAAGGGGAACGGGAACGGCATCGGCCTCGCGGACCTCACCCGACGGGCCGCGCTCGACCGACTGGACCTCCGGAAGACGTACGCGAACGCGCTCACCAGCGGGTCGCTCGCGAAGGCGAAACTCCCGGTTGTCGCGCCGGACGACGAGTTCGCCCTGCGGACGGCGCTGGCCGCCCTCGGCGGCTACGACCCCGAGACCGTGCGCATCCTCTGGATACGGAACACGCAGGACCTCGGGGAGATGTGGGTCTCCGACGCCGTCGTCTCGGACCTCCCGGACGCCGCGACGGTGCTCGGTGATGGGTCGCTCGCCTTCGAGGACGGGACGGCCGTCTTCTCCGAGTCGTGAGCCGTCGGTCCTCCGGGGCGCCGGGACGGAAACCGTTTTGCCGATGGACTTTGATGCGGTATCACATGGACCTACAGATAGACGGTAACGCGGCGCTCGTGACGGCGTCGTCCAGCGGACTCGGCAAGGCGTCGGCGAAAGCGCTCGCCCGCGAGGGCGTCGACGTCGTCGTCAACGGCCGCGACGAGGACCGACTCGACGACGCGCGCGAAGAGATAGCCGAGGTGGCCGAGGGCGAAGTGGTCGCCCAACCCGGCGACCTGACCGACGCCGACGACGTGACGAACCTCGTGGAGACGACCGTCGAGGAGTTCGGCCGCCTCGACCACCTCGTGACCAGCGCCGGCGGCCCGCCGTCCGGCGGCTTCCTCGACACGGACGACGAGGACTGGCAGGAGGCGTACGACCTCCTCGTGATGAGCGTCGTCAGACTCGCCCGCGAGGCCGAACCGCACCTCCGCGAGGGCGACGGCGGCACCATCGTCACCATCACCTCCCGGAGCGTCAAGGAGGCGCTGGACAACCTCGTGCTCTCGAACTCGGTTCGAATGGGCGTCATCGGTCTGGAGAAGACGCTCTCGAAGGAGTTCGCGCCGGAGATACGGGCCAACGCCGTCCTCCCGGGTCCCCACGAGACGTCCCGAATTCAGGACCTCGTGAACGCCGCCGTCGACCGCGGCGAGTACGACTCCTACGAGGAGGGACTGGAGGGGTGGGCCGGCAACCCCTTGGAGCGCATCGGCGACCCGATGGAACTGGGGAACACTGTCGCCTTCCTCTCCTCCCCGAAGTCCGGGTTCGTCAACGGCACCGCCCTGCCCATCGACGGCGGGTCCACGGGAGCGAACCTGTGAAGCCCGTCCCGTTCGACGACGCCGAGACGTACGAACCGGAGGAGGGTTGGCGGCGCGTCTCGATGGCGGGCAGCGACCGCTTCTCCTTCGAGTGGTTCGAGAAGCCGGCGGGTCACAGTTCGCCGATGCACGACCACGAGAACGAGCAGGTGTGTCTCTGCCTCGAGGGCGAACTCACCGTCGTCACCGAGGACGACGAGGTGACTCTCGAACCGAATGACTCGGTGCTGCTCGAATCGGACGAGGCCCACCGAGTCGAGAACACCGGCGACGAGACGGCGGTCGGACTGGACGTGTTCGCACCGGGTCGCTCGTTCGACTTCTGGACGGACCGCGAGGAGTAGAGCGATGAAGTACCTCGCACGCACGGCGAGCGGTCGACCGCTCCTCGGCGACGACGGGGGGTTCGTTCCGCTCGAATCGGTCGAACCGGACCTCGAAAGCGTCCGCGAGGCGCTCCCGCGGGCCGCGGCGGGAACGCTCGGCGACGTCGACGACGCGCCAGCGACGCGAGTTCCGGCCGCCGACCACGCCTTCGGCCCGCCGCTGGAACGGTTCGGAAAGCTCTGGGGAATCGGACTGAACTACGAGGAACACGCGGGCGACTTGGACGAACAGCGCCCGGAGGAGCCGGCGAGTTTCATGAAGCCCTCGACGGCGCTCGTCGGTCCCGGCGGCCCCATCCGCCTGCCGCCCACTTCCCAGAGCGAACGCGTGACGGCGGAAGCCGAACTGGCCGTCGTGATGGGTCGGGAGTGCCGGGACGTCGACGAGTCGGACGTCCACGACGTCGTCGCCGGCTACCTCCCGGTCATCGATATGACGGCCGAGGACGTCCTCCAGCGCAACCCCCGGTTCCTCACCCGGGCGAAGAGCTACGACACGTTTCTCGTCGTCGGTCCGATGCTCGCCGTCCCCGAGGAGCCTCCGGACCTCGACGGCGTGACCGTCCGAACGGAGGTCAACGGAACCGTCGAGTCGGAAAACGAGATACGGAACATGCTGTTCCCGCCCGCGGAACTCGTCTCCTTCCACTCGGAGGTGATGACGCTCGAACCGGGCGACCTGTTCAGCACCGGAACGCCGGGCGCGGCGACCATCGAACCCGGCGACAGCGTCCGGACGACCGTCGAATCCGTCGGGTCCGTCGAGGCCCCGGTGACGCGGTAGCGCCGTCGACGTCCGAACCACGACGGCGCGACCCGTCGCTCACTCGACTCGCCGTCGAAGGTTCTCCGCCCCGGCGCCGCGGTGTCGCCTCCGAGAGAGGGTATTAATATAACGATTGTCTGTGCTCTAAATGGATAGATTGTTAAGCACGCACGGTTTTTGTCATCAATGGACATGCGCGAAGAGAGTATGCAGCGGCGCAAGTTCTTGTATGGTGCGGCAACGGCGGGTCTCGCGGGCCTCGCCGGGTGTAGTGGTGGCGGCGGTGGCGGTAATGGCGGCGGCGGAGGAGGCGGTAGTGGTGACGGAGGCGACGGAACCGGCGGTGGCGGGAGTGGCGGTGGCGGTGGCGGTGGCGGCGGCAGCGGAGACATGACGCTTCGGGTCGGAACCTCCGCCGGCGGGACGCAGGACGTCGGACTCGCCGTCGAGCGTGCTGTCAGCCAGGAGAGCGATACCCTCGACTACTCGACCATCGAGAGCCCCGGCTACATCGGGACCATCTACCGGATGGCCCAGAGCCAGTTCAACGCCGGCATCACCGACAACAACTCCCTGAACAAGGCGCTCGACGACCGCGGTCGGTTCTCCGAGCAGTCGGTATCCCGCATCCCCCAGTACGGGTTCGGCGCGTTCCCGTACAGCATCTACATCGTCGCCCGCGACGGCACGGACATCGAGACGTTCGCCGACCTCGCGGGGAAGAACGTCTACCCCGCCGAACCGGGCTACTCGACGCGCGCGACGACGCTCGACGTCTGGTCGCAGGACCCGACCGCGGACGTCCACGACCAGATGAACATCCAGAACATGGGCGTCGGTGACGCGCCCGGTGCGATGGAGGAAGGCAGCATCGACGCGTCCATCGCGTACGGGTCGCCGGGCGTCCGGTACACCGGCTTCGTTCAGGAGATGGCTTCTCGTGTCGACCTCCACTACGTCGAACCGACGGACGCGCTCATCGAGTCCGCGGAGTCGTACTCCGGCGCTGGGACCACCCGGACGCCCTACAGCGAGTGGCCGATCGCGAACGCCGACATCGGTACCGACGAGGTGTTCACCTGGGACCTCGAGGTCAACTACACGTTCAACCCCGAGGCCAACCCCGACGCCGTCTACGAACTCTGTCGCGTCGTCCACGAGCACAACGACGTCGTCAACAACGGCGAAGAGCAGTTCAACGACTACGACGCCGCCAAGGAGATGCTCGGGTACGCGCAGGAGCGCATCCCGGTCCACCCGGGCGCGGTGCAGTACTACAAGGAGAACGACGCCTGGGACGACAGCCTGCAAGAGGGCGACACCGCGTAATCCCTCCGCGGCGCCGTCCCGGTTCGCGAAGAAGCCAACCAAGATTCTATTACACACAACCCACACCAACACATGGACACACAATCCGAACGAGAAACCGGTCCCACGGGGTGGCTACGGGGCCTCGATATCAGCGTCACGCTCGTAGCCGGCCTGTTCTGGTGCGTCGTCCTCTGGTGGGCCTACACCCAGACCTGGTCGACGGTCAGATACGCCGTCCTGTTCGTCGGCGGCATCATGACGGTGTACGCCCTCAACGAGACGCGCGAATCGCTCGAAGAAGGCAGCTGGATAGACGCGCTCGTGTTGCTGCCGTCGGCCGGCGTGCTCATCACGGCGTCGTTTTACTTCTTCTTGAACTTCGAGACGGTGTACCTCCTGCGGCAGGGGTTCGCCACCGAGCACGAGTACATGCTCGCGCGACTCATCATCATCTCGCTCCTGTACCTCACGTGGCGCGAGTTCGGGAACCTGTTCCTCGGACTCGTCATCGGCGTGATGCTGTACGCGATGTTCGGCGACGCCGTCCCCGGCGTCCTCGGGCACGCGGGGATGTCTCAGCTGACGCTCCTACAGGCGACGGTCACGGACCTGTACGGGTTCTACGGTTCGCTCACGCAACTGACCGCGTCGTGGATCGCGCCGTTCCTCCTGTACGCGGGGCTCCTGTTCGCGTACGGCGCGTTCGACCTGATTCTCCGGCTCGCCATCGTCGCGGCCGGGCGCATCCGCTCGGGCGTGGCGCAGACTGCCGTTCTCTCCTCAGCCGTCATCGGCTCCATCAACGGCTCGTACACGGCGAACGCCGCCATGACGGGGTCGTTCACGATTCCGACGATGAAGGAGAGCGGGATGTCCGGCCACCGCGCGGCCGGCATCGAAGCCGTCGCCTCGACCGCGGGGCAGGTGCTCCCGCCGGTGATGGGCGCCTCCGCGTTCGTGATGGCGTCGTACCTCGGCGTCGCGTACCTCAACATCGTCGTCGCGGGGTTGCTCCCCGCGGCGATTTTGGTCGCGTCCATCGCCATCGCGGTCCACTACACCGCGATTAGCGACGCCAGCGACCAGGACATGGAGTTCTCGAATTTCTTCGACGACCCGCTCTCGCGCAACGAGAAGATCGCCGAGGCGCTTCGGTTCGGCATCCCGTTCGGCGTCCTGATTTACTACCTCGGCTTCGCCCAGTTTACCGTGATGACGTCCGCGATGTACACCGTGTTCGCGATGATTCTCACGGGCGTCCTGATGCCGCCGCTCCAGCGGCTCGTCGACTCCTCCGACGCCTCGCCGGCCTCGGAGTTCGTCACGCAGGTCAGAAACACGATTCACGGCTTCCGCCGGGGTGCCATCATCCTCGCACCCATCGCCATCATCCTCGTGGTCATCAGCGGCGTCGTGAACCTGTTCTCGACGACCGGCGTCCCCGCGAAAATCGCACTACTGATGATCAACCTCTCCGGCGGCATCCTGCTGTTCGCGGTGCTGCTCGGCATGGCCGTCGCCATCGTGATGGGCGTCGGGATGCCGACGGTGGCCGCCTACGTCATCGTGGCCATCCTCATCGTGCCGACGTTCGTCTCCGAGTTCGGCATCGCGGAGATTACGGCCCACTACACGATGTTCTACGCCGCTATCTTGGCGGGCATCACACCACCGGTAGCGACGGCGGCCGTCGTCGCTGCCGGCATCGCGGAGGCGAACTTCTGGCGGACCTGCGGCGCGGCGCTG